>NZ_JBUYWD010000007.1:0-105173 GCF_055231015.1 Rhodococcus quanlei | reverse complement strand
CGGTGGGCTTGTTCCTGTTCCCCGCCCCCGATCCCCGGATGGGGCCCCACTTAACTTGGGGGGGCCCCACTTCGTGCATTACCGTTTGCCGGTAGCTTTCCTGTGGTATTCCCGAGGAATGCGCAGGAAGGCCACGTCCACCAGCCCAACATCGTCGACCGATCCGCATCGTCATCACTATCGGTCGATTCTGTCCATCCGTTCGGAAGGGTCCATCCTCTCGATCGGATCTGCCTACTCGATCCTGTCCATCGGCAGCGTCGGTTCGATCCTGTCCATCGGATCGGTCGGCTCTGCCGGTTCCGCCCTCAGCACCGGGTCGCTTGCAAGCGCGGCATCGGTCGGAAGCCTGGGCTCCGCACTGTCGGGTCTGTCGCGCTGGTCCCTGATGGCGTGGCGAGGCGACCACGAGTCGCCGGAAGAACATCCACAACTCGTGGTGACGGCAGACGAACACGATCTGCCCGATCAGACGTCACACAGCCAGAGCTGATCACTGCACGAGGGTCGGTCGAGTCATGCGGGCGTATCCCCAATGACGAGAAACTCCATCCGATCCTCCTACACTGCTGCCGATCTCGGTCTAGCGATACTTCTCCGTCGCTCGCGTTCATCGACGAGACTTCCCCTCAGAACTGAAACGTGTTCTTATTGGGGCCGGACAGGTCGACGAGAGGAAGCCCGTAATTATGTCGTGGAGCCGCAACGAACTCGAAGAAGCATTCGCGAGTTTCCAGAAGAACGTGGCGAACTGCGTGGCCACGGACGACTGGTCCGGATTCGCGGACATGTTCACCGAGGACGTCACCTACGTCGAGCACGCTTTCGGCACGATGCACGGGCGTGAAGCGGTTCGTGAGTGGGTCGTTCGCACGATGTCGAGCTTCCCCGGCAGCCACATGACGAAGTTTCCCCCGAATTGGTACATGATCGACGAGGAACGCGGCTGGGTCGTGTGCGAGATCAACAACCCAATGACAGACCCGGGAGACGGCAGCGAGTTCGAGGCCGCGAACATCACGATCCTCCACTACGCCGGTGACAACCTCTGGAAGTACGAGGAAGACGCCTACAACCCCATGAACTTCTTCAGAACCGCCAAGAAGTGGTGCCGCGCAGCCGAAGCCGCCGGAACACTTCCGGACGCGGCGCGTGAATGGATGACCAAGGTGGGCGTGAAGTAGTGCCCTACCGCCCGGGCAGCGTCACCACTGCCCGTAGTCGGGCTTGAGAATGGCGTTCAGGTCGATGCCGACGCCGTCGACACTGCGCTTGTCGATCTCGTACTGATGCAGGTGCGCCGCTGGGTGAACATAGCCCTCCGGAGTGCCCCAATCGTGTTGCCAGTACCACGCTCCCAGGCCGGCTTTCGAGGCGAGCTCGATGGTGCCGGAGTTGGCATAGACACCGACGTTCTCCTTACCGATCACCGATTGCCATCCGGCCAGGTACGGCGCCACCATGGACGCAAATTCGAGCGGCGTCGGGTTGGCGTCGATCGATGCGTAGATCGGACGGTTCTCAGGGCCTCCGGCCGCCAGATGGAGCTCCCAACCACGCTCCGCGTGCTCTTTACCTGCGAGAAGCCCGCCGTGCCAGTCGGCGGTGTCGGCCTTGCCGAACTGATAGCACGACACCACGGACAGACCCGCCGCGGTGAGTGCCTCTGCCTCGGAAGCCCGCATCGGCTTGCCCAGCATCCATTCCGCGCCCGGACGCCGATCGGAGACGTACCGGATGGCACCCAGATATCCGGCATCAGCGATCGCCGCCGCAGAGGGCACACCCGCCGAGTAATCGATGAGAATGCCCAAGTTCTCGTTTGCCACGGCCGTTCTCACGGTGGAGGACATTCCGGCCAGTCCCACCGCGGCCGTACCCGCCGCCGCATACTTGAACAGCTGTCGTCTATTCACCAGCACGGATGCCCCCATACCTCTTCTGTCACGCTACGGCGTGTCTGCAACACCCGCGGCCACTGGGTCGGTAAGTTCGGTCGGTTTGCATTCCACCACACTCACACGAGCCACGTCAGTCACTTGGCAAACATTCTTTCACCGACGTGCCAGCGTCGGATCTACCCTCGGGCAATAGTCTGGGCGGTAGCCCCGAGCCGCGGCAACCTCAGATCGGCGATGGGATTCAGCCTGTTACCCAACCGATTCGACACGAAGGCAACGGCCAGCCCCGCTTCCGGGTCCGCAAACGCACCGGAACCGCCGAGGCCATAGTGCCCGAACGCCTGCTGCGGTTGGTGACGCGCCGAGATCATGCCGGCGTGATACCCGAGCCGCCAGTTCATCGGGATACCGAGCACGTAGTCCCGAGCCGTCGTCTGCACCTCGGCCAACTGCGCGACGGTGTCGGGACGCAGGAGCCGTCGACCGTCGACACTGCCGCCTCCGGCGAGTGCCGCATACATCTTGGCGAGCGCCCGAGCACTGAACACGCCGTTCCAACCAGGCATGGCGGAGTCGTGCAGATCCGGATTCCGAACGAGCGCATCGAACCCCGCCGGCATACCGGCGTCGGCCAGGTTCCGGATACCCGGAAGCTTCGACAGTGCGGACGACGTGGGACCCCAGGGCAGGGACATCGGGTTGATGTGCGGGAACGTTCCCGCAATCCGATATCGCTCCTCACGCGGCACGACGAACCACAGTTCGGGGGCACCGAGCGGTTCGGCGATTTCGGTGCGTACCAATTCCGTGAATTCCCTGCCCGATGCGCGTGCCGCCAGTTCTGCCACCAGCGCACCGAAGGTGATCGCGTGGTATCCGGGCGCAGTCATTCGTTTCGGGGAGGGTGGCGCCTGCGCCAGCAGGGACGTGACGAGCGCGTGATCCATGAGCTGTTCGGGTGTGGGAACCACCCCACGAATCCGGTGCAGACCGGCACGGTGGGACAACAACTCGCGCACGGTTATCGCGTGTTTGCCTGCCGCAGCGAATTCGGGCCAGTAGTCGGCGACCCGAGAGTCGTAGTCGATGAGACCGCGTTCGGCAAGTCGGTGAACGACGGTACTCGCCACACCCTTCCCCGTGGAGAACGACAGAGCAATGGTGTCGTGTTGCCAACGTCGGTGCCGACCTGCATGACCAGCCCAGATGTCCACCACCTTGGTGCCGTTGCGATAGACCGCCAGCGCCCCGCCACCGCTGGCGCGGCTCGAGAACATCGCGAAGAACTGATCAGCGAGCGGCATGAACTCGGGGTCGACCCACATCTGGTCCGACGGCCCGTTCCACCCACCGGGTAAAGGCGGTGGCGACGTGATCGACATACACACTCCTCTGATGCGCAGGTACTTCCTCTGTACACACGTTCGACGTAGTCTGTTGGCCTTTTGGTGGCCGGGCGCCACCATCGTGGCCGATCCGCAATGCTGCGGCAGTTCTATTTCGGCTCGAGCGATTGAAAGTAATCGGGTCGTATCTCGACATCCTCGACCACGCGCGTCGTGGCCGCGACACCGAGAGAATGCTCTTTGAGCAACTCGCACAGCCGGTCACCGTCGACCAAGTCGATCGGCGGGGCGCCGTCTCGCTTGGACTCGGCACGCGCATCGCCGGTGAAGGTGCCGGTGGTGATCAGCAGGCCCTTTTCGCCGCGTCCGGTCATTGCGCCACGGAAGTCACGGACGGCACCCGCCCCGACGCTGCCGCTGTACCGGGTGCACTGAAAGAACACCGGAAAACTCAGCAGAGACAGCTGGTAGACGCCGAGTCCTTCGATATCGCCGTTCGCGTTACGCCGCGTGATGGAGGCGCTGGAGAAGCCCGCTTCCCTGAGCAATCGTTGAGTCAGCCGCTCGAACGCATCCGGGGAAATCGTGAGCAGCGTGTCGAGCAGAGCATCCTTCCAATCGGTCTGGTTCTCTGCCTCCGCAATATTCGTGTCCGGCTCGTCGGCACGCCGAGACGCTGCCTGCGCAGACTTACGGGCAGCATTCTTCTTGCGATTCTCGGCGGAGAACTCCGTGTGCAGCGGTCGAATATCCGCCTCGGTGACTTCTCTGCCCTTGGCGGTGACGCTCCACACCCCCCGTCGGCTGTTCGTCAGCAGCCCCATTCCCTTGAGGTAGGTGCGAGCCCACGCCAACCGGTACTCGATCTCGGTGCTCGGGCCGTCGCCGTGCAGCACCCCCTGCACCGCCACGGAAAGGCCTTCTCTTTCGATGACTGCCCCGTTCAATTCCTCGTTCGACGCCGATCCACCCAACGCGATGGCTGTCTGAAGTGCCGGCCAGAGGAGGTCGATGTACCGCGGAACGAGAACAGTCATGCCGAACAGCATGCCGGAACAGCCCGTCCGGTCCTCACACGGTCCCGAGTACCCGTCGAATCGTGTCCGCGGATGCGGTGTCCGCTGTACCGATGCACCATTGGGTGATATCGCTGCGGCTCACGACCCCTTGGACGAGGCCGGCTCCGTCGACCACGCTGACAGACCCATCGGAGCCGTCCATCGCGGCTAGCGCGTCCCCGACGGAAGCCGAGAGGTCGACAGCCGGGGCCACCTGAGGTTTCGGGGCAGCATCGGCGCCGTCGTCCATCGCAGGTTTCCGGACGTTCATGACATCGACGATCGGCGTTCGCGCCAGTACCCGACGCAGGCGCCCCTCCTCGCGGGTCGACAACTGCGCACGGTAAATGGTCTCGTCGAAGTGGCGCACGATCAGATAGGCCAATCCGATGGCGATCATCGCAGGCGCGAGAAGGGTGATGCTGCCGGTCATTTCGGCCACCATGATCATGACGGCGAGCGGTGCGCGGGCGACGCTGCCGAAGCACGCCATCATGCCGACGACGACGAAGGGGGCTGGGCTGTCCGGCACTGCAGGGGCGATCGGTTCGAGCGCCCGCCACACGGCAGCGCCGGTGAACGCCCCTATCACCATGCCCGGCCCGAAGATGCCACCCGAGCCACCCGACCCGATCGACAGCGCGGTCGCCAGAATCTTTGCCAACGGCAACACCAGAATCACCCACAGGGGTATGTCCATGAGGGTGCCGCGTGTGAGGGTCTGCTGCACCCAGCCGTAGCCACTCCCCAGAACCTGCGGAATCGCAAGCGCCAGGAGCCCGACCATCAGTCCCCCGATCGCGGGCCGGAGGGCACGCGTCACGGGCATCCTGTGGAACAGAGCCACGGCCAGGTAGAAGCCTTTCGAGTACAGCAATCCGATGACGCCCGCGAGCACCCCGATGAGGGCGAACCACGCCAGTTGGCCAGGATTGTCGAACCGGTAATCGAGTGCGGCGTAACCGAACAACGGCCCGAACCCGAGGAACGTCCCGAACACGCAATAGCTGACGATGGAGGTGATCAGACCGGGAATCAGGACGTCGAAGTCGAAGTCTTCCTTGAAGACGATGGCGCCGCACAGCAGCGCTCCACCGAGGGGTGCGCCGAAGATGGCGCCGATGCCCGAGCCGATACCCACCGCGACTGCGATGCGTCCGTCTCGTGGGGACAGGTCGAGGGCGCGGGCGAGCAACGAACCGAACCCGGCGGAAATCTGTGCTGTCGGACCCTCACGGCCGCCGGAACCGCCCGACCCGATCGTGATTGCCGAAGCAACGAGCTTCACCAGCACCACACGCGCCCGAATCATCTTCGGGTCTTTGTGAAATGCCTCGATAGCGGCGTCGGTTCCGTGGCCCTCGGCTTCGGGCGCCAGCGTGAACACGATGAGACCCGACACGAGTCCGCCCAGACACACCATCAGCGGGATCGCCCAAGCCCGACTGAAGGATCCACTGGGGTCGCCACCGCCGTCACCGGCCGCAGTCGGTGGTGTGTAACCACCGAGTCCACCGAGAAGCAGGTGAGTCGCCTCGGTCAGTGCCCAATAGAAGACGACCGCGCCGAGCCCGGCCACGATGCCGATGACGATTCCGAGCACGAGCCACTTGCGGACGTAACCGAGACCTCGGATCCACCCACCGACTCGACTCATGCCACGAAGCACCTCCAGGTGACGTGATTCAGATTACCCACCCTGTCGCTCTGTCAGCCGGGTATCCCGGAATACGCGGACCTTCATCGCCGGTTGGAAACGACCATGACCGAGACTTCCGATGCTCTTGCCCAGACTCCACTACCTGTGGACGGCTTGTTCGAGCCGTTGACCGTCAAATCTCTCCAGCTGAAGAACCGCTTCGCAATGGCGCCGATGACCCGCGCTTTCTCCCCCGACGGCATTCCAGGGCAGGATGTCGCCGACTACTACACGCGACGGGTCAGCGGCGGGACCGGCCTGATCATCACCGAGGGGACGTACATTCCCGATCCTTCGGCAGGGCCGTTCACCAGCGTTCCTCGCTTCTACGGCGAGCAGAGCATCGCCGGGTGGAAGCGAGTCGTCGATTCGGTCCACGACGCGGGTGGATCCATCATTCCGCAGCTGTGGCATCTCGGTGTCGAGCGTGGCGACCGGCCCCGACTGAACCCGGAGGTGGCGTCCACCAGCCCGTCCGGTCTCACACTCGACGGTGTCCCGCTCGGACGTGAGTTCAGCACGACCGATCTCGACGACCTCCGCAATGCGTGGGTGGCGGCTGCGGTCAGCGCCAAGGAGTCCGGGTTCGACGGCATCGAATTGCACGGCGCGCACGGCTACCTGCTCGATCAGTTCCTGTGGGAGAAGACCAACCTGCGCACCGACGGCTACGGCGGTTCGCTACGCGCACGGACCCGGTTCCCCGCCGAGATCGTCGCAGCGATTCGCGAGGCCGTGGGCGACGACTTCGCCATCGTCTACCGGTACTCGCAGTGGAAGTCGAACCACTATGACGCACGACTCGCACAGACACCTGCCGAACTCGAGGCGATGCTCACACCCCTCGTCGATGCCGGTGTGGACGTCCTGCATGTGTCGACCCGCCGACACTGGGAGGCAGCCTTCCCGGAATTGGCGGGTTCGGACAGCGAACTCGGCCTGGCCGGGTGGACGAAGCGACTGACCGGAGTCCCGACCATCACGGTCGGTTCCGTCGGTCTGAACAAGGTGTTCACCACCGCATTCACCCCGGACGGTGCCGCAGAGTCGACCGGGGTCGATCGTCTACTGCGGCAGTACGAGGACGGCGAGTTCGATCTCGTGGCCGTCGGCCGCGCCCTGCTCGCCGACCCCGAGTGGGTGAACAAGCTGCGCACCGGCGACACCGACAAGCAGGTCGCGTACGCCAACGAGCACCGAGAGGTTCTCTACTGATCCTGTTCGTTGACGGTCGGACTTGTCAGGAACCGATCCGACCGACGCCGCGCAGACCGGAAACGGTGTCGGACAGGATTTCTCGCGATTGTCGGTACGACACCCCCAGCTCACGCATGCTGGGGGTGTCGTCCGTTCGAGGCATCCTGGTGTAGTACTCCATCGCTGCCTCGGAAATCGGCGTCTCGAAAGACACCACGCTGCCCACTCTGTCCACGGCCCGGCCGACCGTCCGCAGCAACCCGTCCGGGATCGGGTAGGTGATCATGCGCTTGCCGGTGGCCGCAGCCAACATAGTCACGATGTCACTGATCGGCGACGTATGACCGCCTGCCATGAATCTGCGCGGCCCCTTGCCCTGTTCGAGGAGCGCCGCGTGCAGAGCTCCGAGATCACGCACGTCGACGAGCGTCCACGCGGCGGCGCGCCCTGGCAGTCCTCTGATGCGCGCCGCAACTTCGACGGCCTCGGCAGCTTCACCGAATTGCCGGCCGGCCGGTGGCCCCAGCACCATCCCCGGGTAGGTGATCACGACGGGAGCACCGGCCTCCTGAAGGCCGCGCGCGAAAACCTCCACTCGGGCCTTCGACTGCCCGTAGGCGTCGGCGGCACCGCGCACGGGGAGGTTCGCTGTCAGGATGTCGTGGGCCGGGTCGAACAGCGAGGCGATGCTCGACACGTGGACGATCGGGTCGAGCCCCATCGATACCGCCGCGCCCAGCACGTTCTCGGCTCCGAGCAGATTGGTCTCGAGCATCTCGTCCGCCCGCTTGGGATCGGTGGCGACCACCGCGGCTGCGTGTATGACGGCATCGCACCCGTCGAGCGCCCGCCGCACCGAGGCGCGGTCGGTGATGTCACCGACAACGAAGTCCGAGGTATCGATCCCCAACGCTCCCGGTCCGGTCGCGAGCCTCGCAGGATCGCGCACGAGAAATCTCACCCGATGACCCGCATCGGCGGCCGCTTCGGCGCTCCACGCTCCGACGAATCCGGTCCCACCCGTTACCAATACGCGCACGCTTCTCCTCTGCCGGCGAACAAGTCGCGCACAGTATCGCCCAGTGCCTCCGGCACACGATAATGCCGTGCCAGGTCAGGCCAGGGTCACGTGCCAGACGACCGCCGCAGCGAGGGCACCGAGGCCATTGAGAGACCAGTGCAGCGCAATTGGAGCCAGGAGGCTTCCGCTGCGCCTGCGCAGCCAGGTGAACACCACACCGGCCAGCGCAGTGGCGACGACTGCACCCAGAATGCCGAGAATCTTGCCGGTGGTTCCGCCGCCGAGGAAGTCCGTCAGGCCGGCGTTGCCGGTCGTGAGCCCCAGAGACGACGCGATGTGCCACAGCCCGAACATGAGCGAGCCGGCCGCGAACACGCCGCGCGCACCGTAGACGCGTTCGAGGGTTCCGTGGAGGACACCGCGAAAAGCGAGTTCTTCGGGGATCACGGTCTGCAACGGAATCACGATCATCGAGGCGATCAGCGCGCCGGAAATCGTGGCGTAGCGATCGGACAGGAAGAACGGCCTTGTCAGTGGCAGCGCAACGCCGACAGCGATCACGGCAAGGACGAGACCGACTGCGCCCAGTGAATACAGCGCACCTTTGCGCCAGTGACGCGGTGACAACCCGAGTTCACTCCAGCCGAGTCCACGTCGACGCGACAGGAACAGAAGTATCACTGCCGCGATGGGCACGGTGGCGATCGCGGCCCAAGCGGTGGTGAAGTGGGCGATCAGGTTGGTGCCGACGAGCACTGCGACGACCACTCCGACGTCGAGCCACGCATGGAACGCGGGACGAGCCGTCGCCTCGGGTCGAGCAGAGATCGCAGTACTGTGCAAAGACATCCATACCACTGTACGGATTCACCTCGATGTGGCGTGTAATCCAGTTCACAGCAAGGCGGTGGTGAGCAACCCCGCCGGTGAAGACGAACCCCGCAGCGATAACCTGATGGACGAACGCCCCCGTCCCTTCTGTTCAGGAGATACAATGGCCGACTTCCTCTACGAGGACCTGCTGCCGATCGGTGAGGACGCCACCGAGTACCGGTTGCTGACCACAGAAGGGGTGTCCACGGTCGAGGGGCCGGGAGGCCGCACCTTCCTGCAGGTCGAGCCGGAGGCGATGCGGTTGCTCACCGAAACGGCTTTGCACGACATCTCGCACTACCTGCGCAGCGATCACCTCACCCAGCTCGCGAAGATTCTCGACGATCCCGAGGCATCGAACAACGACAAGTTCGTGGCGCTCGACCTCCTGAAGAACGCGAACATCGCCGCCGCCGGTGTGCTGCCCATGTGCCAGGACACCGGAACCGCGATCGTCATGGGCAAGCGCGGTCAACACGTGCTCACCGAAGGCAACGACGAGGAAGCCATCGCCCGCGGCGTGTACGACGCATACACGAAGCTGAATCTGCGCTACTCCCAGAACGCCCCCATCACGATGTGGGACGAGAAGAACACTGGCAGCAACCTGCCCGCCCAGATCGAGCTGTACTCGGACACCACCTCCGGGCACGAGAACGGCTACAAGTTCCTGTTCATGGCGAAGGGTGGCGGCAGCGCCAACAAGTCATACCTCTTTCAGGAAACCAAGGCGATTCTCAACCCGGACTCGATGATGCAGTTCCTCGAGGCCAAGATCCGCGGCATCGGCACCGCAGCCTGCCCGCCATACCACCTGGCGATCGTCGTCGGCGGCACCTCGGCGGAGTTCGCGCTCAAGACCGCCAAGTACGCGTCGGCGCACTACCTCGACGAACTGCCCACCGAGGGCGCGATCACCGGCCGCGGCTTCCGCGATCTCGACTTGGAGCAGAAGGTCTTCGAGCTCACCCAGAAGATCGGCATCGGGGCACAGTTCGGCGGTAAGTACTTCTGCCACGACGTTCGCGTGGTCCGACTCCCCCGCCACGGCGCGTCGCTGCCGGTTGCCATCGCGGTGTCGTGCTCCGCCGATCGGCAGGCCAAGGCCAAGATCACCCCGGAGGGCGTGTTCCTGGAGCAGCTCGAGTTCGATCCGGGCCGGTTCCTGCCCGAGGTCACAGACAAGCAGCTCGACGCGGACACCGACGGCGTCTCGAGCACCGGCAAGAACGCCGCGGTGCAAATCGACCTGACCCGTCCCATGCCGGAAATCCTCGCAGAACTGTCCAAGCACACGGTCAGCACGCGGCTCTCGTTGACCGGGCCGCTCGTCGTGGCCCGCGACATCGCGCACGCGAAGATCAAGGAGCGCCTCGACGCCGGCGAGGAGATGCCGCAGTACTTGAAGGACCACCCCGTGTACTACGCGGGACCGGCGAAGACGCCCGACGGCATGGCATCCGGGTCGTTCGGCCCCACCACCGCGGGCCGCATGGATGCGTACGTCGACCAGTTCCAGGCCGCGGGCGGCTCGATGGTCATGCTGGCCAAAGGCAACCGCTCCAAGAAGGTCACCGAGGCGTGCGACACACACGGCGGCTTCTACCTGGGTTCCATCGGCGGTCCGGCTGCACGGCTGGCCCTCGACTGCATCAAGCATGTCGAGGTCGTCGAGTACGAGGAGCTCGGCATGGAAGCGGTGTGGAAGATCGACGTGGAGAACTTCCCGGCGTTCATCGTGGTGGACGACAAGGGCAACGACTTCTTCGCGCACACCGGCGAGGTCACGCTGACCATCGGGAAGCGCCCCGAACCGGTCTCCTGACGAGCGCACGCCTGGCCTCACGACGCAGTGGAGCGGCAAGCAGCTGACGTGACTGTCAGGCGGTGGCGACACGGACCTCGTCGAGGGCGCGCCGAAGTAGTTCCTCGTACTCGTCCGGATCGGTCATGACGCCGGGTCCGAAATGAACACTCACGGTCGCGGTGTCACCGATGCTGTACACGCCGTGCGTCACACCCATGACCGGGGACAGCGCGGGGAACCCTGCTGTGAACAAGACTGGGCTACCGCAGAATTCGAGGTCTGCCGGACCTCGGTTGACGCTCGTCAGAACGGTGTTTCCGGATACGGTCTCCGGAATCTCGTGTGGCGAGTAGCTACGCACCCCCGCCCGGATCATCGGAGCAGGGGTCACCGTCATCGGGTCACCCTGCGATGCGATGACCGGATGCAGCGCGCGCGTCCTGCGCTCGTCCAGCGCCTGCGCGATCCGGTCGGCCCGCACACGTAGATCCTTCTCATCTGGATACAGATCGACGCCGACGTTGCGAAAGTGATTGCGAGACTGTGATTCACCGGGAAGCGCCACCGTGACCTCGGCGCCGAGACGGTCCGCAGGCGCGCCCCCATGCCGCTCGAGGTAGGTGGACAGAGCCATCGAGACGGCAGCCAGAACGGTCACCGTGACCGTCGACGATCCGCCACGCAGGGCAGCCACGGGCAGGGTGATGACCCGAATACCGTGGCGACCGTGCGGATCCGCGTTCAGCATGGTCAACTCGCGGCCGTCGAGTCTCGGAGGTATCGCACCTTGTGCCGTCAATGCCTCCGATTCCCGATATGCCCGATACGAACGAAAACTCGCGGCCACCATCTTTCCGATCAACCACGGCGTCCGGATCAACCCCAACGCAACCAGTAGCGGCGTCGACGGCGTCCGCGGCGGAGGACCAAGGCGACCGGGCATCTCGGGACCGAACAGCTCCCTGGAGATTTCGGCGGCGCGTTTGCCGTCCGCAAGTGCATGTGAAAGCTGCAACACGGCAACGAGAGCGGTACCGGACCGGCTTTCGGGAACCCCCCGAACATCGGGGAACAGATGCAGGGTCCACGGGCTGAGGCGGGCGTCCACACCGGTCCCGAGCAGTCCGGCGACGACTCCCCTGCATTCCGTCCACGTCGAACCAGCCAGCTGATGCAGGACGACACGTTCGTCACCGATTTCGCTGTCCACCCACATCGGGTAGTCCACCGTGTTCGGTACATCACGGACGACGAGACGCAGGTCTGCCACTCGTTCGGCGCGTTCGCACACCCACTCCTGAAGGAGGTCGGGGTCCACGTCGGCAGCGTCGAACGCATACAACAGAAACTGATCGTTCGGGATCTTCTCCGAGATCCAGTACATGAGTGCATCCCGCGGACTCATCCGTTGCACGACTGCCCCCACCTATCCGATCGAGTAGAAGACCTGCTCACCTGGCACCGCTCACGTCAGACCGGACGCGGGGCGAAGACGCGGAACCGGTACCGGCGCAGTGCCGTCGGCGACCTCGTCGGAGCGTTCGATGATCCAGGTGATCGGACCGACTTCATGATCCAAGTCGAGCATGACGACGTCATCCGATGCGCCTTCGGCAATGGGGAGTCCCATCACTTCGGACCAGAAAGCGGCGAGGCGGCGCGGATCTGGAGTCATCATCGAGATCATGCCGATCGCGGGACGGGAGGTAGCGGTGCCGGTCATTGTGCAGTCCTTCCTAACACGTCTCGGGACCACAGTAGACCCGTCTACCGTGGCACAGAGGACCACCAATTTCCTCGAGGCGAAAGGATGCGGGCGTTATGAGACGGTCAGAAAGTCAGTCGATGAGTGCGCCGCGCACGCTCGATGAACATCGCCGAAAATTGTCGCGACCTGTGGATCGGCAAGCCGTCAGGTGACTTGGCCGTCGGCGGGTTGGCGGCGTTCGCGGCGTTGGAGTTCGATCACGGGTATGGTGCGGGTGGTTTTGGCCTGGTAGTCGGCGAAGCCGGGGGCTCGAGCGGTGATACGGCCCCACGCAGCGTCCCGTTCCGGTCGGGGCAGCTCCCGCGCTTGCACGTCGTATTCGTCGGTGCCGATTTCGATGTGGGCGTGCGGGTGGGCCCGCAGGTTGTGCAGCCAGGCCGGGGAAACGTCGGCGCCGGCGAACGAGCCGGCGATGACGAGCGTACCGTCCAGGTCGAAGGCCATCACCGGATTCACCCGAGGTTCCCCAGTCTTGGCGCCGACTGTGTGCAACAACAACAGTGTCGAGCCCGTGAACGGGCCACCGACCTTACCTCCGTTGGCACGGAACTCGGCGATGATGTTCGCATTCCAATTGTCAGCCATGACGATTTCCTCCGTCGGTATCGCGGTCTCAACCGAGAGTGTCCTGGCGGGCGAGGAATCCCGGCAGGTCCTCCAGGCCGGGAACCAGCGCCCGGGTGCGGTCGAGATCGGCGTGGAAGGCCGGCGCGTCGTCGACGAACCAGCGGAACATCTTGGTGGTGTCTTCGTTGTCACCGAGGGCTTGCAGTGGCAGTTCCACGAACCGCGCCGGCGCCCCCACGCGTTGGGCGACAAGTTCGGCCAGTTGCCGCCCGGTGGCCTCGTCGCCGGCGATTTCGATCGGTGCCGCACCGGGATCGCACTGGGCGATCAACGCCGCGGCGACCTTGCCGATATCTCGTACCGAGATCATCTGCAGCGGAATGTCTCCGGGGACAGGAAGACGTACCACCCAACCCTTATCGTCCTGGCCGATCATGTGTAGCTGGATGAGGTTGTCCATGAAGAACACCGGCCGCATCACGTTCAGCGGCACCAACCCGGTCAGATGCTGCTCGATGCGACCCTTGCTGTCCAGGTGCGGGACCCCGGTCTGTCGCTCGGCGCCGCCAGCCGAGCTGAACACCAGAAACGGCAACCCGGCGGCTTCGGCGGCGTTCCCGATCACTTCGCCCTGCGCGATCTCTGCCTCGACACCGTTGCCCATGAAGCCTGTCATCGCGAAGGCAGCGTCGGCGCCGACAAATCCACTGCGCACCGACTCCGGGTCGGCCAGGTCCGCGGCGACGAGTTCCACGCCGCGCTCTGCCAGCGCACGTGCGGCGGCGCTATCCGGATGGCGGGTCAGCGCTCGCACCGCGAACCCCCGCTCCAGGAGTGCCTCCACCGTGGCCCCGCCCTGGTGGCCGGTGGCCCCGATGACGGCGATGGTATCGGTCGCGCTCATTTTCGATCCCTTCGTTGCCGCTGTGTGCCACAACCAGCGTACGGACATTTCTCGTCAGTTGTCTATAATTGGGTTCGATGATGTCGGCAGACTGTCCACGACCTCGGATATTGGCTGGAGGCGAGGCCTATGAGCGATGATCCACGACCCGTATGTGTCGAACCGGGCGCCGCCGAGACCAAGGGGCAACGCACCCGGCGCAGGATTCTCCACGCAGCACGGCGGGTTTTCGGCGATGTCGGCTACGAGCGCGCAACTATCCGCACGATCGCCGCGGCCGCCAGCGTCGACAAGTCTTCGGTTACCCAGTATTTCGGCAGTAAAGCCGACCTGTTCCGGGAAGCCGTGCAATGGACCATCCCCATCGACCAACTCACCGGCGCAACACCTGGCCGCACCGCCGACAACCTGCTGCGGGGGATGCTCGCCGCCTGGGCAGAAGATCCCTACAGTGCGATGGCCGTCTTGATTCGCGCCAGCATGACCAGCGCCGAAGCCGCCGACATCCTGCGAACACACCTCAGCGACTACATCGTGCCCGCGATAGCAGCCACCACCGACGTCACCGACGCCAGGAAGCGCGCCGCACTGGTCAGCGCCGTCCTCATGGGTATCGCCACCCAGCGCTATCTACTCGATATCCCCGACCTCGCCGACCTCGACCCGGACGAACTCTTGGGTCTCACCAGCCCAGCGCTGCACGCCCTCATCGATCCCACCTCGCCCAACTGACAAACGAGACCCCGTCGGGGCGTTGACAGCCCGCCGTCCTCGAACCCGGGCTCTTGGTGACCGCACGCGAGTTGCGCCTTGTCGATGTCCTCCCCGTTGTAGATGTCCTTCATCGCCGCCATCGCACCCGGATACGCCGACTTCGGCAACGCGGCGAGCACGCTTGCTTGTTTGTGGAACCGGCAGCGCTGCTCGCGGGTGTCGGGGAACACTTCCCGCAGCGCGCCTTCCAGAACCTCAGCGTCCCGGCGCCGACCGCCAGTGCCGGGGCGCACATCTCGCGGCGACGACAGTCCCGCAGCAGGTCCGACCACGACTCGGTGGATTCGCGGTAGCCGTCGGTGAGGGCGACGGGTTCCTTGCGACCGGCGGCGCGCACCCCCAGCATCACCAGCACACAAAGCTCTTCCTGCTGGAGCCGGACTTTTGGGTGGATCCCGTCCACCCACAGATTCACGTAGTCGACCTGCAAGATATCCCGCTTTCGGCGGGAACGACCTGCCAACTCGGTCCGTAGGAGACCTTAGACCTTGCCCCCCCGCACTGCTCGGATTCGGGCACGGTCGACAGGACGTACCAGTATCGGTCGATCTCGGACTGCCCGTCGGCGTTGAGCATCAGCGACCTTTCTTCGGCGAAATCGAAGGGTTGCTCGACGACGGAATCCACTGCGGTGAACCACTGACCATCAAGCCCGAACGTGCGGTGAAGCGGAACGGTCCCGAGTCCCGGAGAAACAGGCGGGCCACTTCAACTTTGATTGAGGTCAAGCGGGCAGTGTGTGGCCGATTATCCCGGCCGCCTCGGCGGCCTGTCGGTACACGAGCGCTAACGTCGCCACGGTTTCGTGGGCGTTGAGCCCGCTCGGGTTCGGTACCACCCACAATTCGGCGCCTTCCATATCGACCGGTTGCCTGCCGGCCTTGGCGGACTTCACGCCGAACCCGGTCCGATAGGCGGTAATTCCGGCAACGGCAACGACTTTCGGCGACAGGAACCGAACCTTGTCTCGCACGCGGCGAGCGCCTTCGACGAGTTCCTCGGTGGTGAGTTCGTCGGCTTTCGCGGTAGCGCGCGAGGCCACGTTGGTGATCCCCACACCGCGCGCCATCAGGTAGTCACGATCCACCGTCGACAGCCCGGAGGTCGGGTCGATCGGACGCTCGATGATGCCTGCAGCCTCCAGCGCCGGGAAGAAGCGGTTTCCCGGACGCGCGAAATGCGCTCCGGTTGCGGCTGTCCACAAACCCGGGTTGATCCCTACGAACAGCAGCCGAAGTCCCGGACCGACGAGGTCCGGGACTTCGGCATCACGAAAGGACTCCAGTTCGGCTCTGCTGAACCGAGCCCGTGCCGCCATCACCTAACGCACTACGCCTGTCACACGGTTCCTGCCAGGCGGTCGCCGAGCAGCGTGGCGAACCGTGCGGGGTCCTCGAGCTGTCCGCCCTCCGCCAGCAGCGCGATGTCGTACAGAATCTCGGCTGTCTCTGCGAGGCGCGGATCGTCGGCACGGTCCACCTGAGCGGTCTTGAGCGCGGACACCAGCTGGTGGTCAGGGTTGAGCTCGAGAATCCGCTTGGTCTTCGGAACCGGCTGACCCGAAGCGCGATACATCCGCTCCAAGGCCGGCGACATGCTGAACGTATCTCCCACGAGGCAGGACGCCGATGTCGTGAGGCGACTGGACAGCCGCACTTCCTTCACCTGCTCCTGCAAGGACTCGGACATCCACGTGAGGAGATCGCCGAACTCCTTCTCCTTCTCGGTGCGCTCTTCCTCCGCAGCCTTCTTGTCCTCCTCGGTGTCGAGGTCGACCTCACCCTTGGCAATCGACTGGAAGGACTTGCCCTCGAACTCGGGAACCGAGCCGACCCACATCTCGTCCACCGGATCGGTCAGCAGCAGCACCTCGAGACCCTTGGCCTTGAACGCCTCCATATGCGGGGAGCTTTCGACCAGCTGCCGCGATTCACCGGTTGCGTAGTAGATCTGCTCCTGGCCGTCCCTCATACGGGACACGTAGTCGGCCAGGGTGGTGAGCTCCTCGTCGCTGTTCGTCGAGGCGAACGACGACAGCGACAACAGCGTCTCCTGGTTGTCGGTGTCGGACAGCAGGCCTTCCTTCATGACCGTCCCGAACTCACCCCAGAAGGTGCGGTAGTCGTCCGGGCGCTCCGACTTCATGTCCTTGATGGTCGACAGCACCTTCTTGGTGAGTCGACGACGGATCGCGCGAATCTGCCGATCCTGCTGCAGGATCTCCCGCGAGACGTTCAGCGACAGGTCCTGAGCGTCGACCACGCCCTTGACGAACCGCAGGTACTCCGGCATCAGCTGGTCGCAGTCGTCCATGATGAACACCCGCTTGACATACAGGTGCACACCCGACTGACGTTCACGCATGAACAGGTCGAACGGTGCGTGACTGGGGATGAACAGCAACGCCTGGTACTCGAACGTGCCTTCCGCCTTCATCGGAATGATGTCGAGCGGCTCGTCCCAGGCGTGGGCGACGTGCTTGTAGAACTCCTTGTACTCGTCCTCGGTGACCTCGTCCTTGGACTTCGCCCACAGTGCCTTCATCGAGTTGAGAGTCTCGGTCTCGATCGTGACCTGGTCCTCGCCGCCCTCTTCGGTGGCGGGTGTCGTCTTCTCGACCTCCATGCGGATCGGCCAGGCGATGAAGTCCGAGTAGTGCTTCACGAGCTGGCGCAGCTTCGATTCCGACGTGTAATCGTGCAGGTGATCGTCGGTATCCGCGGGCTTGAGGTGGAGCGTGACGGACGTACCGACCGGCGCGTCGTCCAGCGTTTCGATGGTGTACGTGCCCTCGCCAGTCGATTCCCAGCGAGTTGCCTGCTCCTGACCTGCCCGGCGCGACGTCAACGTCACCTTGTCGGCGACCATGAACGTCGAGTAGAAGCCGATACCGAACTGTCCGATCAGCTCTTCCGACGCGGCCGCGTCTTTGGCTTCCTTGAGCTTCCGCCGCACCTCCGCC
Organism: Rhodococcus quanlei; assembly: GCF_055231015.1. NCBI lineage: Bacteria > Bacillati > Actinomycetota > Actinomycetes > Mycobacteriales > Nocardiaceae > Rhodococcus > Rhodococcus quanlei. The sequence goes on along the minus strand of NZ_JBUYWD010000007.1, from coordinate 87,296 downwards.
GTTCCCGACCTGGCGAGCGTGCCGATCAGGTCGACGACCTCGTCCCGAGTCATACCGATGCCGTTGTCGCGGATGGTGAGGGTGCGTGCACTCTTGTCGACGTCGAGCTCGATGTGCAGATCCGAGGTGTCGACCTCGAGATCCTTGTCCTGGTAGGCCTCGAGACGAAGCTTGTCGAGCGCGTCCGAAGCGTTGGAGACCAGTTCCCGCAGGAACGAGTCCTTGTTGGAGTAGATGGAGTGGACCATCAGGTCGAGCAGTTGCCGAGTTTCCGCTTGAAACTCTCGCTGCTCCGGCCCGGTGCCCTGTTCTCCTACATGCGTGTTCAAATCGATTCCCTTCGGCAGCAGAACCTGCAAGTTCGGTTCGAGAATGATACCCAGGTCAATTCTCAGTCTCGTCTCATACTCACCCGGCATCATCGAGGCATGCCCTCCATGACCGTGCTCGCCGTCGGGGGAACAGGCGAGTCCTACCCTCAGGATCGTCGTACGCGTGTGTCCGGGCTGCTGCGTGGCGTCACCGACGGTCTCGACGATCGATTCGAATCACGGTGGGTCGGCTACCCCGCGTCGTACGGGCCGGTGGCCTCGGGAGGCCTGAGCTATCGTCACAGCACCAGCGTGGGCGTACGGAACCTGACGACCACTGTTGTCGACACCACCGGCCCGGTGATGCTCATCGGCTATTCGCAGGGTTGCACGGTTATCCGCGAGGTTCTCGGTGACGCCGCTCTCGGGCGCACAGATCTTCGGAACGTGGTCGCAGTGGGGTTGATATCGGACCCCGAGCAACCGGACGCCGCCGCTCCTGGGTGCGACGGTCACGGTGTGGCCGGTACCGGCCCTCCGCTCCCCGGTTCGATCCCCGTGCATTGGATCGCCGATCCTCGCGACATGATCTGCAATGCGAGCGATGACAGCTTCGTGCGCGACCTGGCCGACCTCACCGAATGGATGTCGCTGAGAGGGCATCAGGTCTGGCGCCACGAGCTCTGGCGACTGCTACGCGACAACAGCTTCCAGAATGCGGCCAAAACCCGCCTCTCGCCGCAACAGTGGCGTCGTGACACTCACCGCATCCGTACCGCCCTGCACGAGATTCTCGGCTATCTGCCGCCCCGGTTGGCGTGGCGCGGCGTGCGGGTGCGCAATCGCCGTGGCGGGCGGCACATCGCCTACGCAAGCGAACCGTTCGATGCGAGCGGTCTGACAGGGTGCACCATTCTCGCCCAATGGTTGCAAGTCCAGGCCACGTTCGCCGTCCCCGGTCCGGTACGTAACGCTGAATCGACGCTGACCTCGGCAGCCTGAGGCCACGCTGACCTCGGCAGCCTGAGGCCACGGAGAGCGATTGCCCGTTTGGGCATAATGACCGAATGATCGGATCAGAAGTCTGGTACGTCAGTTACGGCTCGAACATGAGCCGGACCCGGTTGGCGTGCTACATCGACGGTGGCCGCCCACCCGGCGCCGCCGTGACGTACGGCGGCGCGCGCGATACGACGATGCCGCGCGACGACATCGCGGTCGAACTCCCCGGCCGGATCTACTTCGCCGGTGAATCGCACATCTGGGGCGGCGGTGTGGCCTTCTACGACCACGACGTGACCGGGCCGACTCCGGCCAGGGCCTACCGAATAACGGCCCAGCAGTTCGTCGACATTGCGGCACAGGAGATGCACCGCATCCCCGAGGACGGCGACCCGCTCGAAGAGGTGGTGATCGCAGGCCTGGACAACGGGCGGCACACGGCCGGACCGGGCCACTACGAGACACTCGTCGAGGTCGGGCAACGTGACGGCCTTCCGATGCTCACCTTCACCGCACCTCACGGGTTCGATGCGGTGCCGCACACTCGTCCGACCCAGCCCTACCTCGACATGCTGACCGATGGACTACGCGAGTCCCACGGATGGGACGCTGCGCAGATCATGACCTATTTCGAGTCTCGTATCTCGGATTGAGCGAATCGTCTGCCTCAGACGCCGAGCGCGGGCGCGAACGTCGAGAACCAGGACTCGTGCAGGCGATCCTCCCAGTAGTCCCACCAGTGGATGCCCTGCGAGGTGATGTGCACGGTCGGGTTCACGCCGTGCGCTTGCAGGACGCCCACGAACATACGACTCGCGATACTTGCCGCGGTCTCGAGCGGCACCATCTGCGCGAACTTGACCGGGTCGAACTGGTTGCTGACCGGATTGACCGTGGGGTCGGTGGACGGCGCGCCGCTGCCGGACGAGACGTACACGGCCGTTCCGCGCAAAGCACCGGCGTTGAGAATCGGGTCGTTCATACCCCACTGACCGAACGGCCACAGTCCCCACATGTTGGTGGCGTTGCCACCCATCTGAGCGACGGAAACCTGGATTCCCTGGGCGAAGCCCGGAGCACTGACCACGGGATAGCCGCTGTACGAGCCGACGGCCTTGTAGAAGTCCGGGTGGTGAATCGCCAGGTTCAGTGCCGAGGTCCCACTCATCGACAGACCTGCGATGGCGTTGTTGACGCCGTCGCTGCCGAACTGTGATGCCATGACCGGAGGCAGTTCCTCGGTCAAGAAGGTCTCCCACTTTTGAACGCCCAGAACCGGGTCGGGTTGCGCCCAGTCGGAGTAGAACGATCCGCCGCCACCGAACGGAATGGCGACGTTGACGTGCTTGTCCGCGAAGAATTGCTCGACATCCGTTTCGATGAGCCACCCGTTGTTGTCGTTGGGGGCACGCAAACCGTCGAGCAGATACAGGGTCGGTGCGGGTCCGCCACCAGCGGCGGTGAGCACCTTGACCGGGATGTGCTTGTCCATCGACGGTGAGTAGACGTGAATCAGGGTCGAACTCGCCTGGGCAACGCCGTTGCCGACGAAAACCGATGCGAAGGCAACGGTAAGCATCGTCACCATCGCCAGAACCAAACTTCGCCCGCGCCGCACTGCCATATGCATGTCCCCTCAGTGTTCTCAGAACCTGTTCTCAGGTTCCTCTCAACCGACTGGCTTCATGGACTGTAACAGGGGGCGACACAGGCAACATCACGACTGTCATGTTACGAAATCTCACAATCGGGCATCGCGGTACCCGTTCCGGTCGAAAAATCAGTGGTCCGGCGAAGAAACGATCAGTACCTTCATGGTCTGCCGCAGCGCACCCACATCACCTCTCCCACACCAAGCCGAAAGGTTCACCGTGACCGAGTCCGCCCACCTGGACGAACGCCCGAACGTCGCGGGCGAGCGCCTCGAACGCAGCCACCTCCACCTCATCGGGGTGCTTCTGGTGGCCACCTTCGTGGTCATTCTGAACGAAACGGTGATGAGCATCGCCATCCCGGTTCTACAGGTCGAACTCGGTGTTGCGCCGAGCGTCGGCCAATGGCTGACCACCGCGTTCATGCTCACGATGGCGGTCGTCATTCCGCTCACCGGTTATCTGATCCAGCGCATCCCGACGCGCACTCTGTTCGTCCTCGCGATGTCACTCTTCACCGCCGGCACGTTGCTCGCCTTCGTCGCACCCGGCTTCGGTGTGCTCCTCGTGGCCCGCATCATCCAGGCGTCGGGCACCGCCATCATGTTGCCGCTGTTGATGACGACGATCATGACGTTGGTGCCACCGGCGCGTCGCGGCGCCATGATGGGCAACATCTCGATCGTGATCGCGGTCGCGCCGGCGCTGGGGCCCACACTGTCCGGATTCATCCTCGATCACTTCGGGTGGCGCTGGATCTTCGGTTTCGTGGCGCCGATCGCGCTGTGCGCTCTCGTGATCGGGACCCGCTTCATCGTCTCCGTGGCCGAAACATCCGACGCCCGCATCGACCTCCTCTCGATTCCCCTCGCCGTACTCGGCTTCGGCGGCCTCGTCTACGGACTCGTCGGAATCGGCGAATCTGCGCAGGAAGGATCGACCACGGTCCCGTTGTGGATACCGTTCGTCGTCGGCGCTGCGGCGATGGCTGGTTTCGTGATCCGCCAACTCCGACTGCAGACCGAGGACCGGGCCCTCCTCGACCTGAGAGTGTTCGGGTCGCGCCAGTTCAGCATCTCCGTGCTGGCGATGCTCCTCGGCATGGGGACCATGATGGGGACGTTCATCGTGGTGCCGTACTTCGCGCAATCCGCCATCATGCTCGACGCATTCCAGACCGGGCTCATCACACTTCCCGGTGGCCTGCTGATGGGTCTGGCAGGCCCCATCGTCGGCCGGATCTACGACAAACGTGGCCCTCTCGTGCTGGTCATCCCCGGATCGGTGTTGGTCAGTATCGGAGTCTGGATGCTGACCACGGTGGACACGTCGACCACGATCTGGTGGTTGCTGCTGTCGAACATGGCGCTGTGCGTCGGACTCGCCGCCACCTTCACCCCGTTGATGACCGCGGGACTGGGGTCCATCGATGCGCACATGTATTCCCACGGTTCCGCCGTGGTGGGCACGCTGCAGCAGGTTGCCGGAGCAGCAGGCACGGCGCTGTTCATCACCGTCATGACGGTCGTGGCATCCGGGTCCGGCCTACCGACCGAATCGCCCGAAGCCATCGCCGACGGGGTGCGAATGGTTTTCGTGGTGGCAGGAGCCTTGTCGTTCGTGCTCATCGCGGTGTGCTGCTTCATCCGCAAGCCGGCGGACGCACCCGAGCCAGCCCGCCCCGACGACACCCGGCACGAGGTCACTCAGTAGACGTGGAAGATCGCCGTGCCGGCGATATGGGGCAGGTCGGTTCCCAACCCGAATTCGACCTGCCCTGTGCCCGTGTCCAAGTACCTGCCGGCCCCGGTCCCGATGAAGGGCGGAATCGATCCCGACACCTGCGCTGACCAGGATCCGGACGCGCCCGTGGTGTGGTTGTGCCACGAAAGGGTCGACGTCACGTAGCAATGCTCGCCCGGTTGTGCGGAGATGCCGAGGAATTGGCCTGACATGGACGCCCAGATCCGTCCTGGTGTCTTCTCCGTTGTCGCGAACTGCGCTACGACGTCCCCTGCACACAGAAGGCCGTGCGCCACCGTGGGAGCGCGCGGAATGTCGTGGTACGCGTAGCGCGGTTCTGTTGCCGTCACCGGTGACGTCCAACCGACCGCGACGCCCAGCACGATTGCAGTAGCTGTTGCGAGATGTGTTTTCCACATGGCGGGCGCTCCGGGGTCGAAGGTCTGTCCACCGGAACATCTCTCTCGGCCCGAACGGTGTTACCGCATCCTCGTAGCGTCTCTATCGTTGAGACATGGATCTGCACCCGAATCTGAATCCGGTCGCGGGACTCGTCGGCACCTGGGGTGGTCCAGGGCGTGGGGAATACCCCACGATCGAGCCCTTCGAGTACACGGAGGAACTCACCTTCACGAACGTGGGGAAACCGTTCCTTGTCTATCTGCAGCGAACTTGGTCCCCCACGGGTGCCCCCATGCACATGGAGTCGGGTTTTCTGAGGGTTCTCAGCCCGGATGTCGTCGAGTTCACAATCGCGCAGCCGACCGGCCAGTCCGAACTGGCGGAGGGGCGGATGACCGGTAGCGGCGCTGATTTCACGATGAATCTGCGCTCACACATCCTCAACTCCGGCTCGGCCAAGCACGTGGAGGAAACCGAGCGAAGCTACCGGTTGTCCGATGCCACGATCACAGTCGACTTCGCGATGGCAGCGGTCGGCGAGCCCATGACGCACCACCTGTCCTCAACCCTGCGCCGGACGTAGAACGGCGCGCGCGGGCCTGAGAACCGCGCAACCGTCGAAAACGAACGGGGTGTTCACGCGAGGCCTCGCTCACATACGAGTCGTTCGGAACCATGGAATGAGTGTGTTCTGCGTCATACCCGCTGACACGAGACCCGCCGACGTTAACAATCGGGTACATGGGGAGTTACCCAGTCCCGCTGCCGGACACGGCCGTCGACCCCACCTCCACACACGACTCCGACCAGCGATAATGCCGACGAACATCAATGCGTGTGCCCGATTCGTCCGTGTCGCATATCGCAATTTCTGGGCCAGGATCCACGTGTGATCCACGATTCGCGATTACCTCTGTGACGTGCGTTCACTTTCTGTTTACAAACCATTCAGTTTCGATAATTGCCATTCGACGGAGCACTCCGGTATCAATGAACGCGGCGCCGGCTCAGCGCCCCACCTTGATCCCAATCAGAGCCAGGAGTAAACATCATGGACTTCGCATTCCTCGCAGATCTTTTCGGCACCATCTCCGACCTGGCCGGCGCAGCCGACTTCTTCTCCGGCCTGTCCAGCGAGTAGAATCTCCCAGGCACAAGCCTGACCGAAGGGCCCGCACGCATCGCGCGCACGGGCCCTTCTTCGTATCTGTACGAAATACCAATCGAATCGTCCGTGCGCATATTGCGATATGCGAATACGCGAACTATCACAAACACATCACAGCGCCTGAAATCCCTGCGAATGCAAACAACTCCGACCAGACGCGAAACCACACAGGGCACACGTGACACGCAGCACTCAGGCGTCCCATCGAACAGTGTCGCGAACCCTGACCACGTTTTCTTCCGTCCATCATTCGGCATGGCTGCGAGCGCAGAACATTCGAATCATCGCGCACGTGCCGACGACGTCGTTCCACCCTTCCAGTGGTCGGGGAAACCGGGCCGACGCCGGCACCTCCTACCGCTCGGCCCCGTCGCACCCACTCGCGTAACGAAGTCGACTCCTGCGCGATGTGATCCACACGACATCAATCCAGGAGGTTCGACATGTTGTCTGCGAAGCGGCTCGTCAAGGGTGCCATCGTGGCCACGGCGACGGCGGGCACTGTGCTCGCCGGCAGTGGTGTGGCCCAAGCCGATGTTCCGGTGTGGGACGCCAACTGCCATGTCTACAACGTCTTCAATACAGGCGGGATGTCCCTGTGCGAGCTGCCTGCCTGGCACCAGGTGAAGCTCACGTGCGTGGCCTGGCCGGTCCCGTTCACCTACTGGAAGTACGGCCCGGTGCAGTACGGGCAGGGCCAGTCCTGGGCCAGCTGCGATTCGTTCAACGCATTGGTGCGGGTAGAGGTCATCCAGGCCTAGAACCGAGGCTCCGGAGAACAGCCACGGTACGTTCGACTCCCCTTCACTGCCACCATGCCAGTCGGCCGACGGCCGAGGCTTCCGGACCACGACAGGAAGACCCCGTCCACGCCTGACATCACGTCGACGTTGCAGTCCGCCAAGGAAATTCCGTCGTCGGCAGCCGCTCACAGGGCGTGCTCACCCCGATCGAAACCTCGATGACGGTGTCCGCGCCCCGTGACAAGCACGCTCTGTCCCGGTTCGAATCCCGCTACGGTCAGCGCACCCAACTCGGTGAGGCGTGCCGTCGGCAATGCACAGACAGTTTCCACTTCGAGCCCGCTGGACGGAGCAACACGAACCGGTGGTCGGCAACCTACACTGAAACTTCATCCGGCACTGCGGACTTCGTAGGCAGCCATGAACATGTCGAGTAGCCCGCCGATCGCGTCCTCGTCGACCTGACGTGTGCTGAGCAACCAACGGTAGTAGAGGGTCCCACACAACACCTCTGCGGCACGTTCCAGACTCCGTCGCCAGGTCGAGGGTCGCGGCAAGCAATTCCGTGATCTCGACACGACACCGACAGGAAGCGAAGGAATTTCGATGGGCGCAACCAGGGAACTACTCGCGTGAGGCGCGATCCCATCAATCGACAAGCACAAGGAGAAGACTGTGAAGACCACGACCTGTCGGCAACTGGGCGGCCCATCGAACTCGAGTTGAGCGCGGAGTCCGCTGACGAAATCATCAAGGCGCAGGATCGTCACCTGCGCGAAGGTGTGCGCAAGGGCGAGAAAGACATATACCGGCCCACGAGGAGATGAGGGGACGCCGGCGCCGTCCGGTGCGGTCGATGGGGTGGTACCGCGACACCAAGAATGCCTTCGCGGCACTACCGTGACGTTCACCCGTGGCCGGGACGCCTCAGCTGTGGGCATCCCGCCCGGTCTCGCCCCAATGCGACTGTCTGCCAGTCAGATCGCCACATCGAGCCTGTCGTGAAGTCACGTGTCGATACCGTCGGCAGTTGGTCACGAACGCATGATGATCGGCAATCCACTTGGTAATCATCACGTCGTACGAATCGGGGACCGGCGCCCGAGTTGCGAGCACCATCGGGCGAACGGCGACACGAACATGGTAGAACACGTTACAGAAATTTCGCCGACGCTGAGGGATCCCGATGGACTGGTACACCGGAAACACCACCTACGACACCGTCCTGACGTTGGCCTTCGCGTTCACCGCGTTCGTGATCATCGGCAGCTTCTTCGCCCAGAGTCAGTACGGCCGGTTCTCCTCCACCAGCGTGGGGTTCAATCTCAACCCCAAGCTCGGCTGGTGGTTGATGGAGATCCCGGCGACCGTGGTGTTCTTGGTCTTCTTCCTGACCGGGCCGAACCCCTTCGAGCCGACATCCCTGGTCCTCGCCGGGATCTGGTTGCTGCACTATGCGAATCGCGGCTGGTACTTCCCGCTCGCCATCCGTCAGGTCCCCGGCAAGCGGAGTACCTTCAACGCGTCGGTAATCGTGATGGGCATGCTCGTGACGTCGATGCACGGCTACCTGAATGGGGCGCTGTTCAGCCACGACTATTTCGGCCAGTACACCACCGAGTGGCTCACCGACCCGCGATTCCTCATCGGCCTGGTCATCTACCTTTGCGGCTTCGCGCTGCTGATCAACTCCGAGTCGATCGTGCGGAACCTGCGCGACAAGAACAATCCCGGCGCCGCCGAGTACAAGATCCCCTTCGGCGGCGGCTACAAGTTCGTCACCAGCCCCACCTACCTCGGCGAACTGATCGCCTGGTCGGGTTTCGCACTGCTCACCTGGGCCCTCCCCGGCGTGGTGATCCTGCTGATCACCGCCGGCAACCTCATTCCCCGGGCTCTCGCCACCCACCGGTGGTACCAAGAGAAGTTCGCCGACTACCCCACCGACCGCAAGGCCCTGGTGCCGTACGTCCTATGACGTTGCGCCACCTGTACGCCCCCGAGTGGTGACCACCGCACTGTGAGCGTGCGGTGTCGATGCGACAGAGAACTCTCCGGTCCACATGCCGCTCTCCCCCGCCGTCGGTTGACCACCCGTCGGTGGGCAGTATTACTGTCGTCACATGGCCACCTCGACGACTCCCCTTCCCGGAGCCCTGCGCCTCGTCTGGCCGCAATGGCAAGGAGCAGGCGCAGCCAACGCCGCCGCCCTGGTCCCCGAGGTGGATGCCGCGCGCGCTCGGCGCGGATACGCGGTCGGCGCTCGGATATTGCAGGCAGTACTCCCTCCGCACGACGGCCCTACAGCGGTCGTCGAAGTGCAGCAGGACGACGATGACGAGGGTTCGGTCCGCGGTATCGAATCGCGCTCGGCAATCATCCGGTCACTGACGTCGTGCCTGGACGTGCTCGCGGAGCACAACCCTGACCGCATTCTGACCATCGGCGGGGAATGCTCGGTGAGCGTCGCACCTTTCACCGCGCTGCAGCACAAGTACGGCGACGACTTCGCTGTCATCTGGATCGATGCCCACCCCGACACCGATACGGCAGACACCGACTACGACGGTTACCACGCCATGGCGGTGTCGACCCTCCTGGGCCACGGCGACCCGGAGATCACCGGAATGCTGCCCGCCACCGTGCCTGCCACCCGGGTGGCTTACGCGGGTCTGCACGACGGTGAGCCCGACGCTCTCGCTCACCTCGACGAATGGGGTCTTCCCGTCTTCGGACCGGAAGCTCTGCGTACCACCTCCCAGCCTCTACTGTCGTGGCTCGCGTCAACGGGAGCCGGCAAAGTCGCCATCCATCTCGACGTCGACGTGGTTGACAGCAACGAGGCGGCGTTGGGGCTCGGAAGAGTTCCCTGTGGTTTGACGCGTGCGCAGGTTCGCCGTGTCATCGACGACATCGGCGAGCACACCGAAATCGTCGGCCTCACCCTCGCCGAGTTCGTGCCACGCTCGGTACTCCAGCTGCAAGAGATGGTCGACGGGTTGCCCCTCGTCGGTGAATCCCGGTACCGCAACTGACGGGTGTGCCAGGCCCGAGGGCTGCGACGACAATCACTTGCTCGACTGCTGGTCGCCGGACGTCCGCGTCAGCGCCGTGTGCACGGCGAGAGCCGTCATCAATGGCGTACTCATGCTGGGTGCACTCGGCATGTCCATCGCCATTCCCGGTGCCTTTGCCGACGGAGCCTGGCTGCCGCGACGAGTCATCCCAGCGCGAGCGTCTCCACGGGCTGGCCAGTGACCTCGGCGATCAGATCGAAATCCTTGTCAACGGCCAAGACCGTCAGTCCAGCCTTCTCTGCGGTCGCTGCGATGAGCAGATCCGGGATGGACGGAGCGCGGTGCCGGCCACGATCCGCGAGGAGCATCTGCACTTCGAAGGCGCGGTCCTCCATCGCAGGAGTGAGGTGATCAATCGGCATGAGCGACAACGGTGGCAGTTCAAACGCCTCGCGACCAACATCACCCGAGCGAGCGGAGAAACCCAGTTCGAGCCGCGTCACCGCCGAAAGGCGCAGCAACCCCCGCTCGATGCGGGCATTCCACTCCGCCATGTTCTGCACCTGCCCCGCCTGCATCCGCACATACGCCGACTTGTCGACGAGCCAGCTGGTCACCGCCATGCGTCGCCCATCACATCAGGGTCGGCAAGGTCGCCGAATGCTGCCGCCGAGCGACTCCAGTCGTCCGCAGTGACCGTCGCCGCAACCGGAGCCGAAGCATCCTGTTCCAGCCGGCGGCGCAGGAACTCGTTGCGCGAGAGCCCCAGCGCCGCCGCTTCCGCGTCGATGCGCTCGACGGTCGCCTCACTCAGTCCACGGATCAGCACGTTCGTCATCGTGACCACCTCCACCATGATGATATCGCGATATCACTCACGAGCGCGGCGTGAGACCCCCTTCCCACGCTACAGACTGATCGGCTTCTCTCCTCTGATGAATCCGGCCTACAGGTAGTCACCCGCCGAGTCCAGCACTGCGCTAGATATGAGTATCGGCACCACATGATCATTCGCCCCGCTGGTGCTGTGCCTCGCGAAAGATGCACGACGAGGCGGGCGAAGCACTCTCCACCGTGGTGGGCATCGGCCTCGGACTCGCCGCCGGTGTGGCGTACGCCCTGTACTCGTGGGGCTCGGACCAACCCTCAGACGGCTCGCAGACCGAGTACGGTCCGTAAGTCTCAGTCAGGCCATGGACGTGGACGAGCTCGATCCCGAGATTTCCGATGACGCGGATGACGGTCGGGCTCGGTGGTGCGCCCGCCGCGGCGGTGGTCCGCTTCCCGTGCCCGATCCCGTTGAACCCTCGCCGCGGGCCACCGATGGACAACCACGGGCCTGTTTCCTCGGGGGCTCTACCTTCGCGCCGATGAGACCCGGTCGTGGGCGGCAGTCAGCTCCGCCAGCACACCGCCGTCCGGGAAGACACCTCCACGTAGATGAACCTCCCGCAGTTCGTCCATGAACCGTGACCACAACTCGGGACCCCCTTCAGCGAGCAGCTCGGCTCGGATCGCGAGCTCCGGCGATGTAGGCAACCAGCGAGACCCCCAGGCACCGAGATGCGCCATCACCGGCACCAGCTGGATCGCCGGCTCGGTCAGGCGGTAGTCAATCTTCTGTCGGTGACTCGGGTCCCCGTAACGGCTGAGCAGACCCATGTCCGACATGCGCTTGAGCCTGTCCGCCAGCACATTGGAGGCTATACCCTCCACAGAGTGACGTAGCAGTTCCCGGAAGCGCCGATGGCCACCGAAGGCGATGTCTCGCAGCACAACCAAACTCCAACGATCCCCGAGCACCTCGACCGTCATATTGATCGGGCACCCGGACCGGCCCTCTGCGACCAGTAGTTCACCCACGCCATCTGATTGCGACATGCATCCAGTTTAAGTAGGGTGACAACCGATACTGAATCGCAACCGGTATTGCCTATGGGAGTTCGCAGTGCCATGGCCGCGGCAAGGCGACGATCCGGGCTTCACTCGAAGGAGAGTCATGGGCAAGCTGGTGTATTCGATGAACGTCTCGCTCGATGGCTACGTCGAAGACAGTGATGGCGAATTCGCCTCCTGGGCGCGGCCCGACGAACAAGTTCTCGCCGCGATCAACGAAGAGACCTCAGCGGTCGGCACCTATCTGCTGGGGAGGCGCATGTACGAGATGATGGCAGTCTGGGAAACCGACCCCGAGGTCATAGAGCAGTCACCGCAGTCCACACGGTTCGCCCGGATCTGGCAGGGCGCGGACAAGGTTGTCTACTCCCGCACTCTCGAGACAGTCCACACTTCTCGTACGCAGTTGCGCTCCCACTTCGACCCCGAAGAGGTCGCGCAGATCAAAGCCGACGCGGAGGATGATGTAACCATCGACGGTCCCACTATCGCGGCCGAGGCGATCCGACATGGCCTTGTCGACCGCATCGACCTCCTCCTGTGCCCTGTGACCCTCGGCGGCGGGCTGCGGTTCTTACCCGATCACCGGCTCGATTTGGCGCTGCATCAGGAGCAGAGATTCGACAACGGGATGGTCCAGCTGCGATACGACGTGATCGCGCCCCGTGGATGAATAGGCGAGCGCAGCTCACGAGAGATCCAGGCCTACGCGTTCGACTCAGCCATCGGCAAATATTTCCCCCAGCACCCGGAGACACCCGCTAGACGTTGAAGCGGAATTCCACCGAGTTCCGGCACCGATAGCCATCTGCGAACAGGGCTACCAAGCACGTCCGCGCAGGTTGATGTCGCCGTCGGGCCACAGCTCCAGCGACGCGCCGATCGGTCTGATGAGGATCGGCTGGCCCGGCTCATCGACGGCAGGCGCGCCGTTGCGCCCGATCGACCTCTCGCGGGCGACGATCCGCGTCCACTCACACGCCTCGTAAAACGCGACGACTTGCTCCCGGCAGCCCAGGTAGCCGAATGCGACGCTTTGGTGATCCTTCATCGACTGCTCTGCCCGCTCCATGAACGAGCCTCCGAGACTCATCCCTCGCGCTGCATCGGAGACCAGTACACCGCCGACTCCCGCGATCGCGACGGTCTCGCGACCGACACCGACCTCACTGCGGGCCCATCCGACATGCCCGACCACGCGACCGTCGATGCGCGCGATGACGTGAACATCGTGCGGTGCGTAGCCGTAAGGCTGCTCGGGATCCCACTCTCCGCACTCATCGAGATACTCGCCGTCGAAGAGCCGTCGGAGCTCACACAGTTCGCCCTCGGTGAGATCTTCATGGGCGATGACATCGACCACGGAATGCTTCAGCCGTCGGTCTTCCACGGGTTGATCAGGTCGATGCCGGTATGCGCGAAGTCCTTGACATTCCGCGTCGCGCAGGTCGCGTCGTGCGCCTGGCATATCGCAGCAATCTGCGCATCTGCCGTGCTGATCGGCGCTCCTGCAGCCTCGCGAGCGACAAGCACGTCCGCGTAGCACTCCGCTGCCGCTTCATCGAAAGGCAGCACCGCGCGACTCCCCCGGTACGGCCTGAGCGCCGATTCGATGTGCTTCGTCAGCTCGGTCTTGCGACGACCGTCCGGCAGCCTCCGCACGCCGGCGAGCAGTTCGGCGAGCGTCACGGATGTGATCGCAACGTCCCCCGTCAGCGACGCCAGCCAACCGACGACGCGCGCCTCCGGCGACGGCCGAAAGACCTCCGAGATGACGTTCGTGTCGAGGACGATCACCCGAAGTCCACAGACCGTGCGACGTCATCACGCGCTGGGACCGGCAGTTCTTGGACACCGCCGACCTCTTGAGCGGCAGCCAGCAACGCCATCCCGATATGTGGCACTCGAGCTGCCCTGGTGAGGATGTCACGGACCTCGGCCTCCATTGACCGGCCGTGTTCCTTCGCCTGCGTGGCCAGTTGCTGCTTCACGGCGTCGTCGAGGCCGCGAACGATGATGGACGACATCGGCAACCACCTCCTCTGCTATCACTCATGATAGCGCGATCGACGCGGGTCACCAGCGGAGCACACGAACCATCAGACGACACCGCCTCGGCCGCCTCGTCACGAGGCAACCAGGGCGGTCAGCACTGCAGCATTGTGGAACGCAATCACACGTTGAAACGGAACTCGACCGCGTTCCGTAGCCGAATAACCTCTGTGGCGAGATAAGCGCGGCAGTCCCGCCCGGCGGCGTCTGTGTGTACGCTCACGGTTCCGCAGATGTTCGCTGGATCATCGTGATCAACGACTGCGCCAGAGACGACACCCGACTCGATTCACGATCCCAGTCGACCTGTTCCTCGCCTCGGTACTCACCGGCAGCCGCAAGGAGCAGTTCCGCACCAGCGGCGTCGACTCGCTTCGCCGCGGTGACAGCCGCCTGTTCTTTGGGGACTATCGCCCCGGTCTCCACCGTATGCAACGCACGCGCCAGAGTCAGAAGAACATTGCGACCATCCCCACCCAGATCCTCAACGAGTCCCGGCAGTGCGGCCAATTGCGCGTCCTTCAAAAGCGCGAAAGGTACATCAGCGACCAGAGCGCCCAGCGAAGGGCCGTGCAGCACCTGGTGTGATGCCAAAGCTGTCGCCAGCAGGATCACCACATCCGGATCGCGCTCAGGCTCGGACACATATCCCTGGATGAAATCGCTCCTGAGCCACTCCCCGAACTGGAAATCACTCCACGGCGCAGCCACCAGAGGCTCGAGATCGTCCGCAACCAGACTCGTCACCTCAAGCGGGCGACGGCTCGCGACCTCCGGAAATACGTCAGCATGCCCCTTCCACCCCGAAAGCCCGAGCAACGTGGATACCAACGATGCCCGCTCCTGAGACGTCAGTGACCTGCGAGTCACCAGCAGCAGGTCGACATCACTCTCCGGGCCGAGCCCCGTCGTCGTACTGGAGCCATAGAGGTACACCCCGACGATCCCACCGGGATCAGCCGTGAGCAATCGGTCGAGTACCTTCTGGATCAGATCGTCCATATCAGTGGAAACTACGCACCCGAAGCCCCGTTAGGCAACGCATGTATTGTCCGACCGCGCACGCGGATCGCACAGGTTGAATCGAAACTCACCCGCACGAAAGTTCGATTCAACCACCCCTCTGACCAGGGCATTTATACATTGAACCTAAACTCCACGACGTCGCCATCAGTCATGACGTAGTCCTTGCCTTCCATCCGCACCTTGCCTGCGGCCTTGGCTCCGGCCATCGAACCGGCCTCGACGAGGTCGTCGAAGGAGACGATTTCAGCTTTGATGAAGCCACGCTCGAAGTCGGTGTGGATGACACCGGCCGCCTGCGGAGCCGTGTCACCCTTGCGGATGGTCCAGGCCCGCGATTCCTTGGGGCCGGCGGTCAGGTAGGTCTGCAGGCCGAGGGTGTGGAAACCTGTGCGGGCCAAGGCGTGTAGGCCGGGCTCGGACTGCCCGATGGAGTCGAGCATCTCCTGACGGTCCTCCTCGTCCAGCTCGAGAAGCTCCTGCTCCACCTTCGCGTCGAGGAACACCGAGTCGGCAGGCTGGACCGAGGCGCGCAGTTCGGATACCTTCGCCTCGTCGGTGAGAACGGCCTCGTCGGCGTTGAACACGTACAGGAACGGCTTGGTGGTGAGCAGACTCAGCTCACGCAGCAAACCGAAATCCAACTGGTCCTTCACACTGAACAGGGTCTTGCCCTCTTCGAGGAACGCCTGGGCTTTAGCCGCCTCGTCGTGCAGCGGCTTCAGTTCCTTGTTCTTCTTGGCTTCCTTCTCGAGGCGCGGCAGCGCCTTCTCCAAGGTCTGCATGTCGGCGATGACGAGCTCGGTCTCGATCACCTCGATGTCGGAAGCCGGATCGACCTGACCGTCCACGTGTACGACGTCATCGTCTGCGAACACGCGCACCACCTGGCAAATGGCGTCCGCCTCGCGAATGTTGGCGAGGAACTTGTTGCCCAGGCCAGCACCCTCGGATGCACCCTTCACGATGCCGGCAATGTCCACGAAGGACACCGTCGCGGGCAGAATGCGCTCCGACCCGAAGATCTCGGCGAGCTTCGTCAACCGCGGGTCCGGCAACTCCACCATGCCGACGTTGGGCTCGATGGTGGCGAACGGATAGTTCGCGGACAGCACATCGTTGTTGGTCAGGGCATTGAAGAGAGTCGACTTGCCGACGTTGGGCAGTCCGACGATTCCGAGGGTAAGGCTCACGGTCTGTGGATTCTACGGCCTCCGCGCAGGGCGCCACCACCCGATCAGGGGCAGGCAACCTTCGCCATCTCGTAGATCTGGCGCGCCTGATTGTCGGTGGGCTCGGTTCCGTTGTTCTCGGACCGCGACTTGATCTCCTCCTGGGCTTCCTGCGGTTCGACCGAAGACTGCAGATCGATACACGTCTCGTGGAGAACCGAGGTGATGTCCTCGTCCGAACGCCCCTCCGCCAGTCCGGCAAAGGCACCCCGATAGGCCGCCACGAAAACCGCAGCCTTGGCATCGTCCATCGCGGCGTTCACCGACGACGCGATCGCGCTGCGCTCGTCGTCCGCGTCTCCCCCGGAGCCGCAGGCCGTGAGCACACAAACCACGACCGCCACGATACCGATACCGACACCCCGCGCACGTTTCATACGCGGATCGTAAGCGGCAATCGCCGCGAGCCGAACCGGATTCGACAACGTCGGCAGACGCCACTACCGAAACTCCGCCGGACTCGGCAGTAGCATCGGATTCGCCGGACGTGTCACACGCACGGCCCACCCGCGGAAGGACGATCATCTGTGAGCGAGCAGGCAACGGTGACAGTCACCGAGCAACCAGCCGAACCCGATCGTGGTCACCTGATCGGAAAAGGGGGCGTGTGGCTCGCCAAGTGGTCCGCGTTACTCACCGCGATCGCCCTGGGCGCCTTCGTACTCGGTTGGATCATCGAGAAGTTCTGGGTCATCCTCCTGCCGGTTGTCCTCGCTGTCGTCGTCTCCACAGTGCTGTGGCCGCCGACCCGAGTCATGAGACGGGTGGGAGTTCCGGCCGCAGCAGCGGCTCTTCTTTCCCTGATCTTGTTCATCTCGATCTTCGCGGGCGTCATCGCACTCATCGTCCCTGCGATCGTGAACCAGGCGCCCGAACTGGCGAACAAGGCCACCGAGGGCATCAATCAGGTACAGGACTGGTTGAAGGGGCCGCCGATCAATCTGCAGGACGAACAGATCGACAACGGCATCGACACGATCGTCAACAAGGTGCAGGAAAGCGCCAGCACCATCGCCTCGGGTGTCTTCACCGGCGTGAGTACCGCGGGCTCCCTCCTCGTGACGATGGGTCTCGTTCTCGTCCTGACCTTCTTCTTCATCAAGGACGGCCCGCGGTTCATCCCGTGGGTCCACCAGATCAGTGGGCGTCGCGCCGGCGAGCACATCACCACGGTGCTGGTCCGCATGTGGGACACCCTGGGTGGATTCATTCGAACTCAGGCTCTTGTGAGCCTCATCGATGCCGTGTTCATCGGTGCCGGCCTACTGATCCTCGGAGTGCCACTTGCACCGGTTCTGGCGATTCTGACGTTCATCGGTGGGTTCATTCCGTTCGTCGGCGCCTTCGTCGCCGGTGCCCTCGCAGTTCTGGTGGCCCTGGTCGCGAACGGTTTCACTACTGCGGTGATCGTCCTCGGACTGATCCTTGCCGTGCAGCAGATCGAAGGGAACGTCCTGCAACCCATCCTGCAGAGCAGGACGATGAAACTCCACGCTGTGGTGGTTCTTCTCTCCGTCACCGCAGGCGGATCCGTGTTCGGTATCGTCGGCGCCTTCCTCGCCGTCCCGACCGCAGCGGTTGCCGCTGTGCTCGTTCGGTACCTCAGCGAACAGATCGACGAACGTTCGGCAGACGGCCTCCCCGACGCCGACGAAGCCGAGCCCGCCCGCGCAGAGGACGACGAAACGGACTCAGCCGGCGACGAGCTCGAGAGTCGATCCCGCCCGTCCGCGGATCACGTGTAACCGACTCGGGATCCGCTGCCGCATCTCGTCCACGTGGCTGACGATGCCGACCACTCGACCACCGTCTCGAAGTTCGTCCAGAACGGACATCACCGAATCCAACGTGTCCGCATCCAAGGTGCCGAATCCTTCGTCGATGAACATGGTGTCCAGCACCACTCCCCCGGATTCGGCGGCAACGACGTCGGCGAGCCCCAATGCCAACGACAACGACGCAAGGAACGATTCGCCACCCGACAGAGTCTTCGCCGAACGCACCGTCCCCGTGTAGTCGTCACGAATGTCGAGCCCGAGTCCTCCGCGTTTACCGCGCGGGCCGGCCTCATCGCTGTGTACGAATTCGTAACGTCCCCCGGACATTCGACGCAGCCGCACCGAAGCGGACAACGCGACCTCTTCGAGACGTGCCGCGAGAACGTACGACCGCAACGACATCTTGCGGGCATTTTGACCACGTCCGGCGACCAGCTCAGTCAGAGCCGCCAACTCCTCGTGTGCAGAGCGTTTGGGCGCCACACGCTCGGTTGCCTCGATCAACTGTGCAGCGTGCCGCTCCACGTCCTGCAACCGGCGTTCCGCTTCCGATGCATCGGCGACGGCCGCATCCACCGCCGCAGTCCTCGCGGCGTGCACTGATTTCGCATCCTCGACGCAGGGCGGCCGACCGTCTCCGAGAGCCACGATGTCGACTTCTGCAAGAACCGCTCGCGCCGCGACCTCTCTGTCGCGGTCGGCCTCCAGTCGCGTCCGAGTCTCTGCCTGCCACTCGGTCGACCGCACCGCGGCGAGCGCGTCGGCGACGTCAGCGAATCCAGCATCTCCGGCCGCCGAGTCGGCCTTGCGGACCAACGTGGCGACAGCCGACTCCGCGGCCACGGCAGCATCGCGTAGATCCGAAAACTTCGATGCACCCGTAACGAGCGCATGAATTCGCCGACGCCGCGACGCGATACTCCCGTCGTCACCGGCAGCACTATCGACACTTTCCCGCAGTTCTTCCGACTCTCTACTCGTCGCGGCGATCTTCTCGTCCAGCGCAGCCCCCTCGAGACCGAGTTCTCGGGCACGCCCGGACAGCGCCGACTCGGACGCTTTCGTATCGTCGAGTCGAGCCCGCTTCTCCCGAACGCTCCCGGCCAGATCCTGTGTCGCCGCCAACGCCGTCTTCGCCGAAGCCGCTGCAGCCGAAAGCTCGTCGAGGTCCCCGTCACCACCACGCTGCTCGAGTACCGCGATGGCGCGTTCGATGGTCGTCACCGCGGCCTGTGCACCGGTGCGGGCCGAGTCGGCCGATCGTTCGGCCGCGACGGCGCGCTCCTCGTCCGCTTTTGTGACCGTTCCCTCGGACGTTCGCGCCGGATGCGGATGCTCGGACGAGCCACATACCTGGCAGGGCTCACCCTCCACAAGCCGCGTAGCCAATTCTGCTGCCATGCCGGCGATCCGACGTTCACGCAGGTCAAGAACGCGCGAACGTGCGTCCAGGTACCCTGATTCGGCAGCCGTCGCTTCCTTCTGGGCGGCAGCGAGTTCTGTTCGGCGACCGCGCAGTTCAACAGCCGCTGCCTCCGCTTCGACAGCTCGCGTGTGTTGCGACTCCAGCGCACCCAACGCTTCCTCGGCCCGCCGCGCCGCTTCCCATTCCTCCTCGGCCTTCCGTAACCGCGCGGGGAGGCCGTCGAGTTCCGACGCCACGTCTGCGGCTACGGCCGAACACGTGTCTCTCGTTCTGCGTAGCTCGCTCAGCGAGCGCGTGGACGATTCGAGCGCACGCTCGTCCTCCAATGCCGCGTCGAGTCGAACGACTTCGTCGCCCCACCCTCGGATGCGGAGCCGAACGACCTCACGTTCTTCCTCTTTCGGTGGCCAGGACAACTCTGCAAACAACTGCTCACTACCCACGATGCCTCGCAGTACCCGCCCAGCCTCCTCCATGGCACGGGTGGCCTCGTCCGCGGTGGTACGTGCATGCGCGAGATCGTCGGAGATCGAATCTGCAGGCTCCGCCCGCCGAGCCGCGTCCAGTTCTGCGAGAAGACCGGCGTGCACCGCCGAATCGGCTTCGTAGCGCTCGATCTCGGCTCGGGCCCGCTCACGGCGGGTGTGAAGTTCGAGGACGCGGTGCGCCTCGGATAGCGTCTCGTGTGAAGCAGCAGCGGCAGCCTTCGTTTTCGCCAGCTCTTCGTTCTGCACGTCGCGCGTCTCGGCCAGCTGCGCTGTCAGCTTCGTCGCCCACCCGACAGGGTCGGCGTCTGCTCCTACCTCCAGGCCCGAGGCCGCACCGATCTTGGCGACCAGCAGATCGACCTCATGTTCGGCGTCCCACAGCTCACGCTGACTGCTCTTACGACGTGCGGCGAACCATTCCTCCACCGTCCCGAACTTC
The DNA here is from genome assembly GCF_055231015.1 of Rhodococcus quanlei. Lineage (NCBI taxonomy): Bacteria > Bacillati > Actinomycetota > Actinomycetes > Mycobacteriales > Nocardiaceae > Rhodococcus > Rhodococcus quanlei. The sequence goes on along the minus strand of NZ_JBUYWD010000007.1, from coordinate 66,924 downwards.
TTGGTGTCGAACAACCTCTCGAGCAGCCGACCCCGGTCTTCGTTGTCCGCACGCAAGAACCGGGCGAACTCGCCCTGTGGCAACAACACCACCTGAAAGAACTGGTCGGCACTCATTCCCAACAGTCGTCCGATCTCGTCGGCGATGTCGGGGATTCGCGAAAGATTCTCTCCCACACCGTCGAGCCAGGTCAGTGTCGCCTTCGCATTCTCGACGATCGACCCCGACCCACGCTTCTTCGGCCGCGTGAACTCGGGGCTGCGCGCAAGCCGTAAACGTCGGCCGCCGATAGTGGCCTCGAGCTCGACCCGCGGTACCGCCCCCGCCGGGGCGTGGTCGGACAGCAACCGCTTGCCCTCGCGCCGAGCCCCTGGGACCGTGCCGTACAACGCGAAGGCGACAGCATCGAGGACCGTAGTCTTTCCTGCGCCCGTCTGCCCGTGCAGAAGGAACAATCCGTCAGCGCCCAGGCGATCGAAGTCGACGGTGACGGTGTCGGCGAACGGGCCGAACGAGGTGACCGTGAGATGGTGAAGCCTCATGCGGTGACATCCAAAGCAGCAGTCGCGTCCAGAACTGATGCGTTCTGTTCTTCGCCGACCCGTGCGTCCCCATCGCGTTCTGCGTAACTCAGGGCGGCCTCGATCAGCCGGAGCTCGCCGGCCGTGGGATCGCTGCGCACGTCGGTGACGAAACTACGGGAAACGTCGACGTCGCTGCGCCCACGCACCTTCTCGCGGTACCGCAGATCCGCGAGACCGTCCGGGCGCTGCCACTCGAGGTGCACTGCGTACGGAAACCGGGTGTGCAGTGCCCGCATCGCATCGACCGGCCGAGTCTCGTCGGTGAGCGTTGCCGAGACGTAGTGGTCCTCGGCAAACGCGAACTGCTCGTCGTTCACCAACTCCTCGAGCGACCCGGTCAATCGACTCAGGCCACGAACCACGGGAAGATCGACCTGCCGTACGTCGGAGACGCCATTGTGGTCGAGATCGATCAGGAACACCGCCTTGTGGTGCGAGTTCTCCCCGAACGAGTACGGCAACGGGGAACCCGAGTAGCGCACGGTCTCGGTAAGCGTCTGCGGCGAGTGCAGATGCCCGAGCGCAACGTAGTCGACGCCCTCGAACGCCGAAGCCGAGACTGTCTCGACGCCGCCGACCGAGATCGACCGTTCGGAACCGCTCGCCTCGCCGCCGACCACGAAGGCGTGCGCGAGTACCACCGACCGCGTTCCCGCCTCCTGCCCGGCCAGGTCGTCACGCACCCGCAACATGGCGGCATCGAGGATTTCCGCGTGCGATCGTGCAGTCGGGACGTCCAACTGCACTCGGGTGATCTCCGGCTCGAGATAGGGAATGCCGTAGAACGCGACAGGACCGTACTCGTCCTCGAGACGAACCGGAACGGAAATCTGATCGACCCGGGTGATCAAGTGCAGACCACCCGCACCGGAGAACGCTGCACCCGCACCGAGGCGGGCGGCGGAATCATGATTTCCCGACGTGGCGACGATGACCGCACCTGCAGCGCGGATGGCCTCGAAGCCCTTGTTGCAGACGATGACGGCATCTCCGCTGGGAATGGATCGGTCGTACACGTCTCCCGGCAGCACCACGACATCGACGGACTGCTCCGCAACGAGCGCAGCTATGGCCTCGAGCGCCCGTGCCTGATCGGCGAGCAGATCGACGCCGTGGAACGTGCGGCCGACGTGCCAGTCCGAAGTGTGCAGGATCCTCATGTCCGGAAACGGTAGAGGAACGGACCGACAAGACTCGGGACGCGACATCACGTGGTGCGTCCCACACTTTCTGTCGGTGGGGTGCTGCATCATGCGTCACATGAGTGCACTCACTGCATTGGGAATGGCGGCGGCCCTCGTCCTGGGAGCAGTGGTCGGGTGGCTTCTGCACGCCTCGAGAGCGGGCGAGCGGGCTGCACGCGCCGAGGCACAACTGTCCGCGTTGAAAGAGAACGAAAAATTGCTGCGCCAGTCGTTGACGGCGGTCAACGAGGATTCCGCCCGCCGTCATTCGGGAGCAATCGGCGACCAGGTGTCACGACTGGTGGGTCCGCTCCACGAAGCCGTAGGAGCGCTGGCACAACAGGTCGACCACGTCGAACGAGACCGTCTACGCGCCTACGCGGGGCTCACCCAGCAGGTCGAAGGGATGTACCGGACGTCCCAGGCACTGTCGTCGCAAACCGGTCAGCTCGTCACCGCACTTCGAGCCCCCCAGATTCGTGGCCGCTGGGGCGAGATTCAGCTCGAGCGTGTCGTAGAACTTGCAGGAATGGTGCGGCACTGCGATTTCGACACCCAGGTGAGCAAGGAAGGTGTGCGCCCCGACCTACTCGTGTACCTCGCCGGCGGTAAGCAGATCGTGGTCGACGCGAAGGTCCCGTTTGCCGCCTACCTCGACGCTGCCCAGGACGAGGACCCGGAATCCCGGGAACGACACCTTGCCCGACACGCCCGGCACCTTCGCACTCATGTCGACCAATTGGCAGACAAACAGTACTGGGAATCGTTCGACCCGACGCCCGAGTTCGTGGTCCTGTTCGTGCCGGGCGATCCGTTTCTCGATGCCGCGCTCACCGCAGACTCCGAACTGCTCGAACACGCGTTCGCACGGAACGTGATCCTGGCCACTCCGACCACTCTCATCGCGCTACTGCGCACCATCGCGCACACCTGGCGTCAGGAAGCACTCTCCGAGGATGCAGCCAAGATTCACCAGCTCGGACGCGAGTTGTACGGCCGACTCGGCACCGTCGGTGGTCATCTCGACAAATTGGGCAGCCAACTCGGTAAGGCCGTCGACTCGTTCAACTCCACTGTTGCCTCGATGGAGTCGCGTGTCACCGTCACAGCACGAAAATTGAACGATCTCGATCTGTACGAAGGGGAGATCTCCGAGGTCAGAGCTGTCGATTCATGGCCACGGCGCACCAATCTCGCCGATCTTTCCGCCTCGCCCGGTCACGCCAACGAGGCTAGTTAGCCAGATGCCGCTACTGTCGATGTGTGTCTGCAACCCAACGTGCTCGCTCCGGGGTGCCGCTCGACAAGCAGTCGATTGTCGCGTCGGCGCCCGGTCTTCCCTGGTGGGGCGTCGTATTGTTCGGCGCCGGTCTCACAACCCTCGGCTTCCTCATGGACGCTGCGCGAGGTTCGGAGCTCACCGCGGCCTTCTCCACCCTGTACTTCCTCGGTTGCGTCCTGGCCGGCGCGGCAGCCAGCAACCGTGCACTGTTCACCGCAATGGTTCAGCCTCCGCTGCTCCTGATCGTCGCGGTACCCATTGCGCAGAGCGTCGTCGGCCCCGGTATGGGGTCCGGAATCAAGAACGTGGCGTTCAACGTTGCTTATCCGCTGGTCGATCGATTCCCGGTGATGTTGGGTGCGACCGTGGTGGTCCTGGCCATCTGTGGAGCGCGCCTGTTCCTGCTGCAGCAACGCCGAAGCGGTCCCGCACGCGCGTCGGACAGACGCCGCGGATCACGGACGAACCGAGAGAGTGCAACACCGCGACGCGCGCGTCCGGAAGCCCGCAGAAGCGCCGAGCCGACCCCACGTTCGCAGACCACCCGAAACCGCGCGCCCAGACCACGGCAGCCGGTCGGCGATGCCGCGCCGCGCCGTGAGACCTCGATGGAACCGACGGCTGCCCGTCGTCGGCGGACGGGGCCCGCTGACGACACGCCTCGTCGCGCCGCGCCGCAGCGGCGCGATCCCTCCGCGTCCGGGCGCCGATACCCAGATCGTGGTGCCCCGATGCCACCACCGCCTCAGGCACGAGCGTCCCGTGAAGCACCCCAGACGGCGCGCCAACGCCCGAGAACTGCCGCCGACGTCCCTGCCCACCCGATTCCTCAGGTGCGCTACAGAGACCGGTACGAACCGCCGTTCGAGTCCGAACGTCCCTGAGATGTTCGGACTCGCAGACGGTCAGCTCGTGCGGGCCGCCCGCAATTCACGCGGCAGTGCGAAAACCAAGGTTTCGTTCGCGGTCGTCACCGACTGGACGTCGTGGAATCCGTACTCGGCCAGTAGGTCGATCACCCCGGTCACCAGAATCTCCGGAACCGACGCACCGGACGTGATCCCCACCGTCCGAACGCCCTCGAGCCAGGCGGGATCGACCTCTTTCGCGTAGTCGACCAGGTGAGAAGCGCGGGCTCCCGCACCCAGAGCCACCTCCACGAGACGGACGGAATTGGAGGAGTTGCGTGACCCGACCACGATGACCAAGTCACACTCGGGTGCCATCGCCTTGACCGCCACCTGACGGTTCTGCGTCGCGTAGCAGATGTCGTCGCTCGGCGGATCCTGCAGATCGGGGAAGCGTTCACGGAGGCGGGCTACCGTCTGCATGGTCTCGTCGACGCTGAGGGTGGTTTGCGAGAGCCAGATCACTTTGGACTCGTCGCGTACCTGTACCGCATCGACGGAATCGGGGCCGTCGACCAACTGCACGTGTTCGGGAGCCTCACCTGCCGTGCCCTCGACCTCCTCGTGCCCTTCGTGACCGATCAAAAGGATGTCGTAGTCGTCCCGGGCGAAGCGCTTCGCTTCCTGGTGCACCTTGGTGACGAGCGGACAGGTCGCGTCGATCGTGCGCAGCGAGCGGTGTGCCGCTGATTCGTGCACCATCGGCGATACGCCGTGGGCCGAGAACACCAGCAGCGCACCCTCGGGCACCTCGTCGGTCTCGTCGACGAAGACGACACCGCGGTCGCGCAGAGTCTCCACGACGTGCCGATTGTGAACGATTTCCTTGCGTACGTATATCGGGGCGCCGTGCTTGTCCAGGGCCTTCTCCACGGTTTCCACCGCCCGGTCGACGCCCGCGCAGTAACCACGCGGCTCGGCGAGCAGCACGCGCTTCGCCCCTTCCGGGCGCGCGGAACCCGCGTCTGCCGAACGTGTGATCCCAACATTGAGCGGAACAGCCGTAGACATGCCCCCAGGGTACGGGTCGTGCCCGGTCCGCAACACTTTCGCCGCTTGCGTCAACTGTCCGACACGGCTGTTCGACACGGCTGTGGGCCCGTCGGCTACCAAAATGCGGCCGATTCAGGCAGGCTGTGGGCATGATTCGTCCCCCGTTTGCGGCGCGCGTCGCCGCTGGACTCGCTGTTACTGCGGTCGAGGAAGCACGTCGCCTTCCGACTACAGCAACAACTTTGCCGATGACCGCGGTCAGTCAGGTCCTTCAGACGACCATGCACGTACAGCAGTCGATGACGGCGCTCGCCATCAAGGGCGACCAAGCGTTCGCGCTCCTGCACTGGACTCACGACGAAGAGCAGCCCGCGTGGGCATCGTTCGACGAGGATGATTCCGAACCTTCGACCACTGCCGAGACCGAGGCCGCTCGACCTGCTGCGCAGGGTCGCTTCGCGTTGTACTCGCTGGGCCCCGACGACAAGGCCCCGACGCCGACGCCGGAATCGAATGGCGCCAAGTCGTCCAAGCCGGCCGCATCGAAGTCGGCCGGGACGAAATCCACCAAGCACACGACGACGGCAAAGCCCCCAGCATCCAAGTCGGCAGCGAACCCCAAGAAGGTGAAGGAACCGGAGATCGCGACCTACCTCGACTACGGGACCCTCACCTTGGCCCAGTTGCGGGCACGCCTACGTAACCTCTCGGTGGACGACCTCACCACCCTTCTCGAATACGAGAACGCCACTCAGGGGCGCGCCCCGTTCGAGACGATGCTCACCAACCGGATCACCAGCGCCAAGGCCAAGTGACCAACGCCCAGTCTCGCTCGACAGGTTCAGGGGCCAGCACCGCAGAAGCGCCGTGGCCGGTTCGCACGGTGTCGATGAAGGTCGCGCAATGGATCGATCGGCTCGGCAGCGTCTGGGTGGAGGGTCAGCTGACCCAGATCAACGCTCGCCCTGGTACCCGCACCGCGTTTCTCGTCCTGCGTGACCCTTCCGCGGACATGTCGCTGACCGTGACGTGTTCGCCCCAGTTGTTGCAAAACTGCCCAGTGCCGCTCACCGAGGGCAGTCGCGTCGTGGTCTTCGGGAAACTGTCGTTCTACACCGGTCGCGGCAGTATCTCGTTGCGTGCCACCGAAATTCGCGCAGTGGGCGTAGGCGAACTCCTCGCTCGAATCGAACGGCTTCGGTCACTGCTGGCTGCAGAAGGCCTGTTCGACTCGCGTCTCAAACGCCCACTGCCGTTCCTACCGAGGACTGTCGGCCTCATCACCGGGCGAGCCAGTGCCGCCGAGAAGGATGTGTTGAGTGTTGCGCAACGTCGCTGGCCGGCCGTGCGATTCGAGGTGCACAACACCGCGGTCCAGGGCCCGACTGCGGTACCACAGATCCTCGAGGCGCTGAAGAAGCTCGATGCGGACCCCCGCGTCGACGTCATCATCCTCGCGCGGGGCGGCGGCAGCGTCGAGGATCTCCTCCCGTTCTCGGACGAAGCCCTGTGTCGTGCGATCGTCACCTGCCGTACCCCGGTCGTCAGCGCGATCGGCCACGAGCCGGACAGTCCGCTGTCCGACCACGTGGCGGACCTGCGTGCGGCGACGCCGACCGACGCGGCCAAACGTGTCGTGCCGGACGCGGTCGCGGAGCAGGCTCTGGTCACCGAGTTGCAGGCGCGCAGTGCCGCAGCTTTGCGCAGTTGGGTGCAGCGGGAGACTCATCTCGTGAGCCAGCTGCGGAGCCGCCCCGTACTCGCCTCACCCTGGCGCGGTATCGACGACCGCGCCGACGAGATCGACCAACTCCGCACCGCCGGACGACGGGACATCTCGCGCGCGATCACTGCGGAGAGCACCACCGTCGAACACTTGCGGGCCCGCCTGACCACCCTGGGACCCGCTGCCACCCTCGCCCGCGGTTACGCCGTCGTCCAGCGCATCCTCCCCGACGGGGATCCCGAAGTGCTGCGTTCGACCGACGACGCCCCGCCGGGTACACAGATCCGTGTACGAGTTGCCGACGGCGCCGTCCGCGCCGCGGTGATGGGAAAGGACAAGTAACCAGATGAGCGACGACCACGACACCCCTACGCCGGTGGCAGAGCTCGGATACGAGGCCGCGCGGGACGAACTGGTGGATGTGGTGAAGATCCTCGAACAGGGCGGACTCGACCTCGACGCGTCGCTGTCCCTGTGGGAGCGCGGCGAGGCATTGGCGAAGCGCTGCGAAGAGCATCTCGCCGGGGCGCGCACGCGTGTGGAAAAGGCGATCACACACTCGGATGAAGGCGACGAATAACCCTGTGAGTGGGTAGCGAGTCTCTGGACTCCACCCCCACTCACAGAGGCCACGGACTCGAGTGACTAAGCCTAGGGCTCGAGTGACTAGGCCTCGGGCTCGAGTGGCTGGGCCTCGCCCACCGCGGTTGCCAGCTTCTCGAATTCCTCTTCCGAACCGCTACCTGTGACGGCAATCCGGGTATCGGTGAAGTCGGAAACCCAGATCGCTTCGACACCCTCACCGCCGTAGACGACCCAGCTGTGGCCGCCGGCCTCCTCGGTACCCGTCGCAGTGCGTGGCTCGCCGGCGATGAAGGCCACCAGCGGTGTCTCGTCGGCGTTGGTCTGAGTCAGCTGAACATAGCGGCCGGCGGGGGTGATGAACCCGACCGTGCTCGCATCCCCGCCGTCCACGATGGCGCGACTGCCCGAGTTCGGTGTCCATTCTTCGGGTACACCCGGATTCCGAATCGGAAAGTCGAGTTCTTTCGCGTCGTAGTCCAGGGCCGCATCCAGATCGAATTCCGGGATCGGGCCGGCGGTCGGCCCACCGGGACTGAATGTGCACTGACTAGCGATTCCCGCGATGATCACGCAAAACAACACAAGCGGCGCGAGAGACCACACCATGTCGCGGTTGTTGTGCAGAATACGAGGTTTTTCAGAAGCCACACCCCCAGTATCCAGGTTGGGTGTCCCCACGCCGATTCTCGGTGCTGTGAAATGCGACCCAGCGGTAGGACGCGCGGCCGCCTTCTGGGACAATCGCCGAAGAATTCGACCAGAAACGGCCGATCAACCGTGATCGACCGTGACTTCATCAGGAGGCACCGCCCATGACGGCCAGCACGTCGAGTAGCCGCGAGATTCCCGACCGTAACCTCGCGCTCGAGTTGGTCAGAGTCACCGAGGCGGGAGCGATGGCCGCCGGCCGCTGGGTTGGGCGTGGCGACAAGGAAGGCGGCGACGGAGCGGCTGTCGACGCCATGCGCAAGCTCGTCCACAGCGTCTCGATGCGCGGTGTCGTCGTGATCGGTGAGGGCGAGAAGGACGAAGCCCCGATGCTGTTCAACGGCGAAGAGGTCGGCAACGGAGACGGGCCGGATTGCGACTTTGCGGTAGACCCCGTCGACGGCACCACCCTCATGTCGAAGGGCATGCCGAACGCCATCTCAGTGCTCGCTGTCGCCGAACGTGGTGCGATGTTCGATCCGTCGGCTGTGTTCTACATGGAGAAGATCGCCGTCGGACCGGAGGCCGCCGACGTCGTCGACATCACCGCTCCGGTGTCGGAGAACATCAAGCGTGTCGCCAAGGTCCGCAAAGCGTCCGTGTCGGACGTGACCGTGTGCATCCTGGATCGCCCACGACATGCTGAGATGATCCAGCAGGTCCGGGATACCGGTGCCCGCATCCGCCTGATCTCCGACGGCGACGTCGCGGGCGCGATCGCGGCGGCGCGCCCCGATTCGGGAACCGACATGCTGATCGGCATCGGCGGCACCCCCGAAGGCATCATCGCCGCAGCTGCGATGCGATGCATGGGCGGCGCTCTCCAGGGCCGACTCTCCCCCACCGACGACGCGGAACGCCAGAAGGCCATCGACGCCGGACACGATCTCGACCGCGTGCTGACCACCGAGGATCTCGTCTCCGGCGACAACGTCTTCTTCTGCGCCACCGGCGTCACGGACGGCGACCTGCTGCGTGGCGTTCGCTACTACGGCGGCGGCGCGTCGACCCAGTCGATCGTGATGCGTTCCAAGTCCGGCACCGTCCGCATGATCGACGCGTACCACCGTCTCGAAAAGCTGCGCGAGTACTCGTCCGTCGACTTCGACGGCGACGACCGCGCGATTCCGCCCAGCTTCTGACCGTCCCCGGGTGCCGGTCCGGCCACTCCGAACGCCGGACCGACACCCGGTAGGACCACATAGGGAGCCCGATTGGTGGCATCCTCGAATTCATGGGCGACGACAACGAGCAGCAGTACCGCATCGAGCACGACACGATGGGCGAGGTTCGGGTGCCCGTCGACGCATTGTGGCGTGCGCAAACACAGCGCGCCGTCGAGAACTTCCCGATCAGTGGACGGCCTCTCGAACGTACCCAGATTCGCGCGATGGGTCTGCTCAAGGCCGCCTGCGCCAGGGTGAACAAAGACCTCGGATTGCTGGAGGCCGCCAAGGCCGATGCGATCGTCGCGGCCGCCGACGAGATCGCCGACGGTCAGCACGACGACCAATTCCCCATCGACGTTTTTCAAACCGGTTCGGGTACCAGCTCCAACATGAACGCAAATGAGGTCATCGCCTCGATCGCGAAAGCCAACGGGGTCGAGGTGCACCCCAACGACGACGTCAACATGTCGCAGTCGTCGAACGACACGTTTCCCACCGCAACGCATGTCGCCGCCACGGAAGCCGCGGTCACCACGCTGATACCGGCCCTGGATCATCTCCGACTCGCCCTGTTGGACAGGTCGACCGAATGGCGCACCGTCATCAAGTCCGGGCGCACCCATCTCATGGACGCCGTGCCGGTCACCCTGGGACAGGAGTTCGGTGGGTACGCACGCCAGATCGAAGCCGGCATCGACCGCGTGGTAGCCGTCTTGCCTCGGCTCGGTGAACTCCCCATCGGTGGCACGGCCGTGGGCACCGGTTTGAATGCCCCGGACGGATTCGGGCCGAAAGTGGTCGCCGCGCTCGTCGAATCGACAGGAATCGACGCGCTCGTTTCCGCTACCGACAGCTTCGAGGCGCAAGCCGCCCGTGACGGCCTGGTGGAAGCATCAGGCGCGTTGCGCACCATCGCCGTGTCCCTGACCAAGATCGCCAACGACATTCGGTGGATGGGATCAGGTCCACTGACCGGCCTGGGCGAAATCCAGCTCCCGGACCTGCAGCCCGGATCGTCGATCATGCCGGGGAAGGTCAACCCGGTTCTGCCGGAGGCCGTCACCCAGGTCGCCGCGCAGGTGGTAGGCAACGATGCCGCGGTGGCCTGGGGCGGTGCCGGTGGCGCCTTCGAACTCAACGTCTACATCCCGATGATGGCACGCAACATCCTCGAATCGTTCACCCTCCTCGCGAACGTCTCCCGCCTGTTCGCGGACCGATGCGTCTCCGGGTTGGTCGCCAACGAAGAGCATTTGAGAGAGCTCGCGCAGTCGTCCCCCTCCATCGTGACGCCGTTGAACTCGGCAATTGGCTACGAAGAGGCAGCAGCTGTCGCCAAGGAAGCATTGAAAGAGAAGAAGACCATCCGGCAGACCGTCGTCGATCGTGGTCTGGTCGGCGACACACTCAGCGAGGAAGAACTCGACCAACGCCTGGACGTGCTGGCCATGGCGAAGGTGAAGAAGGACTGACCCGATCTGATCCGGCCTGCTCCGAGCCGCTGCGGCTCGGAGCAGGGCGCGTTCAGATCAGTGCGGCGAGCTTCTGACGTGCCTTCTCTGCGTCTGCGCCCAGCCCGGTCCGCTCGGCGATCTTCCATTCACGCAGCAGAGGCGCGAACACGTCCTCGTTCTGCCGTGCCGGATCGTAGATTCCGGCCTCGGCGAGGCGGGACGTGCTGTCCGACCCGTCCCGCAACTCCACCCGTGGCACCTCGAACGCGTCGACGGCGGACGCCACCGCAAGCACGGTCTGATCGGGTGCGATGTCGAGTGCCGCCGCAACGAGGTTGCTGAAGAACGTGGCCTGGAGTTCGTCGTCCTGCGCGATGCGCTCGGTGATCGCTGCCACCATCGGGTCCGACCCGAGTCGCGCAGTGTTGCGGTGACGCACGGCAGCAGCAGCCTCCTCGAACGCCGAGTGAGCCAGCATCTCCGCCAGGTGCATCGACGGCAGATCGAAACCGCGAACCATATGGTCCATCCGGTCGCGCTCGAGCGCGACCGGATCGACGGCGCGCGTCAGAACGAGATAGTTCCGCAGCACGATCGACTGACGATTCTCCTCGGCAGTCCAGCGACCGACCCACGTCCACCACGGGCCGCTCAAACCGAAGGCATGTGCCAGTTCACGGTGATGGCTCGGCATATTGTCCGCAATCAGAACACTCACCGTGAGCGCCGAAGCCTCGACATCACTGAGCTGCGATTGCTCCGAGGACCAGTCTTCGCCACCCATGAATGCGAAGTTGCGGCCGCGCTCCCACGGCACGAAGTCGTGTGGCTGCCAACCGTCGGCGGCGGCGATGTGTCGCTCGAGGTTCTCCTGCGCTGCAGGTTCGAGCTTCTTCAGGAACTGCACATCGTCGAACTCGAGCTGGGAATCGTGGATGTCGGTCGGCATCCGAATACCGTAGCCGTCCGAGGCGACCAGTGCGAGACCCAGGTCTCACCCGGGTCGAACCTGAAACAAAACTTCCAGGTCAGCGGGCAGTTCCCGCTAAGCTGAATCTGCCGGGGGCGACGGCGTCTCGACCGAGGCTCAGGAGCTATCGATGTACAGACTCGGCAAACTGCGTATGCTTCCCTGTGCACTCGCTCTGACCGGCGCACTGGCGACCGGCTGCGTCGACGGTGATGCAGTATCCGACAGCGACTCGGTGTCCGACAGCAGTACGGCACCCGGCGGCGTCTCGGCGCCGACAGACCCGGCCGCCGTCGCCGGCGCCGACATTCCATCCGGACAGATCGACGACGCCGTGGCAGAGCTCGACGGACTGATCGACACACTCATGACCGATTCCGGAGTTCCCGCGATGGCTGTTGCCGTTGTGCACGACGGAACGACCGTTTACGCAAAGGGGTTCGGCGTCCGGGAGACAGGTACCGACGAGGAGGTCGATGCCGACACCGTCTTCCAGATCGCGTCCGTCTCGAAGTCTTTGGGGGCCACGGTCGTCGCACACGAGGTCGGTGAGGGAACCGTCGAGTGGGACACTCCGGTCGCCGAGCACCTGCCGTGGTTCGAGTTGAACGATCCTTGGGTGAGCGATCACGTCACCGTCGGTGATCTGTACGCGCACCGGTCAGGTCTGCCGGATCATGCAGGCGACCGACTCGAAGACTTGGGCTACAACCGGGAGCAGGTCCTCGAGCGGTTGAGGATGCTGCCCCTCGGTCCGTTCCGGAGCACTTACGAGTACACGAACTTCGGTCTCACGGCCGCCGCGGAGTCGGTTGCCGCGGCCGCGGGCACCGATTGGGCAACACTGTCCCAGGACGCCCTCTACGGCCCCCTGGGCATGACCTCCACCAGTTCCCGGTACGCAGATTTCGCCGCCGCGCCCAACCATGCAGTGGGACACCAGTTGATCGACGGCAAGTACATCCACGACGCCGTTCGTGCGCCCGACGCCCAATCTCCCGCGGCAGGTGCCAGTTCATCCGTCGTCGACATGGCGAAATGGCTGACCATGCTGCTCGGCGACGGCACATTCGAAGGTCGGACCATCGTCGACAGCGATGCATTGCTACCCGCGGTCACGTCTCGAATCGTGTCCAGTCCGTCACGTTCGCCCGAATCTCGCGCCGGCACTTACGGGTACGGTTTCAATGTTTCCAACAGTGCAGCCGGGCGCACCGTGATCAGCCACTCCGGCGGCTTCCTTCTCGGTGCCGCATCCAATTTTGTCGCCATTCCGTCCGCCGATGTTGCAATAGTTGCACTTACCAACGGCAGCCCCATCGGCCTACCCGAAACCCTCACGGCACAGTTCGCCGATCTCGTTCAGTTCGGCGAGGTCCGCGAGGACTGGAGGCAACTGTACGAGAATGCTTTCGCTGCGATGAACGAGCCCGAAGGCGAGCTGGTCGGGCAGCAACCCCCCGATTCTCCGGCGCCCCCGGAACCGCTCGCGTCGTATGTGGGAACCTACGCGAACCCGTACTGGGGAGCAGCACGCGTGGAGGTAGCGGACAGCCGGCTGGCTCTGGTGTTGGGCCCCGATGCCGAGCGGCGCAGCCTCACTCACTGGGATGCCAACACGTTCACGTTCGCCGTGTCGAATGAGAATGCTGCACCGGGAACAATCTCGAAAGCCACGTTCACCGACGATGCCGTGACGCTCGAATACTACGATGAAGACGGCCTCGGCCGATTCGACCGAGGGTGACGCCGACACGAGCGGCAACCCCTTCCCGCCCCCCAACAACCAATGTCACACGCGTTCAGTTGAACTGAACGCGTGTGACATTGGCCGGGGAATGGGGCAATCAAGCTGTCGGACCGAACTCCTCCAGCATTTCCGTCACGAGTTCCGCAATAGGCGAGCGTTCACTGCGCGTCAACGTGATGTGTGCGAAAAGTGGGTGCCCCTTCAACTTTTCGATGACTGCAGCGACGCCGTCGTGTCGCCCCACTCGCAGATTGTCGCGCTGCGCGACATCGTGCGTGAGCACGACCCGCGAGCCCGTACCGAGCCGAGACAGCACCGTCAACAGGACGTTTCGCTCCAGCGATTGCGCCTCGTCGACGATGACGAACGAATCGTGCAGCGAACGCCCGCGAATATGCGTGAGCGGCAATACCTCCAGCATTCCGCGGCTGATCACCTCATCCATCACCTCGGGACTCGCCAAACCGTCGAGCGTGTCGAATACGGCCTGTGCCCAAGGCCCCATCTTCTCGCTCTCACTACCCGGTAGGTAGCCGAGTTCCTGACCACCCACCGCATACAGCGGACGGAAGACGACCACCTTGCGCTGCGTTCGCCGTTCCAGCACCGCCTCGAGGCCTGCGGTCAACGCGAGCGCCGACTTTCCGGTACCGGCCTTGCCACCCAACGAGACGATGCCCACGCTGTCGTCGAGCAGCAGGTCGAGAGCGATACGCTGTTCTGCGGAACGCCCGTGCAGGCCGAATGCCTCCCGCTCACCGCGCACCAACTGCACCCGCTTGTCGGCCGTCACACGCCCCAACGCGCTCGACGTCCCGCTGAGCAGCCGAACACCGGTGTTACACGGTAGATCCCGTGCATCATCGACATCCACCGACCCGTCGCGAAACAGGTCGTCGATGTCGCCTGGGGCCACATCCAGCTCGGACATACCGGTCCAGCCCGACGGGACCACGTCGTGCGCATGATATTCGTCGGCTGGAAGGCCGACCGCGCCTGCCTTCACGCGCAGTGGAATATCCTTGCTCACCAGGACGACATCGGCGCCCTCTGCTGCAAAGTTCAACGCACACGCAAGAATCCGCGAATCGTTGCTGTCGGTGCGAAACCCGATCGGCAACACCGAAGGATCGGTGTGATTGAGCTCGACCTGCAGGGTTCCGTTCTCGGTACCGATCGGTACGCTCTGGTCGAGTCGGCCGTGCTCGAGGCGCAGATCGTCGAGCATCCGAAGCGCTTCACGGGCGAACCACCCGAGTTCGTGATGGTTCCGTTTCCCCTCGAGTTCACTGATGACCACCAATGGCAGCACCACACGATGCTCGGCAAAGCGAGTGACAGCCCAGGGGTCGGACAGCAATACGGACGTGTCGAGTACGTAGGTCCGGACTCCAGAACCCCCAGCTTCCGTAGAGGCAGACGCCGAGCGTCCGGTGCGGGATGAGACGGAGCGTGTAGCAGTCACGTGAGGCTCCTAGGACGCTGCGGCACCCGCGGCGACTTCGGTTCGCTGGACCGGTCCGTACCTGGTGTCAGCTGACACGAGGGCCGGGTGCCGGCCCCCTCGCACTGAGTTCGTCAGTCACGATCAGGACCTCCCGTACAAGCAACTTCCTCGCTGCTCGTTACTGCCGACGGTACTGCGGTCCGTTCCCTCGGGTCGCCCCTGCGATGGGCGTGTCGGTGAACAACAGGGAAACACCCCGTGCGCGACCAAAGAGTCCAGAGACTCCTCAACCACTCACAGGGGCGAGGGCTGCGCGAACCCGGCGTTCGAGATGATCTGCCATCACCTCGCGTGTTGCCGACCGAAGGCGCATCAGGTGATCGGTGTAGTGCAGGTACCGCCCGTCGTCGGCGATATCGAGCCAGGTGAGGGAATCGAGGATGCTGTCGCGGGCACCTTCCCACCGGCCGTGAATGCAGATGTACCCGGCAGCTGTCCGCCGGGCCACGATCTTCTTGAACAGGTCGGCACCGGAAGACACGGCGCTCTGCAGAACTCCCACGGAGCCCGCCCCCGGACGTAGATCGTCGGGGTGCGCGTCGACGGAGCGGTTCCGGCCCGCAGTTCCGGCGGGGATTCCGCGCAGGAGTGCGCCGACGAATTGCCCGATGTCGGGTGCGCGAGCACCGACCTGAACCTGGAGATACAGGTCGCCCGTTTCGGTGGTGCCGGACAGCTGCTCGGCGACGACCGCATACCGTCCGCGAATGGCACCGCGCACCAACAGTGGTTCCGAGCCCTCGGTGAACACGCTCACCGACACGTCGGGATGACGGAGAACCGCGATCGCCTCCCGCAACCGCGAATCCGCTTGCCCGGCGCTCCACTGCTCGAGTTTCCGATGCTCGACGAACAGTTCGTTCTCGGATCTGGCCGCGGTCCGATGCTCGAACGGGTGCGGCATGGTGTCGAGGTTCGTCGCCTCCCACAGGTGCATGAACTGGGCGGAGGTGATCCGCTCGATCACTCGCCGATGACCGGCGGCGCAACCGGTGCGATATCACCGATCAACTCGTTGCCGTTTTCGACGTTGACCAGATAGTCGGGGGTCTTGTGTTCGGTGTCGCCATCCTGACCGCCCCCTGCGCCGCGGCCCATCGGCATACCCATCATCGGGGCGCGCCCGGCACCTGGCCTGGCCGCAGCTCCGCTCGCTGCACTACCCGTCGACGCCGCAGAACCTGCTACACCAGCGGGCGGAGCTGGAGGTGAGAAGATGGCGCGACCGCTGGGGCTTCCCGCCGCGAACCCTCCGCCACCGAAGCCGCCGGCACCTGCTCCGCCGCCGACTCCCGATCCACCACTCAGGCCGCTCGCCGCACCGGGAAGGGCGCCTCCCACCGATGATGGGGTGCCGACGCCGAGACCTGACGGCATTGCGCTTGCAGCAGTGGTTGCCGAGGGTGTGTCAGCCCCGAGGGGAGACTCAGCGGGCATGCCAGCAGCCGTTTCCTGACCTGTACCTTCCGGCGTCCCAGTTGCACCCGCTGCGGGGGCACCTGCAGCGTTCGCTTCGGGTTCGCCGACACCTGGTGCGCCTGCCCCGGAAGCGGAGGGCGCGCCGCCACTCCCCCAGCCCGCGCCGGAGCCGCTTCCTGATCCGTCGACACCGGCAATCTCGGGTGGCGGCATGATCGAGGGAACGTTGGTACCGGAATCGACGAAGGTCGGTTTGTAAGTGGTTTCGAGAATCCGTGCCGCCTCGAGCCGGTCCTGCTCGCGCTGCGCTCTCTGGGCGGCCGCGTCGGTACCGCTCATCAGGAGAATCGGCACCGCCTGAAGATCCGACAGTAGGCTTTCGACCTGCGGCTTCACATCGCCAGCGGCGCTGCTGGCCTGCCGCATCTTCAAGCCGATGGCCTGAAAGGACGCGTGCGTATCACTCACCGGCGTCGACAACAGTTCGACCGCAGCATTCGCGGCATCGGCAGCATCGCCCGTCCACTGCTGGCCGCCGGTAACGTTCTTCAACGTCAACAGAGGCCAGGCAAGACCGAACTCGGAGGCGATATCGATGTAGCTGTCGCCGAGCGCTGTGATCCCCTGCGCGTTGAGTCCACTGACGTTGCCCAGCATCTCGTCGCGGCTCATACCCGCAAACACATCGGGATCCGTAACATAGGGGGCATCCCGTTCCTGTCCGATGAACTCACCGAGCTGGTCGATCTTGGTGCCCAGGCTGATGCGTTCGATCCCCGCCGCGCCACCGACCGGGGCTGCGTGGAAATCGAGAAAGGCATCGTTGTCCCCCATGGTCATTCCCCTCCTGGTAGATACCGCGCCATGATGCTCGCAGTTTCTTCGATCCCGTCACACCACTGCGAACGCGGCACTGGATCGGAGCTGGTGCGTTGAATGAGCCGCGAGACAATCAGAATCCCGTAGCCAGCTTCAATGCTGACAGCACAACCGATCGTGTCGTTAGGGTCCTCTTCGAGCAGCGCCCGCCGACCATTGATCTCGATCGGCGTGGAATAGGCCTTCGTCTTCTCGCGTTCCTCCGCGAAGGTGATGTTTCCGGAGAGCACATTCAACCCATACCCCCGTTCCGGGGTGTTGTACGAGCATGAGAGGAACGTGTACCCGCCCATGGGGTACTCGTCCGGAACCTCTGTCTCCGGGTCATAGCCCGCCTCGATTAGCGCGTCATCCGGAATATCCAAACATGGATCGAACGCCACCTGCGGTCTCCCAGAGTCGTCCACGGCTCGCGGCACCCGTGTCGTCGATGTCGCGGACCCCGATGTCGACGTGTCTGCGGATTCAGCAGCACCTTCATCAGTTGCACACCCTGCGAGAACAGTCGTCACCGCCAACAATGCCGCTGTTGCGCTTCGCCGAAGAATCATGCGTCCACCCCCGATTGAAATGCTGCCATCGCCTTGGCGAACTTTCCGTCCGTGTCCGCGAACGCGGCTCCGCCGGAAGCGAATGCCTCGCGCATCGTCAGAATGACGGTCTCGTACTCGCGCAGTCGCTGCACGACGGTTTCTGCCTTCGCGCCGTAACCGGCCGCTAATTGCTGACCGATCTGGAATCCGCCAAATACATCGACTTTCCGAAGCCGGTCCGCCTTCTGGATCGACTTGTCGATCATCTCCAGCATTTCGTCGCAAGCGCTCACGCACTGGTCGATGGCCTCTGGCTCGAGGTATAGCGCCATGGTTCCCTCCCTGGTCGACACGACCCCCGCGGTCGCCTCCGCGAATGATAAAGCCCATGGCGGGCGTCCGCAGGTAGGCCGCCCGCCATGAGGACTAGATCAGGCGCCAGTCCTCGAGTCCGTCGTACAGCGGGAAGTCGCGGGCGAGCTTCGAGACCCGTGCGCGCAGGGCTTCGTTGTCGGAAGTGCCGGCGAGAGCTTCGGCGATGATGTTCGCGACCTCGGTGAACTCGGTGTCACCGAATCCACGGGAGGCGAGCGCGGCGGTGCCGATACGCAGGCCGGACGTGACCATCGGCGGGCGCGGGTCGAAGGGTACGGCGTTGCGGTTGACGGTGATGCCGACCTCGTGGAGGAGGTCTTCACCCTGCTGTCCGTCGAGCTGCGAGTTCCGCAGGTCGACGAGCACCAGATGTACATCGGTTCCACCGGTGAGCACGCTGACGCCCTTGTCGGCGACGTCCGATCCGGTCAGACGCTCGGCGAGGATCTTGGACCCACTGATCGTGCGCTGCTGACGGTCCTTGAACTCCTCGGTTCCGGCGACCTTCAGCGACACAGCTTTGGCGGCGATCGCATGCATGAGCGGCCCGCCCTGTTGGCCGGGGAACACTGCGGAGTTGAGCTTCTTGGCCCATTCCTTCTTGGCCAGAATCAGACCGGAGCGCGGTCCGCCGAGAGTCTTGTGAACGGTGGTCGACACGACGTCGGCGTACGGCACAGGAGACGGGTGCAGGCCCGCGGCGACCAGGCCGGCGAAGTGCGCCATGTCGACCCACAGGTAGGCGCCGACCTCGTCGGCGATCTTGCGGAATTCGGCGAAGTCCTCGTGACGCGGGTAGGCGGACCAGCCGGCGACGATCACCTTCGGCTTCTCGGCCACCGCGATGCGACGGACCTCGTCCATGTCGATCCGGTGGTCTTCCTTGCTGACACCGTAAGACGCGACGTCGTACAGCTTGCCGGAGAAGTTCAGCTTCATGCCGTGCGTGAGGTGACCGCCGTGCGCGAGGTCGAGGCCGAGGAGCTTCTCACCGGGGCTCATCAGCGCCATGAGCACGGCGGCGTTGGCCTGCGCGCCGGAGTGGGGCTGCACGTTGGCGAACTCGGCCCCGAACAGCTCCTTCGCACGCTCACGCGCCAGGTTCTCGACGACGTCGACGTGCTCGCATCCGCCGTAGTAGCGGCGTCCGGGGTAGCCCTCCGCGTACTTGTTGGTGAGCACACTGCCCTGCGCCTGCAGCACCGCGCGGGGAACGAAGTTCTCCGAAGCGATCATCTCCAGGGTGTCGCGCTGACGGGCCAGCTCGCCCGCCATCGCCGCCGCTACCTCGGGGTCGAGCTCGGCGAGCGGGGTGTTGTTCACGTCGGAACCGGGCGCAGCTGTCATCGAGGCTTCTCCAAGCTGGGTACGAAATGGATGTCCCCAGTCTACGAACCCGGACAATAGGGCATGCAAGTGCCCACTTCGCCGGTGACGTGAGCTACGCGACGAAGCGCAACGTGGTGGGTACCAGCGGCTCGTCCAGGAGCCTGCGAAACCGCTCGGATCGCTCGGCGCCCACCGGCACCTCGGCCAACCAGCCGCCGAGCAGGCGGTATCCCTCGACATAAGTGCTGGTGTACGCCCGCCACAGCGACGACGACTGGAATCGCAGCATCTGGCGCGCACGATCTGGAGTAGCGAGGGTCCAACGTTCCAAGAAGGCGGCGACGTCGTCGTGGCTGCACCCCTGATCGTGCAGCATCAGCGCCGAGTCCTGGCGCACGCCGAGGAGCTGACCGGACGCGGCGGACAGCTTCTCGGCTTTCACTCCGTCGAACCGCAGACCGAGATCCGCGTAGATGTCCTGTGCCCACCGGCCCCAGCCAGGTCCGACGATCGACTCGAGCGCCAGGTCGGCCAGACCCTCGGCCATCAGGCATTGCGGCGTGTTCACGAGAAAGATGGTCTGTTCGAGTTGGCCTGCGCCGACGAGCCCCGCCTCCTTGCGGCAGTGCTCGGTGTGGTGGCCGGGGTAGGCCTCGTGGGCGATCAGTCGCGGCAGGTTGGCCATGTGCTGCTTCAGATCGGAGTTGATGGCGACCGTGGAGCGGTAGTCGCCGAGGTAGTAATTGAACCCGGACCATGGCTTGTCGCCGACGATTTCGTAATTCACCACCTCGGACTCGGGCAGCGGGTAACGCTCCCGAACCAGATCCCGCAAGGCGCTCGAGAATGCTTCCACACACTCGTGCAGGCGCTCCGGCGGGATTTCGTCGCCCGCGCGGTGCGCCTGGATGCGTTCGGTCAACGACCCCGGCCCGGGCAGTTCGTCCGACATCTTTCGATGCGCTTCGCGGTATTCGTCCTCGTTCCCGCTTTCGATCCGCACGTCGAAGTACGCCTGCACCTCGTCGACGAACCCGACGTCCTCGCCCGCGAACTTTCGGCCCGAGCATTCGAGTGCGCGCAGATGGACGTCCACGAACGCGGCACGCGCCCCGGGAAGATCGGTCGAAGCGATCTCGCGGCGCAACTGCCGCGCCCGTCGGGCAAGGTCTTGCGGCCGCGGACGCGGGCCGTTCTCGACCTGCCTACGCAACTCGGGGTCGCCGGTGAAGGCATCGACGAACCCCTCCTCGAGACGGTCGAATTCCAAACCGAGCTGCAGATATTCACGAACGAGACGATCGGCATCCATGTGATCAGACCCTAGACGGATCATCTGACCGCGTTCGCGCAGACAGCCCCGGCGACAGGGTGGAGTGTGCGACCAAGCACAATCCGTTTATGCAACCGCAACGCGCGTGGACGCAACTGCACCGCTCACCACTGCTGACAGAAAGGTGTGAGCAGTACTGATGGCGCGTTCGAGTGAGTCCAGCCCCTATGTGGAGTTCGACCGCAAGCAGTGGCGCACACTGCGTAAGTCGACTCCCCTGGTTCTGACCGAGGAAGAGCTGTACGGCCTGCGCGGTCTCGGTGAACAGATCGATCTCGAAGAGGTCGCGGAGGTCTACCTGCCGCTGTCCCGTCTGATCCACTTACAGGTGGCAGCACGCCAGCGCTTGTTCGCCGCCACTGCGACCTTCCTCGGTGACACGCACCCGGACCGCCAGGTTCCGTTCGTGATCGGTGTCGCCGGCAGTGTCGCGGTAGGTAAGTCCACCGCTGCCCGTGTCCTCCAGGCGCTACTGGCCCGCTGGGAACACCATCCGCGTGTCGACCTGGTGACCACCGACGGGTTCCTCTACTCGTCGAAAGAACTGCATCGGCGCGGGATCATGCACCGCAAAGGATTCCCGGAAAGCTACGACCGCCGTAAATTGCTGCGCTTCGTCACCGAGGTGAAGTCCGGGGCGGAAGAAGTTGCCGCGCCCGTCTATTCACACGTGTCGTACGACGTGGTACCCGGCGAGTACCACCGGGTACGCCAACCGGACATTCTGATCATCGAGGGCCTCAACGTCCTGCAGACCGGTCCCCGGCTGATGGTGTCCGACCTGTTCGACTTCTCCATCTACGTCGACGCGCGCATCGAAGACATCGAGAAGTGGTACGTGGAGCGTTTTCTGGCATTGCGGGCCACGGCGTTCGCCGATCCGGACGCGCACTTTCACCATTACGCGGACCTGACCGACAAGGACGCGACCATGGCGGCCAAGGACATCTGGAACTCGATCAACCGCCCCAATCTGGTGGAAAACATCCTGCCCACCCGTCCGCGCGCGACCCTCGTGCTCCGCAAGGACGCCGACCACTCCATCAACAGGCTGCGCCTGCGTAAGCTCTGACAGCGGTCAACTCACGTCCCGAAACGCCGGTGCCGGGCTGCATAGTCACGTAGTGCTCGGAGAAAGTCGACCCGCCGGAACTCGGGCCAGTAGGCCTCGGTGAACCAGATTTCCGAGTAGGCGCTCTGCCACAGCAGGAATCCGGACAAACGTTGTTCGCCGGACGTCCTGATCACCAGGTCGGGGTCGGGTTGTCCGGACGTGTACAGGTGCCCACTGATCCCCTCGACGGTGATCGAATCGACCAGTTCGTCACCGAACACACCCGAGCGCAGCTTGTCACCGAGCAGCGACTGCACCGCGTCCGCGATCTCCTGGCGACCGCCGTACCCGACCGCCACGTTGACGTGCGTGCCGGTTCGACCTTCGGTCCGTGCTGCAGCATCACGCAGTCGGCGCGCCTGTTCGGCCGGCAGCAGATCGAGGGCGCCGACGATCTTGACACTCCAGTTCTTGTCCGGTGCCGAAATCTCCTCCACGACATCGGTGATGATCTCGAGGAGCGTGTCGAGTTCTGCGGGGTCGCGCCGAAGGTTCTCGGTGGACAGCAAGTAGATGGTGGCCATTTCGATCCCGGCAGCGTCGCACCAGCCGAGGAGTTCGGCGATCTTGAGCGCGCCCATCCGGTGTCCGTGGGCTACGTCCGTGAACCCGTTCTCGCGAGCCCACCTGCGGTTCCCGTCGCACATGACGGCGACGTGCCGCGGATGTGCGAGTCCGTCGAGCCGCCGCAGGAGCCGCTTCTCGTAGATGCTGTACAGCAGACCTCGTGCCCTCACCGCGACATCACCATGACAGGAAACACTACGCCGGGCTCGATTCGAGGTTCGGCCCACTCGCCTTAAGCTGGCACACTGTGGCAATACCCGAGATCGACGCCCCCGTCGCCAAACCGCGTCTGCGCGGCTGGATCCACCTATGGGCACTCGTGGTCGCCGTCGCCGCGGGTGCAGTTCTCACCGCCAACGCAACGCAGGTCTCGACGAAGGCGACCGTGGCCGCCGCCCTGTACAGCCTGACGGTGTGTGCCATGTTCGGAGTCAGCGCCACTTATCACCGCATCCACTGGAACTCCGTGGTCAGCAGAACTCGCATGAAACGTGCGGATCATTCCACGATCTTCGTGTTCATCGCCGGAAGCTACACCCCGTTCGGTCTACTCGCGCTTCCCTCCGAGACCGGATGGATTCTCCTCGCCGTCGTCTGGTCGGGAGCGTTGTGCGGGGTCGCATTGAAGATGGCGTGGCCGACGGCGCCACGTCGACTGGGTGTGCCGCTGTATCTGATTCTGGGATGGGCAATCGTCCCGGTCGCGCCGGAGATGACCCGGCAGGTCGGCTTCGCGCCGATGATTCTGCTGCTGATCGGAGGCATACTCTACAGCGTCGGAGGCATCCTCTACGCGGCGAAATGGCCGAATCCGTGGCCGCGCACCTTCGGCCATCACGAGTTCTTTCACGCCGCCACCGTCATCGCCGCCCTCTGCCACTACGTGGCCGTATGGCTGGTGATCTTCCGATAGTCAGGCACTACCTGCCAGGACGACATCACCGCCCCTGGACAGGATGTCCATCGTTCTGTCGAAGAGGCTGGGCAGTGGCTCGGCGAAGTCCGACGCGACCCACAGGTCCACGGCGCCGAGAAAACCCCACAGGGCCGACGCAACGACCACTCGCACCTCCATGCTGCCCGGCGAGGCTCCCGCCCGTCGTGCGATCAGAGTGCGCAGCTGATCGCCGATCTCCTCGGCGTCACGGGCCATGCGGGCGCGAACATCCGGTTCGGCCACCACATACCGCATACGACGTTCGATCTTCCGGAGCTCGTCTCGATCGAGGTGGCCGAGTACCAGCCCGACGGTAGAGCGGATGAGCGACAGCAGATCGCCCGCGGTCACGATCGGCGGCCCGTCGTTCGCCAGTAAGGCGAGTAGCTGTGGGTCGTACTCGTCGTGCAGTACGAGTTTTTCCTTGGTGCCGAAGTATCGATACACCGAACTCGGGGACACGTCCGCTGCCGTCGCAACCTGCTCCACCGTTACGCGCGAATAGCCGTGCGCATCGAACAGGTCGAGAGCAACGCCCTGAATATGGCGCATCGCCTGCAACTTCTTGCGCTCCCTCAAGCCGAGGGGAGGGTTCGGATCAACTTCTGGCACATCGCCGAGGCTACCCAGCACCGAGAAAAACTGAAAGTCACTTGCACATCCATGGCGCGTCGGAATAGAGTCACTATCACAAGACAGTCACTCTCAGATCCTTCGTTCGAGCGAGGAGACCATGACCCCGAGCAACGCACCCGTCATCGAAGCTCATGATCTGCAGAAAAGCTACGGACGGTTTCGTGCCCTGTCCGGACTGAACCTGACCGTCGATCCCGGCGAGGTTCATGGGTTTCTCGGCCCGAACGGAGCCGGAAAATCCACGACGATCCGCATCCTGCTCGGACTCCTGCGCGCAGGCGGTGGCACCGCCAGGGTGTTCGGCCTCGACCCGTGGCGGGACTCGCTCGCCGTCCACCGGCGCCTCGCGTACGTCCCCGGCGACGTCAACCTCTGGCCGTCGCTCACCGGCGGCGAAGTGATCGACGTGCTGTGCCGTCTGCGAGGCAACGTCGACCGACATCGGCGCGACGAGTTGATCGAGCGATTCGAACTCGACCCCAGCAAGAAGGGATCGACCTACTCGAAGGGCAACAGGCAAAAGGTGGCACTGGTTGCCGCATTCGCAACCGACCCGGAGTTGCTGATCCTCGACGAACCGACCTCCGGGCTCGACCCGCTGATGGAGAACGTCTTCACTCAATGTGTGGCCGAATCGTCCGCACGAGGACACACGGTTCTGCTGTCGAGCCACATTCTCAGCGAGGTGGAAAAGCTGTGCAGCAGAGTCAGCATCATCCGTGACGGACTCACCGTGCAGACCGGATCGCTGGAATCCCTGCGCGGGCTGGGCCGCACAGGTGTCGACGTCACCACCGCCCGTCCGATGACCGGGCTCGACGCTCTTCCCGGCGTTCACGACGTAGGCAGGGTCGGTGACACAGATGCCAATCGCATCACGTTCACCATCGACACCGAACGACTCGACGTCGCCATGGAGGCGCTGGCCGCACACGGAATCACCGCCTTGACGAGTTCGCCGCCGAAGCTCGAAGACCTGTTCCTGGACCACTACTGCGACGAAACCACGGTGACTGCGCGATGAGCACCGTCACCAACGCCCGTGTCACGCTCGGCCTGGTCGCCCGATTGAATCGGACCATGATCGCCACGTGGTCCATCGGCATCGTCCTCCTGGTTGCCGGGGCGACGGCCGGGATCGCGGGACTGTATCCCACCGCGTCGGACCGTGCGTCGTACGCCGCTATCTCGAGCACGGTCACCGCAGGGCACGCATTGAACGGACCGCCCACCGCACTGACCACACTGGGCGGAATAACTGTATTCGAGGCCGGCTGGTACATCGCACTTGCGGTCGCAGCCTTCAACATCGTTCTCGTCGCGCGCAATTCCCGGGGAGCGGAGGAGTTGGGTCGCCTCGAGCTACTGCGTTCGGGTGCCCTCGGCACACACTCGATGCTGGTCTCCGTCGCCGTCGTGGCCACGGCGACCAATGTCGTCATCGGAGCCGGTGCGGCACTCGCAATGACCGCCTTCGGCGCAGCCTGGTCCGGGGCCGCAGTGTACGGCGGCGCTCTCGCCGCGATCGGTGTTCTCTTCGGGGCGATCACCGCGTTGGCAGCGCAGATCACCGAACACACCCGCGGCACCTACGCAATCGCCGGCGGCGGACTCGGTGCGTCCTTCGCGATCAGGGCCGTCGGCGACGCCACCGGCAACTCCGCGATTTCGTGGTTCTCACCGCTCGGCTGGGCGCAGGCCAGCCATCCGTTCGCGTCGAATCGCTGGTGGACGCTGCTCGTGTGTCTCGGTGTCGCCGGCATCCTGCTGGCCGCCGCGCTCACGGTCGAAGCGCGGCGCGACCTCGGCGCGGGACTCGTGCGCCCCCGCCCGGGCAGTCCGACGGGAAGCGCGGCGCTCGCCACCCCAGTCGGCCTCGCGTTCCGGTTGCATCGCAGCGCCCTGATCGGGTGGAGCGTCGCCGCACTCGGGCTGGGGGCAGCATTCGGAGCGGTCGGCGTGGACGCCGGGCGGATCAGTGAGACCTCGGAGGCTATGCTCGATCTGATCGGAGGTTTCGGGGCCGGAAGCGTTATCGATTCCTACTTCGCCATGACGGCAGTTCTCCTCGCCATAGTGGCGGCCGGTGGCGCGCTCAACGCCGTGCTGCGCACTCGCGCCGAGGAAGAGTCCGCACGCGCCGACACTCTTCTCGCCACACCGTTGTCGCGGCGCTACTGGCTGGCCGGCCATATCACCGTCGCCCTGATCACCTCCGCCGCGATCCTGGTCACCGGCGGTCTGGGCATGGGCGTCGCGCACAGCATCCGAAGTGGCGAGCTGGATGCGGTGCCGCGGCTCATCGGCGCTTCCTCGGCGCACCTTCCGGCAGTGTGGCTTCTGCTCGGCATCGGTGTGTTCCTCGTTGGGGTCCTGCCCCGCATGACAGTGCTCGTCTGGATCGTGTTCACCGGATGCGCAGTGGCAACGATTCTGGGACCGACCCTGAGATTGCCGGATGTCGCCACCAACCTGTCACCGTTCGAACACACACCACGACTGCCCGGCCCACTCGATTCCGACGCCGTCGGCGCTGCAACGCTGTTGACCGCGGCGGCAGTGGCACTGATCGTTGCAGGCTTCTTCGGTTTTCGCCGGCGAGACATCGGCTGAACCCGGCTACCCGGCCAGCATCGTTTTCAGTTCGTCTGCGGTCGTGACCGGACGATCGCAGACGAATCCACGGCACACATATGCGGTCTCGAGACCGTCCACGAGCGGCCTGTCGGCCAGCAGCGGCGCCGAATCGGACTCCCCCGCAAGCACCACTGCCCCACCGGGTGCATCCTGACGGGCGATGTCGAGCAATTCGCCGGAGCCGTTCGTGACGATCGCAACCTGCACCGGACCACGCACCGATGCTTCCGCCACGGCAAGCCAGTGCCCCGCGGCGCGGGGTGCCCGATCGAGCAGAACCGAGATTCTGCCCAGCGCATTCGCACCCGCAGTTCCGTAGCGCTGGGAGGTGTCACCTTCGGTGAGGGCGGAGGCGGTCAGCAGCGCTTCGCAGATGCTGGACGCGCCGGACGGTGTCGCGCCGTCGACCGGGTCCCGTGGTCGCGTCACGAGCGTCTCGGCGTCGTCGGCTGTATCGAACCAACTGCCGAGTTCCGACGAATCCGCGAAACGCGCCAACGCATGATCGAGCACATGTGATGCATCGCGGAGCCATCGTTGCTCCCCCGTGGCCTGATACAAGGACAGCAGAGCGGTGACAAGACACGCGTAGTCCTCCAGAACACCCTCGGAGGGCCCGACCGCACCTCCCAACGATGCACGCCGCAGGCGGCCCTCCACGCGGTGGACGTCGAGCAGTGTTTGCGCGCACCGTGCCGCGGCGTCGACCCACTCTCGGCGACCGAGCCCGACACCCGCCTCGACCAGTGCCGTCACGGCCAACCCGTTCCACGCCGTGACGACCTTGTCGTCTCGTCCCGGTTGTGGCCGGGTCTGCCTGTGCCGGAACAGGGTTGCACGTACCTGCTGGAACCGCTGCTTGTCCTCCGGATCGATCGGCAGTTGCAGCACCGAAGCTCCCTCCTCGAAGGTGCCCTCGTCCGTGACCGCGAACAGTTCCGTGGCCCACGCCCCGTCTTCGGCGCCGAGCACCTCGAAGAGTTGCCCCGGTGTCCACACATACGTCGAACCTTCGACACCCTCGGTGTCCGCATCCAAGGCCGATGCGAAAGTGCCGTTCGCGGTCCGCAGGTCACGCAACAGAAATTCGGCGGTCTCCTCGGTGACCCGCAATGCCAGATCCGACCCGGTCCGGCGCGCCAGGTGGGCATACGCTCGCAGCAACAGTGCGTTGTCGTACAGCATCTTCTCGAAATGCGGTACCACCCATTGCGCGTCGACGGAGTAGCGGGCGAACCCCCCGCCGAGCTGGTCGTAGATCCCGCCGCGCGCCATCGCCGACGCGGTCCGTTCCACGACCCCGAGCGCCGATTCCGATCCGGTCCGTTCGTAGTGCCGAATCAGCGCCTCCATTGCCGCACCGGGCGGGAACTTGGGTGCGGAGCCGAACCCGCCGCGCACCATGTCCTCGTCGGCCACCAATGCGGCTACGGCTTTGTCGAGCAGTGCGGTATCGACGGCCGGGCCGCCCCCTGGCACCCCCTGGGCGCCGCGCTCGAGTTCCGCGACAACGGAAGCTGCCGCCGTGTCCACATCATCGCGACGGTCCCGCCATGTCCCCGCCACCGCCTCGAGCAGTTGAGTGAACGACGGCATCCCGCCGCGAGGTTCCTTGGGGTAATACGTGCCGCAATAGAAAGGTGCCCCGTCCGGAGTGATGAAGCAGGTCATCGGCCAACCACCCTGCCCCGTCATGGCCACGGTCGCGTTCATGTACACCGCGTCGAGGTCGGGGCGTTCTTCGCGATCGACCTTCACGCACACGAAGTTCTCGTTCATGATGGCCGCAGTCGCCGCATCCTCGAACGACTCGTGGGCCATGACGTGGCACCAATGACATGCCGAGTATCCGATCGACAACAGGATCGGAACATCGCGTTCCCTGGCCTCTCGCGTTGCCGCTTCACCCCACTGCTGCCAGTGCACCGGATTGTCGGCGTGCTGGAGCAGGTACGGACTGGTGGATGACGCAAGGAGGTTGGACATGGCCCCAGTATCTCGCGGCGCAAGACCTCCGACCACCCGACGCCCGGGACAACTACGCGTACGTCCCGTCCTCGAGTCCCAACTCCTTCGCGGCGGCGACAACGGCGGCGATGACCAGTTGCAGCGAGGCGCGGACTTCGCCGGTGGTGCGGTGAGCCACCGACACAGTGCGGAAGAACTGGTCGTCGAGTGCCGCGATCGTGATGTTGCCGGGGCGCAGGTGCAGCCCCAGATCCGATACCAGCGTCACTCCCAGTCCGGACGCCACCATTGCCAAAGCTGTTGTCTGCTCCCCGACTTCGTGACGGATCTTCGGATCGAAACCCACCGCGTGTGCAGCCATCCGTACGGCACAGCCGAAATGCGAATGGGGACCGGACAGAATCCACGGCATTTCCGCAAGGTCCTTCAGCGCAACGGAGGTCCCGTCGTGACTACCGGGAGGCAGTGCCGCATACATCTGTTCGACGGCAATGACCTGCCTGGTCAGCTGCGGATCCCAGGGCATCGGATAGTTGGAGTAGTCGATGACGAACGAGAAGTCGAGATCGCCGTCGCGGACAGCTCCTGCCGTTTCCTCCGGCGCCAACTCCTTCGTCCGCACCTCGATGCC
Organism: Rhodococcus quanlei; assembly: GCF_055231015.1. Lineage (NCBI taxonomy): Bacteria > Bacillati > Actinomycetota > Actinomycetes > Mycobacteriales > Nocardiaceae > Rhodococcus > Rhodococcus quanlei. Next base: position 37,746 of record NZ_JBUYWD010000007.1, on the reverse strand, counting down.
AGGATGCTCGATCTCCAGTATCTTCAGCGCTGTTGGCAACAACCCCGTCGATACCGACGCCCATACGCCGGCGGTCAACGTCGCGGCAACCCCACCGCGTGCCTCTTCCATCGCATCGCGGGCACGGTCGACTGCACCGAGAATCTCCTCCGCGTGCTCCGCGAGTACGACGCCGGCCTCGGTCAGCACCATGCGACGGCCGCGCTTCTCGAACAGGATCGTGCCCGTGTCGCGCTCCAGGAGAGCAAGTTGCTGCGACACCGCTGAGACGGTGTAGTTCAGCGCCTGCGCGGCAGCCGTCACCGTGCCGCGACGCTCGAGCTCTCGCAGCAACTTGAGGCGGTGCAGCGACAAGTCCATATATGCAGGATAAGCGCTGGTGAAAGACCGTGCGCGATACTCCAGACTTCCTGAACGAACGGGTCCACAAAAGGTAACTGGACGCGATCACCGAACTGCACGCATGCTGTGGTCAGCGGCCGCATTCGAGAGGGACGGCCGCCCCTTGGATGACATAGAGCCCTTGCCGGGAATCCGACACAGGGCTTGTTTACGCATACGCGGAAGCAGCGTCAGGAGGCGATCACAATGACCATTGCGGACCAGCCGCTGGAAACGTACGGCACACCGGTTCCCGATCAGTCGCCGGCGCCTGACTGCTTTCGCTCTGCACCGATCTCTCCGACGACGGAGAACACCGCACCGACGCGTCACCAACCGGTCTTACGAATTCAATGGACCGACGAGGTGACCGGGGCGCTCGGCTACCTCGTGATCGACACCCTTGTCGCGGGCCTCGCCACCGGCGGTACCCGGATGCGCAAGGGCTGCACCATGAGTGAGGTCGAGGATCTCGCGCGAGGCATGTCGGCCAAGACCGCCACATTCGACCTGCCGGTCGGCGGCGCGAAGGGCGGCGTCGACTTCGATCCCAAGGATCCACGAGCCCTCGGAGTGCTCACGCGCTACTTCGACGCGATGCGACCCTTTCTGGACCGGCATTGGGTGACCGCCGAAGACTTGGGCGTCACGCAGCAACACATCGACGACGTCTTCGCCCACCTCGGCATGCGGCAGTCCTACCACGCCGCAATCGAGCGTGCCGTGAATCCGGATGCCACCGCAGACCGGGTCCTGGCCGGACTCAACGCGAAGGCCCGCGGCGGCCTGCTCGGCGACGTCATCGGCGGATACGGCGTCGCGACCGCCTGCCTCGCGGCCGCGTCACAGTGGTGCTGGCCGGTCGTAACCACCACCGTTGCGGTTCAGGGCGTCGGCACCATGGGCGGCGCGGCCGCGTGGTATCTCCACGACGCGGGAATGAAGATCGTCGCCATAGCGGACGCGGCTGGAACCCTGTTCGATCCGCAGGGCCTCGACATTCCGACCCTTCTGGACACCCGCAACGAGTACGGCGAGATCGATCGCGCTTTCGTCCCTGCGCACGTCCAACAGCTGCCACGGGACGTCGTGCTCGATGTTCCCGTGGACATCCTCGTACCCGCCGCAGTGTCGTATGCGATCACCGGTGACAACTGCATGCTCGTCGACACCAAGGTCGTCGTGGAGGCAGCAAATGCCGCGACGACACTCGATGCCGAACTGGACCTCACGTCCCGTGGCGTCGCGGTGATACCCGATTTCGTCGCCAACGCCGGCGCGGTCGCCTGGGCGTGGTGGCTACTCCTCGGATATGTCGGCGACCACCCGGACGACTCGTTCGACCGACTACGCCACGAGATGACCGAGAAGGTCACCGGCCTACTCGCCTCCTGGGAACCGAGTCGTGGACCGCTGAGGTGGAATGCGGACCCGTCCACCACCGTGACGCGGGTGGTTCCGGAGCTACATATCCCTTGAAGGGGCGTTCGGCCCCGGTGAGTGGCCAACGAGTCCAGAGACTCGCTATCCACTCACAGGACTCAGTCCTTCTTGTCCGGCGGGGTGTGCGGGATCGCACCCTTGTCGGTGCCCTCGTCTGCTTCCTGATCCGCCTCCGGGTGTTCCGGTTCGAACGTGTCCGGCAGCTTTCCGAGCCGCTTGTTCATCGAGCGGACCAACAGGACGACGCCGATGAGCAACGCGAGGAGAATCAACAGACCGACCGGCGACGCTTTTCCGAACTCGGGACCCGACGGGTCCGCCTGCGCCAGCACCGCAATCGTGAGCGTGTTCACTTCTGTCCGTCCTCCTCGATCCCTGCGAACAGGTCCGTCTCTGGAATCGACGTGGTCACTCGAGTCTTCGCCAGTTCGAATTCTTCGGTCGGCCAGATCTTCTGCTGAATGTCCAACGGCACCGCGAAGAAGGAACCGTTCGGATCGATCTGCGTCGCGTGTGCACGCAGTGCGTCGTCACGGTGCGGAAAGTAGTCGCCGCAGGTGATCTGGGTGGTGACCCGTGCCATCAGGTCGCCCTGTTCGGTCTTCCACTTCTTCAGCCAGTCCGCCATCGGGAATTCTTCGCCACGACGCTCGTACTCGTCTTGGAACATCACGAGGCGTTTCCGGATGAAGCCGTGCGAGTAGTACACCTTCTGCACTTCCCAGGGTTCACCCGCGTCGGGGAATGCGTTCGGGTCGGCCGCGGCATCGTAGGCAGCCATCGAGACCTCGTGGCAGCGGATGTGATCCGGGTGCGGGTAACCGCCGTTCTCGTCGTAGGTGGTGATCACGTGCGGCCGGAATTCGCGGATTGCGCGGACCAATGCCTCGGTGGACTCCTCCAACGGAACCAGCGCGAAGCATCCGTCCGGCAGCGGCGGTTTGGGGTCGCCCTCGGGCAGACCCGAATCGACGAAGCCCAGCCAACGATGACGGACCCCGAGGATGCGAGCGGCCTCCGCCATCTCCTCCTCGCGTACCGCGTGAATACGGTCGCGAACACCGGGAATGTCCATCGCTGGATTGAGGATGTCGCCGCGCTCACCTCCGGTGAGTGTCACGACCATGACGTCGTGTCCTTCAGCGGCGTAACGGGCCGTCGTGGCAGCTCCCTTGCTCGACTCGTCGTCGGGGTGGGCATGGACGGCCATGAGCCTGAATCCGCTCACGTGTTCGTTCACCTCGTCTTCGCCTGTCGCCGGCCCGGCCGTGTGCCGCGTCGGCTGCGCACCAATGCACTCCTCTATAGTTCCACTCGATACTTCCCGTTGCAGCCGTGCCCCCGTTCCGGGGGCCTGAGAGCAGACAAATGACGAGCACGCTACCCCCCGGCAGATACTCCTCGACCTCCAAACCTGCACGTTCGCGCAGGTCGATGGCCGTAATAGCAGGAGCCGTCGTGGTGGTGGCCTGTGTCATCGGCGCGTACGTCGCCTACCAGAAGTTCGCCGTGCACGAGATGGAAGCCGATGTGATGTCGTACGAGATCATCGACGACTCACGATTGGACGTCACAGTGAAGGTGACACGGGACGATCCGACGCGCGAGGCGGTATGCATCGTTCGTGCCCGCTCGAAGGACGGCTCCGAAACCGGGCGCCGCGAAGTGCTGGTCCCTTCGGGCACGGACGGGACCGTCCTGATCACTGCCCCGGTCTACACCTCACGTGATCCCGGAATGGGCGATCTCTATGGTTGCAGCTTCGACGTGCCCGAGTACCTGACGACTCTCGAGACACCTCACTGAAGCGCGTTCACCTCACAGCGAACATACAGCGATCGAGCGTTCACCCCATTCGCGCGTGCTAGAATCGTCGAATACACGGTTCCGGGCGGGACCGTGTATTGCTGCATTGACGGCAAGGCGGACCTTCGCGCGACTCCAGTCGCGCCCCCGTCGCGCCGTTGGTCATTGCTCATATGCAGTGACCCGTCGAGGGAGCCTGCGGCTCCAACTACGAGGGAGTGATCGAGATGACCGAGACCCAGGTGACCTGGCTTACCCAGGAATCACACGACAGGCTCAAGAACGAACTCGACCAACTCATTGCCAACCGCCCCGTGATCGCGGCCGAGATCAACGAACGCCGCGAAGAGGGCGACCTGAAGGAGAACGGCGGTTACCACGCCGCACGCGAAGAGCAGGGCCAGCAGGAGGCCCGCATTCGCCAGCTTCAGGAGCTGCTGAACAGCGCAAAGGTTGGTGAGGCTCCCACCCAGTCGGGTGTCGCTCTTCCCGGATCCGTCGTCAAGGTCTATTACGAGGGAGACGAGACGGACTCCGAAACGTTCCTCATCGCCACCCGTGAAGAGGGCACGAGCCACGACGAACTCGAGGTCTACTCCCCCAATTCACCGCTCGGCAGCGCACTGCTCGATGCCAAGGTCGGCGAGACCCGCAAGTACACATTGCCCAACGGAAACACCATGCAGGTGACACTGGTCAGCGCGGAGCCGTACCGCCCCTGATCGAGCCTGCCCACACTCGGGAGGCCGGCCCGGATCGTTCGATCCGGGCCGGCTTTCCTGTGCGTGCAGCCGTTCGGTGACTCAGATGATCCGGCGCGCCTTCATGTTGTCGAGCAGCGGTCCGATACGGACGACATCACCCGTCGTGGGGGCATGCAGCATCTGCCCGTTGCCTACGTAGATGCCAACGTGGCCCGGGCCTCCGGGGCCCCAGTTACCGAACAGCAGATCACCGGGACGGGCCTGATCGAGGGGAACCTCGACACCGACCCGCCATTGAGTTTCCGAGGTCCGGGGAAGTTTGATCCCGGTTGCCGCGTACACCGCGTACGACGTGAGTCCCGAGCAATCGAATCCGCCCATGGACGGCCCGTGAATGCTGCCACCGCCCCACACGTACGGCAGGCCGATGTACTGCATGGCAGCGTCGATGACGTTGCTGACGCCGTCGACGATCGCACCGCCGTAGAAGAACGGCGCCAGCATGCGGCCGAACGACTCCTCGAGCGAACGGACACGATCCACGAACGGCTGCGGATCGTGGCCCGGCGTTGCAGCGGGAATACCACCCGCGCCGCGTACCGCTTCCATCCCGACGTCGTACGCGGCGAGAGTCAGATCCAGGGAATCACCCTTCACCGCGCCGTCGGCCTTCAAGCTCTCGATTTGACCGAACATGTCGCACAGCATGTGTCCGGACGCCATCACCGGGTCGGCTACACCGAGTATGTCGGCCGTGCCGTTGCTGTCCACGTCCTTTCCGTACTTTGCCCACTCGGCATCGGTGAATTGGCCCGGGCCGCGGGCACCGGACGGGCTCGTCGGCGCGGCCGCCCCGTAGCGGAACCCGCTTCCCACGGAGTACAGAGCGGCGATGGTTGTGGGTTTGACGCCTTCGCACAACGATCCCGCCTTGCGGATCCAGGGCGCAAACACCGCGATGGCACCGACCGGCGCGAGGGACACTCCGGGGAAAGCTGCCGGCACTGCAGGAACGAGCGAGCCCAGGGCACCGAGAAACGGAAGCCCAGGAACATCGGAGAACGCCTGCCCGGCCGAGCCGGTGGACCCGATCAGCGAAGGAGCGAACGGCACCAGCGACGCGGCACCTCCCATCGCGGGCGCTTGGCCCGTATGGCCGGGCGCAGCATTTCCTGCGACGGCGGGTGGCGGCCCTGCAATTTCAGGTTGGCCTGGCTTGGGCGGCACCTTTTCGCGTTCTGGAATATAGGGGTCGGTCACATCCTTCACTACCCCTCCGACGTCCGCCACCATCTGCTCGGCTTGTTGGCGTGCTCCGTCCGGTAGAGCCGCTATCGCGTCCTCGACCTGCTTCTGCACATCAGGGGACGCTGCTTCTGCACTCTGAACTGCCTCGATCGCTTGATCTTTGACGGGTTGCGGAAGATCCGCACCCTGCACAATGGCCCCCGCTGCCGTAGTGATCGCCACAATGATCGCTGCTGCATCCACTGACATCCGTAACTCCTTCTCCCCGGTGCAACAACCGAGTGCCCTCACGTTACGGGCGAGGCACCGATTCCGTGGAGATTCTCCCGGATTCGAAGGAAGGCCGACATGCAGGGGTACGCAAGCTACGAGTTCAGAGCGCGCGCCATCACCGGCCAGGAGTCGTGGAGCGCATCCTCCCAGTACAGCCACGAATGTGTGCCCCTCGGACGGAATTGAACGGTTGCCGGGATACCGAGAGTGTCGAGACGTTCCGCAAAACGGTGTGTGCAGTAGCTCGCAGCGGCTTCGATCGCGCCACCGAGAACGATCTGGTCAGCAAGGGGCGGCGCACCGGCGGGCCGGACCGCATCGACCGAATCGTACGGCCCTGGCAGACCGCTCGCTGCCGAGATGTACAACTCGATGCCGCGAAGCTTCTCGGCATTGACATAAGGATCGTGCTCGACCCATGCCGGGTCCGATGGTGGGCCCCACATGTTTCGGGTGTCGCCGCCGCCCACCGCCTCGACCACCAGTCGGACGAAGTTCTGCCCCACCGGGTCACTGGTCATTGCACAACCGCTGTACGACGCAATTCCGCGATACAGACCCGGCGCCTGGATCGCAAGATCCAACACCGAACCGGCCGACATCGACAGTCCGCCGATGGCATTGACGCCATTGGCACCGAGAGCATCGTCGAGAACCGACGGCAGCTCTTGCGTGAAGAACGTCTCCCATTTGTTACGGCCCAGAACCGGGTCGTCGCTGCGCCAATCGGTGTAGTAGCTGATGTAGCCACCGACCGGAATCACGACATTCACATTCTTGTCGGCGAAGAAGTCGACAATGTCGGTCTTGTTGAGCCAGTTGGCACCGTCTTCGCCTGCCCCGGCACCGTTGAGCAGATAGAACGTGGGGCGGGGAACGCTGGTGTCGGCCGGTCGCAACACCTGCAATTCGACGACCTCGTCCATCGAAGGTGAGTACACGAAAACATTCCACCGGCGATCGTCGACCTTCTCGATCCGGTCGAGTCGGCCGGCCTCGGTCTGCTGTGCCGGTGCAGGCGGCTCGCCTGGGTCTGCGTTCGCAGCTGGTGCGAGAAGGGCCATCAGCAGAACAGCGGCCAGCGCGGCCACCCCCGCAGTGCAGGTTCTCAACGTTCGATCTCCAATCTCGGTGCACCTCGCACGAGGTACTCGGCAACCACCGGTCCGATCGCTCGGACGGCTTCGGGTTCGGTGATCTGCCAGTGGTTCGATTCCACCGGATGGTTGGTGATCAGCCCGTTCACCCAGGGGCTCCATGATTCGGCGGCCAGTCTCAGTGTGGGGTCGTCGTGCGACGCCGTGAAGAACAGTACGTCCCCGTCGAACACACCGGGACGGTGAGCCCGCATGAGACCTGCGTTGTGGTCTGCAGCCGCCATCAGGTGGTGAACCTGCTCGCCGGTCAAGACCGCCAGCATCGACTCGACATCCTCACCCAGTGCAGGGTCGGCCACCTCATCGGCTGAGGCGGACTGTTGCAGGTCCGCAAAACTGTCGAGCATCACCAGCGACGTCACCGTCTCCCCGACCTGCTGCAATCGCACTGCCATCGCGTGCGCGATCACACCGCCGATCGACCATCCGGCCAGGTCATACGGCCCTTCCGGTTGAATTCTGCGGACCTCGGCGAGGTAACGCACCGCGAGTTCGTCGATCGAGTCCGGCAGCGCCTCCCCCACTACGGCAGGAGTCTGGATACCGAACATCGGTCGATCGGGATCGATATGGTCGGCGAACCCGGTGTAGCACCAGGACAATCCACTGATCGGGTGGATCCAGAACACCGGACTGCCCGAACCGCCCGATCGGATCGGGAATACCACGTCGAGCGCCGAGTCCCCCGCATTCGAGTCCCCTGCATTCGCGCCCTCGGCCGCGTTCATGTGGGCAGCGATTCGTGCCGGGGTCGGCTCCGTCATGAGCCACTGCAGCGACACCATGACATCAGTGCTGTCTCGCAATCGGCTCGCCACACGCATCGCCGACAGCGAGTTACCACCGAGGTCGAAGAAGTTGCCGTCGGCGCCGACCCGCTCGAGCCCGAGGACCTCGGCGAAGACGGTCGCGACCATGCTCTCGTACCCTTGCGCCGGGCATCGATATTCGGCGGCCGCGAAATCGGGGCGAGGCAACGCCGCGACATCGAGTTTGCCGGTGGGGGTGAGTGGGACGGAATCGATGCACACCACCACCGACGGCACCATGTGCGCGGGTAAGAACTCCGAGGCGAAGGCCCTTACGTGTGCGGAGTCGGGCGCAACATCCGGGGTGGGCACGACGTAGGACACCAGTACCTGGTCTCCGGAGGGTCCGGGCCTGCCGAGTGTGATCACGTAGTCGACGTCCGGGTGTTCGATTACCGCCGCGTCGATCTCGCCGAGTTCGATGCGGTACCCCCGAATCTTGACCTGGTGATCCGACCGGCCGCTGTACTCGAGTTCGCCCGACGCAGTCCACCGAACGACATCGCCCGTGCGATACATCCGATCACCCGGCGCCCCGTACGGGTTGGCGACGAACCGTTCGGAGGTGAGGCCGAACCGGCGGTGATAACCACGCGCCAAAGCCGGTCCCGCCACGTACAACTCGCCGGCCACACCCACCGGAACCGGACGCAACCGAGCATCGAGAACCACAGTCTCGAAGCCGCGCACCGGACGCCCGATCGTCACGGGCGAACCCGACACCAGATCACCGACCGTGGATATGTCGGTGGCCTCCGTCGGGCCGTAGCCGTTGAGCATGGTCCGGCCAGGTTGCCACCGTGCCACCAACTCCGCAGTGCACGCTTCACCGCCGACACCGAGAACCCGTAGATCCTCGAGCCCACCTGGGTCCATCGACGACAACATGGCGGGTGTGATCAGGGCGTGGCTGACGCGCTCGTCCCGAAGGAACACGGTCAGGTCCTCCCCACCGATCAGACTGGGTGGGGTGATCACCAACGCGGCGGATGCGGACAATGCCGACATCATCTCCCCGACTGCCATATCGAAACTCGGTGACGTGTTGTGCAGGAACCGCGAGGACGCGTCGACCCGGTAATGCTCACGACGCTCCGCAGCCAGATTCGCAAGGCCGCCATGGGTGACGACAACACCCTTCGGTCTGCCCGTCGAACCCGACGTGTAGATCATGTACGCCGGATTCTCGACGCGCAGCGGCCGGGTTCGGTCCGAATCGGCCACCGCGGAGATCGATGCTGCCTCGAATTCGCCGAGAAGGGCGTCGAGATCCAACCACTGCACACCGTCGGGCAAACCATCGCGCACCTCCGACACCGTGATGCCGATTCGGGCACCCGAATCGGTCACCATGTGATCGATACGCTCCGCCGGATAGCTCGGGTCGAGGGGAAGGTACGCGGCACCGGTCTTGGCAACCGCCCACACAGCCAGCACCGACTCGGCCGATCGCGTCAACGCCACCGCTACGAACGTCTCCGGCCCCACACCGCGTGCGATCAGGAGATGGGCCAATCGGTTCGACCAATCATCGGCCTCACCGTACGTCCAGTCACGGCCCGTCCAGGACAGCGCAATCCGGTCCCGGGCAGCGCGCGCAGCACCGCCGATGATCTCCGGGAGTGTGGCGGGCGCCGACGATGGCAAACCACGAACCGGCGTCAGAGCGGCACGTTCGGCCGCGTCGAGAATCTCGATCCGATCGACAGGTGCGGCCGGATCGGCCACCAGCTCCGAGAGCACCATCATCAGCCTGCGGCGCAGTGCACTCGCATACGCTTCGTCGAAGACATCGGTGCGATACCGCAGCGTGAACCGCAGACTCTCCTCGGCCACCACGGTGAGCGTGAGTGGGTAGTGCGTAGCGTCCTCACCGGACACGCCGAGAACTGTCATGCCATCGATCGAATTGGCCTGGGACAGCTTGTCTGCGTCCACCGGATACGACTCGAACACCGTCAGAGTGTCGAATTGCGCTCCACTGCCCGCAGATTGCTGTATCTCACTGAGCCCGACGTAATGGTGATCGAGCAGGGTGGCCTGTTCGTTCTGCACACGGGTCAGGAGGTCGGCGGCGGACTCGCAGGGGTCCACCCGCACCCGAACCGGCAAGGTGTTGATGAACAGACCGACAATCGACTCGACACCTTCGAGGTCTGCGGGTCGTCCCGATACGGTCGCACCGAAAACCACATCATCGCGGCCGAGCATGCGGGACAGCAGAATTCCCCACGCCGTCTGAACAAGCGTATTGAGGGTTACGCCGAGTTCGCCGCCCAGCGCCGTGAGCTCGGCGGACAACTGAGCACCGAGGTCCCCCTCCATCGCGGCGACCGTCGAATCCTCCGTTTCACCGGATCCTTCGGCGGCAACGAGGGTCGGCTGTTCGACACCGGCGAGAGCCTCAGCCCACACGCGCTGGGATGCGGCCCGGTCACGCGAGGCCAACCAGGACAAGAACGCCCGGTAGGAGGGAACTCGCGGCAACACCGCGGTATCGCCGCGGGTGGCGTACAGCACCAACAGTTCTTCGAGCAGCAGTGGCATCGACCAGCCGTCGAGGAGAATGTGATGCAGCGTCACCGCAAGCGCGTGATGTCCGTCCCCGCCGTCGATCAAGGTGAAGCGCATCAGCGGCGCAGACGCCAGGTCGAACTGTCGTTCGCGGTCGGCGGCCAGCGCTTCCTCACGCGCCTCGGCCCGGTCTGCTTCGCTCATCCCGTCGAGAAGCACCGTTCGCCACGGAACCTCCACATGTTCGAGGACCAACTGCACGAGTTCACCCGTCTCCGAGCCGACGAACGCGGTCCGAAGGTTGGCATGCCGACTGAACAGCGCGGAGATCGCGGTACGCATGCGATCGGCATCGACCACACCACCGATTTCGAGGACCGTCTGGGTGGTGTACACGTCCACCGTGTCGTGCGCGAGTTGTGCGTGGAACGCGAGGCCGTGCTGCAACGGCGACAGTGACCACACATCGGACAATTCCGGGTACTGCTCTTCCCACAGCTCCAGGTCACGCTGATGTACGTGGACGAGCGGCACATCGGACGGGGTGAGGCCCCCCGCGGTTCCGCTGTCCACCTGATCCACAATCGCGGTGAGAGCCGTGGTCCACAGATCGGCCAACTCCTCGACGTCCGCGGTCGACAGCAATCCCCGCGGAAACGAGAATGTGGCGCTGAGCTGAGATTCGTCGCCCGCACCGGTAACGATCGCATTGACATCGAGAACGGCGGCGGCAGGCATGTCGTCGTTTCCGACCCCGTGAAGGTCGCCGATATCAGTGGCCGGAGTCCACCCGAGATGCGCAAACTCCTCCGGAATATCGCCCTCGGACACCCGGCCCAGATAGTTGAAGCTGATCTGGGGTGTCGGAACATCGCGCAGCACTTCTGCCGTCTCGGAGTTGAGATGACGCAGCAAACCGTAGCCCAGCCCCCGCATGGGTATTGCGAGAAGCTGTTCCTTGACGGCTTTGACGGCGCGGGATGTGTCGATTGCGCCCGACAGGGCGGTATCAACTGCGCCCGACAGGGCGGTATCAACGTCGATACTCCCGAGGTCGAGCCGGACCGGGTACACACTCGTGAACCACCCGACCGTGCGGGAAAGGTCCGCGCCCGACGCTGCCTCCTCCTCACGGCCATGTCCTTCGAGCTGCAGGAGCAGCGAGTCTTCGTCGATCCCTCGCCGTCGTCGCCACGCTTTCACGGCCAAAGCGAACGCGGCGATCAAGCCATCACCCACGCCGCCCCGGAACGTGGCCGGAACGGAGGTCATCAGGGACTGGGTCACCGAATGATCGAGTTGAAAACGCACATGGTCGACCGTCGACAACACGTCGATCGCTGGGTCGAAGGGCCGCGCACCGAGTATCGGGTCCGGACCGTCGAGGATCGCTTGCCACAGTGGCAATTCCGCAAGACGCTGCTCTGATTGCGCGCTTTCGGTGAGGGCGTGCGCCCACCGTCGCATGGACGTACCGACGGGCGGAAGCACCGCTTGCTCACCCGAGGAGATCTGAGCCCAGGCGGCAATCAGATCGGGAATCAGGATTCGCCAGGACACACCGTCGACTACGAGGTGGTGCGCGGCCACGATCAGACGACCACTCTGTGTAGGCGCACCCACCGGGTCGAGCCAAACGCACTGCAACATGATGCCGGCACGCGGATCGAGGCGGTCCAGCGCCGCATCGATCTCCCGTCGGGCCAGTTCGGTCGGATCGCTGCCCAACTCCCAGTCCGTTCGGTGCACAAGGGCTGCGATATCGACGGTGCCGGCAGGCGACACCTCGAGGCTCTCGTCGTCGACGAGGCGGGCGCGGAGCATGTCGTGGTGATCGACGATCGCGGACAGAGTCGCAATCACGCCCGCTTTGTCGATCCCAACCGGCAACTCCAGCGCGACCGACTGCGAATAGCGGTCCATGGTTCCGCCACGTCCGTTGACCACACGCATCACCGGGGTGAGTGGCAGCGTGCCGATTCCACCCCCCGGCAGTTCCTCGAGTACGACAGGTTCGTATTCGGTGACAGGTGTCGCAATCGCGGCGAGCGCGGCAACCGTTTTGTGCTCGAACACGTCGCGAGGCGTGATGATCAGCCCTTGCGCCTTGGCCCTCGACGCCAGCTGGATCGAGGCGATGCTGTCGCCTCCCAGCCCGAAGAAGGAATCGTCGATACCCACGTTTTCGATTCCGAGCAGTTCGCCGAACACGGTCGCCAGAATCTTCTCGTTGGCTGTGGTCGCTGCACGGAAGCGTGCGGCTGGCGTACTGAACACCGGTTCCGGCAGGGCCTTACGGTCCAATTTGCCGTTCACCGTCACAGGCAAGACATCGAGCACCACATAGGCATCAGGGATCATCGGCGCCGGCAACACATCCTGCAGATGACGACGAACCGTATCCGCATCGACCACCTGGCCATCGACAGGCACCAGGTAGGCGGCCAAGCGTTGACCTGCCGAGGTATCACTGACCAGGACAACAGCCTGGTCCACCGTGTCATGCTGTGTGGCAGCAGATTCGATCTCGCCGAGTTCGATCCGGTTACCTCGGATCTTCACCTGACTGTCGCCACGACCGAAGTACTCCAGCTCCCCAGTTCCGGTCAAGCGGACGATATCGCCGGTGCGGTACATCCGCTCACCCGCCGCCCCATACGGGTTGGCGACGAACCGTTCGGAGGTGAGGCTGTGCCGGCGGTGGTAGCCGCGAGCCAGCGCCGGCCCCGCCACATACAGTTCGCCGAGGACTCCGGCAGGTACCGGATGCAGCCGGGCGTCGAGGACGAGAACGTCGAAGCCGCGCACCGGAGAGCCGATCGTCACAGGCACACCAACCATCAGGTCGCCGACAGTGGAAATATCCGTGGCTTCGGTCGGCCCGTACCCGTTGAGCATGGTGCGTCCGGGCTGCCAGCGAGCAACCAGTTCCGGGGTACACGCTTCGCCGCCGACACCGAGAACCCGCAACTGCCGGTGCCCATCGGGGTCCATCGTCGCCAGCACCGCCGGAGTGATCAATGCATGTGTGACCTGCTCACGATCGAGAAGTTCGGAAAGCTCGTCACCACCGACCACCCCGGGTGGTGCGATCACCAGTGTGGCCGCCGCGCTCAAGGCAGAGACCATCTCCCCGACCGCCATATCGAAACTCGGCGAGGCCTTGTGCAAAAATCGCGAGAATCCGTCGATGCGGTAATGCTCACGCCGCTCCACCGCCAGATTCGCCAACCCGGCATGGGTGACAACAACACCCTTGGGCAGCCCCGTCGAACCCGACGTGTAAATCATGTACGCCGAATTCTCGACACCGACCTGGTGGGTCCGGTCCGTGTCGGTCATCGGTTCCGCACTCACCGATTCGAGAAGATCCGTGACGGACCCGGCATCGAGTGCCAACCAGGCAACGGTGTCGGGCAGCACGTCCAACTCGCCAGAGAACGTCAGACCGAGGCCGGCCCCCGAATCACCAAGGATGTGGGCAATACGGTCCGCCGGGTAGGACGGATCGACCGGCACATACGCGGCACCGGTCTTGGCAACCGCCCACACCGCCAACACGGACTCGACCGACCGCGGCAAGGCCAGAGCAACAAACGTTTCCGGCCCGACACCATGATCGAGCAACACCCGGGCCAAACGCGTCGACCATTCGTCGGCCTCACGATAGGTGTACTCGCGGCCCCGCCAACTCAACGCCGACCTGTCCGGATCGACCCGGACGGCAGCCTCGATCAGACCGGCAAGTGTGCTCGGCGAAGCCGAAGGCTCACCGGCCACCACCGCGGCTGCGCTTTCGTCCGAATCCAGAATCTCGATATCGCCCACAATCACATCGGGATCGGCTGCCACCGCATCGAGCACACGAGCGAACCGAGTGGTGAACTCCTGCGCCGTCGCCCGGTCGAACAAATCGGTCGCAAAGCGCAAGACACCCGACAAGCCGGACGCGGATTCATCAGCAGCGGAGTCGTTCTCGGACAACACGAATGCGAGATCGAACTGGGCTGTATCGGAATCGAACGAGATCGGCTCCACGGTCACGCCCGGCAACTCGAAACGAGTAGTACTGCGATGCTCGAAAGACAACACCACCTGGAACAACGGCGTATGTGCCTGCGTGCGAACTGGAGACAGGACGTCGACGAGACGCTCGAAGGGGATGTCGGCGTGACCGTACGCACCGAGATCGATATCGCGCACTCGCGCCAGCAGGTGGGCGAAACTTTCGTCCGCCACGACCGGGGTACGCAACACCACAGTGTTGACGAACATCCCCACCAGATCGTCGAGCGCCTGCTCACCACGACCACCTACAGGAGTGCCGACGGCGATATCCGACGTCGCCGACAACCGCGCCAGCACCACCGCCAACGCCGCGTGCACCGTCATGAACAGTGAAGCTCCCAGATCCCGGGCGATCTGCTCGAGCCCGACAACCGTCGCCGCCGAAACGTCGAACGGCACGGCATCACCGTGTTGCGAGGGCACAGGCGGCCGAGCTCGGTCGGCCGGAAGTTCCAATACGTCAGGAAGTCCTGTCAACGTCTCTCGCCAGTACTGGATCTGCTGCGCCGAAAGGGATTCGGAATCGGTCTCGGCGCCCAGCATTGCACGTTGCCAAAGCGCGAAATCCGCGTACTGAACCGGCAACGGCGTCCACGACGGGGCGACGCCCTCCGACCGCGCGCTGTAAGCGATCATCACGTCACGGGCGAGCGGCCCCATCGATACTGCGTCACCGCTGATGTGATGCACCACGATCACGAGCACGAAGTCGTCGTCAGCAACGCTCAGAAGCTTCCCGCGGATGGGGATTTCCGCGGTGACGTCGAAACCGCCGTGCATAATGCGCCGAATCTCGTCTGGAAGCTCGACCTCCGTCACGGGGACCGGGACGAGATCGAGTTCGACTCGATCGGCAGGCAGGACGACCTGAGCCGGACCGTCACCGTCGTCGGGGAACACCGTCCGAAGTGATTCGTGACGCTCCAGCACATCATGGACGGCGTGCTCGAGCGCCGGGGCGTTCAACGTCCCGGTCAACCGGATTGCGAGCGGAATGTTGTACACATCCGACTCCGGGTCGAACTGGCTCAGGAACCACATCCGGTTCTGCGCCAACGACAACGGGATTCGCTCCGGCCTGGGGCCGTCGGTCAGAGCGACGTGGCCGACGCCGAGCTGAATCGGGATACCGCGTGCAAGGCCTTGTACGGTCGGCGTCTCGAATACCTCACGCACCGTGATCCGAGTATCGAACGCGCGTCCGAGACGAGCCGCAACCTGGGTCGCGATCAACGAGTTTCCGCCGAGCGCGAAGAAGTCGTCGTCGAGGCCAATTCGCTCGACGCCCAGCACGTCGGCGAAAACTTCCGCGACGAGAACCTCAGTGTCGGTCGTCGGAGCCCGGAACGCAGTCCGTGCGGCGTAGGTCGGTACGGGTAACGCCGCCCGGTCGACCTTGCCGGCGGGGGTTACCGGGAGGCTGTCGAGCGTAAGCACTGTGGCAGGTACCAGCGCGCGAGGCAGCAACGCCGCTGTCCCCTCGAGAACCTCGGATTCGTCGGGTTCCGCGCCCGAGGTGGGCACCACATAACCCACCAGTTGATCGCCGAGTTTCCCGTGCTGATGCACGGCGGCAGCCGCGGCGACCACCTCGGGGTGCCGGGCGAGCGCGGCCTCGACCTCACCGAGTTCTACTCGCAGGCCACGCAGTTTGATCTGAGCGTCGGAGCGGCCCACATAGGTGAGTTGTCCGTCGCCCCGCAACCGCACCAGGTCTCCGGTGCGATACATCCGGGATCCGGCGGGCCCGTACGGGTTGGCGAGGAAACGTTCCGAGGTCAGGCCGAGCCGGGCATGATACCCGCGAGCCAGGCCCGGACCGGACAAGTACAGCTCCCCCAGGACACCGCTGGGCACAGGCCGCAGGCGGGAGTCGAGGACGAGTGCCTGGGTGCCGTCGAGGGGGCGTCCGATGGTGATGTCGGCGCCCGGGGCCAGCGGTTCGCCGATGGTGTCGACGATGGTGGTCTCCGTGGGACCGTAACTGTTGAAGAACCGGCGCCCCGCAGAGAACTGCTCGACCAGGGCGGGAGGGCACACCTCGCCACCGACGACCACGGTGCGCAGATCGTCGAGTTCGCTCGCGTCGACGGTGCTCAGTGCGGCCGGAGCGGTGAGCACATGGCTGACTCTCTGATCACGAAGCAGCGCGGTGAGATCTTCGCCGCCCACCACTGCTGGGGGTGCGATCACCAGGGTGGCTCCCGCACTGAACGCCTGGATCATTTCGAACACGGAGGCGTCGAAGCTCGCCGAGGACAGGCGAAGCACCCGCGACCCGGCTGTGGTGGCCAGCTGCGGGAGCGCTTGCGCTGTGAACGCGCTCAGACCGGAGTGGGTAACCGTGACGCCCTTGGGTGTTCCGGTCGAGCCCGAGGTGTAGATCAGGTACGCCGGGTGCGACAGGCGCAGCACCGATGTTCGGTCGCGGTCGGTGACAGTTGTGTCGGGAACGGCATCGATCAGTGACGGATCATCCAGCAGCAACCATTCGGCGTCCGAGGGCAGCGCTGTAGCGGTGGCGGTATCGGTCAATCCCAGTGCGGCCCCGGAGTCGGTGAGCATGTGCTCGATCCGTTCACGGGGGTAGCTGGGATCGACGGGAACGTAGGCTGCACCAGTCTTGGCCACCGCCCACACCGCGACCGCCGCCGGCGCTGTCCTCGGAAGCGCCAGCGCTACCACCGTTTCAGGCCCGACACCACGGGAGATGAGTACGCGCGCCCACTGGTTCGACCGTGCGTCGAGGTCCGCGTAGGAGAGCTCACCTTCCTCGGAGACGAGCGCAGTCGCGCCGATCTGTGCACCGTGCGCCAGGATGTCGGGCAACGTGCACGCGGCCGCGGCGGGTGTACCGGCGCGGGTGGTCAGCTCCTCCCGCTCGGCGGAGTCGAGGACGTCCAGGTCACCGGTTGCCTGTCCCGGATGCGTGACTGCCTCGCGCAGGATTCGTTCGAAGCGAGCCGAGAACGAATCGATGGTGGCGCGGTCGAAGAGATCGGTGGCGAAGATCCACGACACCGCCATGCCGGCGCCGTGCCTACGCAGGGTCACCTGCAGGTCGAACTTTGCGGGTGCGGCGCCGAGATCCATTGCCGTCACGGCCAACCCGGGAAGTTCGAGTTGATCCACGCTCTGGTCCTCGAGCGACAGTGCGACCTGGAAGATCGGCGCATAGGCCTGCGAGCGGGTCGGTCGCAGCAGATCGATCAACCGCTCGAACGGCAGATCCGCATTGCCGTAGGCCGCGAGATCGGTCTCGCGAACATGCTCCAACAGGTCGGTGAACGAGGCCGACGGATCGACCTGGGTTCGCAGCGCCAGCGTGCCCACGAACATGCCGACCAGATCGTCGAGCGCCCGCTCACCGCGCCCTGAGATGGGGGTGCCCACCACGATGTCGGAGGTGGCCGACATCCGTGCGAGCAGGGTGGCGAGTGCCGCATGAACCACCATGAACAGGGTGGCGCCGTGGGCGCGTCCAAGTGCGGTGGCCTGCTCGACGAACGCGGCGTCGAGGTGGAAGGTGGCGACCTCCCCGCTCAGCGATGCCACGGCCGGCCGTCGCCGATCGGTGGGAAGCTCGAGCAGATCCGGGATCGCCCGCAACTGTTCGACCCAATAGGCGGCTTGACGCGCGGCAATGCTTCGGTCGTCGGCTTCGGAGCCGAGAAGATTGCGTTGCCACACGCTGTAATCCGCGTACTGAACCTCGAGCGGCGCCCACTCGGGCGCCTGGCCGTCGGCGCGTGCAGCGTAGGCCAGCATCAGATCCCGCCCGAGAGGCGTCATCGACGCGCCGTCCGCGCTGATGTGATGCACCACGACAACGAGAACATGGGCGTCGGCCGACAGTTGATACAACCTACTGCGCAGCGGAACTGAGCACGTGACGTCGAATCCGGTGGACAGGTCTTCGGTCACCAACCCGAACAATTGGTCTTCGTCCTCGACCGGACGCGGTTCGAGGTCCACCTCGAGGTCTGCAACAGGAACGATCTGCTGGTACGGGCCGTCCACCGATTCGGGGTACACCGTTCGCAACGCTTCGTGACGGCCGAGAACGTCACGCACTGCCGCACCGAGCGCAGCGCTGTCGAGGTTTCCCGACAGTCGCAACACGAGTGGAATGTTGTAGGCAACCGATTCGGGGGCATACCGGTTGAGGATCCACATCCGAGACTGCGCCACGGACAGTGGAATACGTTCGGGTCGCTCGGTGGCTACCAACGCGGGACGGTCGCCGCGTTCGGCGGCGGCGCACGCCTCCGCAAGCGCAGCAACGCCCGGCGCTTCGAAGATCACTCGAACCGCCAGCGATGTGCCGAGTGATTCGTTGATTCGGCCGATCACCCGGGTGGCGCTGAGCGAGTTTCCACCGAGGTCGAAGAAGTCGTCCTCGACGCCCACGGGGTCTGCACCGAGAACCTCGCTGAACACGGTGGCGACGAGCCTTTCCGTGTCGGATCGTGGAGCCACATACTCGTGGCCGACGAAAACGGGTTCGGGCAACGCCGCACGATCGACCTTGCCTGCGGGGGTGAGCGGAATGCGATCGAGCACTGTCACCGTGGACGGCACCATATAGGCGGGCAGGACGCGCGCCGCGTGCGCGGTCACCTCGACCGGGTCGACGGAGTGATTGTCGGCGGGCAGCACGTAGGCCGCCAGGGCAGTCATATTGCCGCGGACCGATACTGCCGAGGTGATTGCGAACTCGATACTCGAGTGGCTGGCGAGGGCGGCGTCGATCTCGCCGAGTTCGATGCGGAAGCCGCGAATCTTCACCTGGAAGTCGGCGCGCCCGAGGTACTCGAGTTCACCGTTCGTGGTGTACCGCACCAGGTCCCCGGTGCGGTACAGGCGGCCGGGTGCGAACGGGTTCGCGACGAATCGTTCTGCGGTGAGCGCGCGACGGTCGTGGTAGCCGCGGGCGAGCGCGGGGCCGGCCAAATACAGTTCACCGACGACACCGTCGGGAACCGGGTGCAACCGCGAATCGAGCACCAGCGCAGTGGTTCCGCGAATCGGGGCCCCGATCAGTACCGGATGCCCGACCGTCATCGGGCCCGACATGGTGGCCATGACCGTGGACTCGGTGGGACCGTACGCATTGAACATGCGGCGGTGCGGCGCCCATTTCTCGACCAGTGCGCCATCGCAGGCGTCACCGCCCACCACAACGGTGCCGAGTTCGGGCAGCGACTGTGGGTCCATCGTCGCGAGCGCCGCCGGTGTGGCGAAGGCGTGGGTGACCCGCTTGCCGTGGAGGCGGGAGGCAAGGTCGCGTCCTCCGTACACACCATTGGGCACGATCACCAGGGTCGCGCCCGCAGCGAAGGCCATCAGCAGTTCGAGAATCGACGCATCGAAACTCGGGGAAGCGAAGTGCAGCGTCCGGCTGCGGTGGTCGACTTCGTATCGCTGTACCTGCTCTGCGGCGAATGCGCCGAGGCCGGCGTGGGTGACGGTGACGCCCTTGGGCATGCCTGTCGAACCCGAGGTGTAGATCAGGTAGGCCGGGTGATCCGGACGCGGCGCAGTGCGATCGGAGTCGGTGAGCGGATCGGCAGCAAGGTCCCGACCCAGTTCCGGATCGTCGATCAGTAGCCAGTCGGTACCGGCGGGCAAGCTTTCTGCAGATGCGGGGTCGGTCAGACCCAGAACCGCCCGAGAATCGATCAGCATGTGTTCGATGCGGTCGGACGGGTAGGTGGGGTCTACAGGAACGAACGCCGCACCGGCCTTCGCCACCGCCCACACCGCGGTCACGGACAGCTCGGAGCGCGAGAGCGCCACCGCGATCACCGTTTCGGGACCCGCCCCTCGTCCGACGAGGACCCGGGCCAGTCGGTTCGAGCGGGCCTCGAGCTCCGAGTAGGACACGTGCGTCTCGTCCGTGACGAGGGCGGTCTCCCCTGCCGCGACGCCGTCCGCAAGGATCTGCGGGAGAGTGCGGGGAGCGAGGACTCGCCGGTCGTTTCGCGTTGCGAGTGCGCTGCGCTCGGCATCGTCGAGAAGGTCGATGTCACCAACGGCGAGGGCGGGGTCCGACAGCACGGCATCGAGAATTCGGACCAATCGCCGACCGATTGCCTCGACGGTCTCGCGGTCGAACAGATCGGTGGCGAACGTCCACCGCCCCTGAGCGCCCATGTCGTCCGGGTTTTCGGTCACCGACAGTTGGAGATCGAATTTGGCAACGGCCTCGTCGAGAGGAAGTGCCTCGACGGCAAGCCCGGGAAGGTCGATGCGCGGGGGCGGCACATCGTCGATGGACAGCGATACCTGGAACAACGGGTGATGTGCCGTGGACCGGACCGGGTCGACGATCTCCACCAGCCGCTCGAACGGAATGTCGGCGTGCGCGTAGGCGGCGAGATCGGCGTCGCGGATGTGCTCGACGATCGATCCGAATGTGTGCGCGGGATCTATCTGGGTGCGCAGGACCAAGGTGTTGACGAACATGCCGACCACGTCGTCGAGCTCTGCGGCCCCGCGGCCACTGACGGGGGTACCCACTGTGATGTCGGCGCTACCGGACAAACGGGACAACAACACCGACAGGGCCGCATGCAGAACCATGAACGGCGAGGCGCTGACAAAGCGGGCAAAAGCCGTGAGCGCACGGTATGTCTGCGAGCCGATCGCAAAATCGACGGTGTCGCCGCGATGCGAGGCGACGGACGGGCGCGGACGGTCGGATGGCAGGTCGATTCGCTCCGGCAGGCCGGCCAAGGCCTGCGTCCAGTATTCGATCTGCTGAGCAGCGAGAGACTCGGTGTCGTCCTCGTTGCCGAGGAGGTCGAGCTTCCACAGTGCGTAGTCGGCGTACTGCACGGGCAGCGGCTGTTGCGGGGGCTGCGTGCCCGCGGTGCGGGCAACATACGCAGCCATGACGTCCCGGGCCAGCGGGCCCATCGACCATCCATCGGCGCTGATGTGATGAGTCACCAGAACCAGTACGTGCTCGCGCGGTGCGACACCGAGCAGGGTCACCCGCAGCGGCACCTCCGCGGTCACGTCGAAACCCTCGGTCACGAGCTTCTCGACAGCGGGTGGAAGCTCGTGCTCCGGGGTGGGGACGGCGACGAGTTCCACGGCGGAGTCGTCGACGATCACCTGATGCGGACCATCGGCAGAGTCGGGATAGACGGTACGGAGCACCTCGTGACGCGCAATCACATCAGCTATTGACGAAGTGAGCGCGGCGATGTCGAGTTCGCCTGTCAGACGCAGTGCGGCCGCAATGTTGTACGCGCCCGAGGTGGTGTCGAATCGGTTGAGGAACCACATCCGATATTGCGCCGGCGACAACGGCACCCGATCCGGCCGCGTGGCTGCGACGAGAGCAGGACGGGTACGGGCGACCGGCCCGGTGGTCACTGCCGCCAGGGTCCGCACGGTGGGCGCCTCGAACAGGTCACGGACACCGAGCGCCGAACCCAGTTCGGCATTGATGCGGGCGACGGCCCGGGTAGCGGTCAGCGAGTTGCCACCGAGATCGAAGTAGTTGTCGGTTGCGCCGACCTCCGTGACGCCGAGAACATCGGCGAACACCCGGGCAACGGCGACCTCCGAGCGCGATGCTGGTGACTCGAAGTCGCCAGCTGTACGCGGTGGCTCGGGCAGGGCTGTCCGATCGAGCTTGCCGTTGGGGCCCAACGGAAGCGCATCGAGAGCGACGATCACCGACGGCACCATGTACGCCGGCAAATCCGCGGCCGCATGAGCAGTCAAGCGGTCCGGATCGACGGCGTATCCGGAGCGCGGCACCACGTAGCCGACAAGCCGCTCCGCGGACCCCTCTCCCCGCAGCACGACCGACGCCCCCACCACATCGGGGTGGTCGAGAATCACGGATTCGATCTCGCCCAGTTCGAGCCGCTGTCCACGCAGCTTCACCTGGAAGTCGGTGCGGCCCAGGTACTCGAGCTCCCCTTCGTCGCTCCAGCGAACCAGGTCACCGGTCCGGTACAGTCGGGCGCCGGCAACGAACGGGTTGGCAACAAATCGATCGGCAGTCAGATCCGGTCGCCCCACGTATCCGCGGGCGAGTTGCGCTCCTGCCAAATACAGTTCACCGGCCACTCCCACCGGCACCGGGCGGAGACGAGCATCGAGAACGTACACGCGGGTGTTCCACACCGGCGCACCGATCGGCACCGGCCCGGTCTCTGCGGCATCAGTTCGGTGGAACGTCACGTCCACCGCCGCCTCGGTCGGGCCGTACAGGTTGTGCAACGCAGCATCGAACAGGTGATGGAACCGAGCGACGGCGGCCCTCGGGAGGGCCTCACCACTGGCGAAGACCTGGCGCACCGCGGTGCAGGAGGAAGCATCCGCGTGTTCGAGGAATACATCGAGCATGGAGGGCACGAAATGCAGGGTCGTCACGCCCTCGTTGCCCATCAATCGAGACAGATACTGCGGCCCACGATGACCGTCGTGTTCGGCGATCACCGTGCGGGCGCCGGTCATCAACGGCCAGAACAGTTCCCACACCGAGACGTCGAAGGTGGCCGGCGTCTTGTACAGAACGACGTCCTGCCCATCGATCGGGTAGCTGCCCTGCATCCACACCAGTCGGTTGACGATCGCGCCGTGCGACACCGCAACACCCTTGGGCCGGCCGGTCGAGCCGGATGTGTAGATCACGTAGGCGGGATGATCGGGACGCAACGGGGATTTTCGGTCGGCGTCCGTCAGAGGGGTGTTCGCAACCGTACCGAGGTCGAGGCGATCCACCCGCATGGTGGGTAGCTCACCGGGAACGACATCGACATCGCCCGCGGAGGCGAGCACCAGCGTGGGCGAAGCACTGCCGAGCACATGAGCTATGCGGGCCTGGGGGTGCTGCGGGTCGACAGGCAGGTACGCCCCGCCTGCGCGCACGATTGCATGAATGGCGACGAGCTGATCGAGCGAGCGACGCACAGTGACGGCCACAATGGATTCGGGACCCACCCCGTTCGATACGAGTCGGCGGGCAAGTGCATTCGCTCTGGCGTCGAAGTCGGCGTAGGACAGGGATTCCTGCTCGAAGGTCACCGCCGGCGCCTCGGGTGTTCGCAGGGCCGCTACGGCCAGTAGGTCGACCAGCGTGGCGTCGTCGACCCGGTGGTCGGTGGCGTTCCACGTCCGCAGAATGCGGGTGCGCTCGGCGTCCGAGAGCAGGTCGAGCGCACCGACCGGGGTGTGTCGCTGCGTCATCGCCGTCAGCACATGGGCGAGTCGATCCGCGATCCGCCGAGCGTCGGTGTCTGTGAACGTCTCGGCGGCGTATTCGAGGGTGAGGTGCACATCCGGTTCGAGGACGGTGACGAGCGCCAATGGATAGTGCGTGGCGTCGGTGACGTCGATGTCACGCACCCGCAGCCCGTCGATATCGGTGTCGGCGTCGAGAGCAGAACGGTCGACGGGGTACGACTCGAAAACGGTGAGGGTGTCGAAGATGCTCCCCTGCCCGACCGCCGACTGAATTTCCGTGAGACCGACATGGTGCTGGTCGAGCAGACGCACCTGTTCGCTCTGCACTCGGCCGAGGAGAGCGGCCACGGATTCGTCTCGGTCCAGTCGCAGACGAACGGGGACCGTGTTGATGAACAGACCCAACGTCTCCTCGACACCAGGAAGGTCGGCCGGCCGGCCGGACACGGTGGCCCCGAAAACCACATCGTCACGGGAAAGCAGGCCGCACAGCAGGATTGCCCACCCGGCCTGAATGACGGTGTTCATGGTGACGCCACTGTTGTGGGCCACATCGGCGAGTTGACCGGCCACCACCGGTGAGATCGGAACGTCGATGTCCTGAGGGGCCGCATGCGTTCCCGTGTGCTGCGGTGCGAGGAGCGTTGGTTCGGTGGCCCCGTCCAGGGCCTTCGCCCATGCTTCGAGGGCGCCTGCACGGTCTTGCTCGGCAAGCCAGCCCAAATATCTGCGGTAGGGGCGGGCGGGCTCCGCGATCGGCGCATCCGAGGCATACAGGAGCAGGAAGTCCTTGACGAACAGCGGCATCGACCAACCGTCGAACAAGATGTGGTGATTGGTGATCACCAGCGTCGTTCGCTCGCCCGAGCGGGCCAGCACGACCCGCAGCAGTGGCGGCGTCGACATATCGAATGGTGTCGTACGCTCCGCGGTGACAAGCTCGTCCAGTGCGCCCGCCTCCCCCGTCAGCTGGACCTCACGCCAGGGCACGGATACCGATCCCAGGACCAGCTGCGCCGGCACGCCGTCAGCGTCGTACACGTATGCGGTCCGCAGGGCGGCATGCCGGTCCACCAGGCGTTGTGCGGCACGGTGGAGGCGGCGGGGGTCGATGTCGCCACCGAGGTCCAGGAGGATCTGTGCCGTGTACACGTCCACCGCGCCGACGGAAAGCCCCGCGTGGAACAGCAGACCCGACTGCAACGGGGACAGCGACCAGATGTCGTCGATCCGGCCGAAGGCGCGTTCCCACTGCTCGATTTCATGCTGGGTCACCGAGACCAGCGGAACATCGGAGGGGGTCAATCCGGCGGTCCCCGAGTTGCGCGCGTGTGCGGCCAGGCCTTCGAGCGCTCCCTGCCACAGCTGTGCCAGCCGGTCGACCTCGGACGAGGTCAACACCCCCGCTGGGTAGTCGAACGTGGCCGACAGCCGACCGTCGTCGCCGACCACCGCGTTGATGTCGAGAACGACGGCGCTCGGCAGATCCGCCCCGCTGAACTCGTTCAGGTCGACTCCGGTATCAACTGGGAGCCAACCGTTCTCACGCACGGCGTCCGGAAGGTCGCCGACACCGATACGTCCAAGGTAGTTGAAGCTGACCTGAGGTGAAGCCAGTGATCCGAGAGCGGCTTCACCCTTGCCGCTCAGATGACGGAGAAGGCCGAACCCGGTGCCGTTCCCCGGAACACCACGCAACTGTTCCTTGACTGCCTTCACAGCCCTGCCAGCCTCTGGCCCACCGGCGAACGCATCATCAATATCGACCGTGCCCACGGCGACCAGGGCCGGGTATGCGGTGGTGAACCAGCCAACCGTGCGGGACAAATCGGCACCGCGAACGAGCGCCTCGTCGCGACCGTGCCCCTCGAGGGTCAGCAACAGTCTGTGATCACCGTGCCACTGGGCGAAGGCGAGGGCCAGTGCCGTCACCAACCCGTCCGTCGCGCCCCCTCGAAACGCCGTCGGCAGTGTGGTGAGCAGATCGGTGGTGGTTTCGGAATCGATGTCGACACACACCCGACGGGTGGTCGAACCCGTGTCGAGAGTGAGGTCGAGTGGACGGGACCCGAGTGCCCGGACCGGCTCATCGAGAATGGACTTCCAGGTGTCGAGTTCGTCGATCACCGAACCGGTTTCGGCTGCGTCGGCGAGGGCGTGTGCCCATCGTCGTGCCGAGGTTCCGACCGGGGGCAGCTCAGGTGTGGCGCCCGAGGACCACTGTTGCCAGGCACTCGCGAAGTCCGGCACGAGAATTCGCCATGACACGCCGTCGACAACCAGATGGTGTGCGACCACGACGAGGATTCCTGCGGCGTCGGCGGGGTCGATCCACACCACCTGCAGCATCGTTCCGGCTGCCGCGTCGAGTCGGCTCACGGCACCACGGCACTGCGCCTCGACGAGGGCCGCAAACCGATCGGTACCGGGAACATGATCGGTACGCACACGGGTGACGATGCCGTCGGCACTCACTGATCCGGCAGCGCCGACGACCAACTCGTGCCGGTCCTCGACGAGTCGCGAACGCAAGACATCGTGATGGTCGAGGATGACTTCGACCGTGCGGCGCAACCGGGGTAGGTCGGCATCGGGCGGCGCCGCCAGCGAGACCGCCTGGTAGAAGGAGTCGAGAGCGGCGCCGCGGCCCCGAGAAACAACTTCTCGCCCGATCGGTGTCAACGGCAAGGCGCCCACTGCCCCGCCCGGCAGCTCCGGTAACAAGGAAGCCTGGGCGGCTGCGTGGTCGACGGCAACTTCCGCCAGACCGGCAACAGTCTTGCGCTCGAACACGTCCCGCGGGGTGAACACCACCCCCGCTGCCTTTGCTCGGGACACCAACTGAATCGCGACAATGCTGTCACCGCCCAGCGCGAAGAAGGAATCGTCGACTCCCACCGCGTCGACGTGCAGCACCTGCGCGACGGCGTCCGCAATGATCTGCTCGACCGGCGTCGACGGTGCCCGGAACACCGCAGCGTCGGTGGCGAACTCGGGCGAGGGCAGGCCGCGGCGATCCACCTTGCCCGCGGGCGTCAGGGGAACCTCGTCGAGTTGCATCATCACCGTCGGCACCATGTTCGCGGGGAGGAATTCCCCGGCGAACGCAGTCAGCGCAACCGGATCGAAGGCGTGACCCGGCCGGATGCGCACGTAGGACACGAGTACGGAACTGCCGCCCTCGTACTCGTGCACGTCGGACACTGCGAAATCGACGGACTCGTGCTTCGACAGCACCATATCGATCTCACCGAGCTCGATGCGCAGACCGTGCAGCTGCACCTGAAGGTCCGCGCGCCCAACGTATTCGAGGACCGATTCCTCGTTGCCGACCCATCGCACGAGATCACCGGTCCGGTACAGTCGACCACCCGATCCCGGAGTGAACGGGTCAGCCACGAATCGTGATGCCGTCAACCCGAATTGGTTGTGATACCCCTCTGCGAGACCAGGGCCGCCGAGATACAGCTCCCCGAGGGCCCCACGCGGAACCGGACGAAGCCGGCTGTCCAGGACTAGTGCACGCGCACCCTTCATCGGCGCACCGATGGTGATCGCGGAAGGATCGCTCTGCGGCGTCGTCATCGTGACGACGATCGTCGCTTCGGTGGGGCCGTAACTGTTGTAGAGGCGGCAGAGCGTACCGAACCGTTCGACGAGTCCCGGTGGGCACACGTCGCCGCCGACGACCACTGCCTCGAGCGCATCGAGGCCTGTGGCATCGACTGTGCCGAGCACAGCAGGCGCGCTGATGATGTGCGTCACCCGTTGCGCCCGGAGCAGTTCGGCGAGCTCGTCTCCGCCGTGCACATCTGGGTGCGCGATCACCATCGCCGCCCCGGCACTGAATGCCTGCACCATTTCGAACACGGACGCGTCGAAGCTCGACGAGGAGAATCGCAGCATTCTCGAATGTCGGGTCACCCCGAGTTCGGGCTGGGCCGATGCGGCGAACGCAGCCAGGCCGGTGTGCGTGACCACCACACCCTTGGGCGTCCCCGTCGAGCCCGAGGTGTAGATCATGTACGCCGGGTGTCCAGGCGTCAGTGGCACCAGGCGATCGGTGTCCGTCACCGACGCCTGCGACAATTGTGTGCACCGCGACAGGAGGGCGGGGTCGTCGAGAACCAGCCATTGCGTCTCGATTCCCGGAAGGGCAGCGCTGTGTGCGCCGGCAGTCAAGCCGAGGCTCACACCGGAATCGGACAACATGTGGGCGATTCGTCCGGCCGGGTACGTCGGGTCGACGGGTACGAAGGCGGCCCCCGATTTCGCCACCGCCCACACCGCTACTACCGCGTCGGCGGACCGGGTGAACGACACAGCGACGAAGTCGCCGGGGCCCACCCCGCGACCCAGCAGCAGTCGGGCGAGTTCGGTGCTGCGCCGGTCGAGCTCGGCGTAACTGATCGTGGTGTCGTCGACTATCAGTGCTGCGCCGTCGGGGTTCGCACGGACCCCCTCGGCGAACAGCTCCGCCAGTGTTGTCGGCGCGGGCGGCTGCGGGCCCGATGCAGGTACTAGACGCGCACGTTCTTCGTCTGTGAGTATCTCCAGTTCAGCGACCCGGTCCTCCGGATCTGCCTCGGCGAACCGGGCAAGTAGGTCGAGGAACCGGGTGTAGTGTCCGTCGAGCTCGTCCGCGCTGTACAGCGTGGGGTTCGCCTCGAAGTCGATGCGCGACGAGCTGCCTGCCACACTCGGGTAGAGATTGACGGAAAGGTCTTCGACCGGTCCGGTCGAGAGCACATGGAACCGGCCCGTGAGGTCCCCGAGGCAAATCTCGGAGTGGAAGTTCATGATGTTGATTGCCGGCCCGAAGCGCCCCCGCCGATCGATCGTGGCGCCCGCATCGCGATGGATGTCCTCGCTTCGGTACCGCTGGTGACGCAAGGCACCGGTGATCTCGAGCTGAACCGCGGACACCAGTGCGGCGATGGTCGTGCCGGGGCCTATCGACACCCGCAGGGGAACGACGTTGGAGACCATGCCCCCGGATCGGCGCAGCACGGCATTGGTGCGAGCCGACACCGGCAAGCTCAGAACGACGTCCTCGGTGTCGGTCATTCGAGCGACGAACGCGGCCGTTGCGGCGATGGCAACAGCTGCGAATGCGGAGTCGAGACGCTCGACCGTAGTTTCCACCGCTGCAGCGACCTCGGCGGGGACCACGCCACCGTGGGAACGCGACTGGGGCTGGGCAGCGGCGCTGCGGCCAGACACGCTTGTCGGTGCAGGCAGGCCTTGCGAGCGGCCGGCCCAGTACTCGCCGTCGGTCGTGAACCGGGTGGAATCGCGGTACGCCGCCTCGCTGGCCGCAACCTCCCGCAGGGCACGGGCCAGTGATGGTGGTGGTTCCACACCGCGGATTCCAGCCGTATAGAGCTCGGCTGCACGGTTCATGAACTTCATCGCCCCGTAGCCGTCCAGCGCGATGTGATGGATTCGGCAGTACCAGAGGTAGTGGTTGTCACCGATGTGCAGGGTGGCGCTGCGAATCAACCGGTCAGCAATCATGTCGAGTGGAGCGGTGTGTTCGGTCCGCATCCACTGCAGGGCCGCGGCGTAGGGGTCCGATTCCGCCCGAAAGTCGTGATACTCCACGTCGTCGTCGAGCGCACAGTCGACGACCTGGTACGGATCACCGTCGATCTCGACGATGCGAAGCATCCCGCTACCGATTTCGCGGGCAGCAGCCTGACCTGCACGGCGAAGCTCGTCGAGATCGAGTTCACCCTCGATGTCGACGTATTGCGCAATCGTGATCGGGACATCGCCCATCAGGTGTTGGGCGAACCAAATGCCGCGCTGAGCAGCGTCGAGCGCGAACGGACGGGTGTCGTCTACGGTCTCCTTCGCGACGTCGGTGGCCTCGACAGCAGAATGTACTTCCGGATTCAAGGGGTGGTTCTCTCATTCTTGCTGGGAGCAGCGACTGACGACTCGCTTTCGGTAGACCCTGCGGTCCCTCGCGAGGAAGGTTTGCATAACCTTCCCTAGAGGTCAAATCGGATCGACGACACTCAGCACGTACCCCAGGGCACTCCCAGGCTCCTCACAGGTTCATCGGGGATGCTGGTCGACATGACCGATGAACGACGAACCTCGCGCTTCCGTCCACTTCGCTTGGCTCTGGCTTCC
Organism: Rhodococcus quanlei; assembly: GCF_055231015.1. Taxonomy (NCBI): domain Bacteria; kingdom Bacillati; phylum Actinomycetota; class Actinomycetes; order Mycobacteriales; family Nocardiaceae; genus Rhodococcus; species Rhodococcus quanlei. The sequence goes on along the minus strand of NZ_JBUYWD010000007.1, from coordinate 7,992 downwards.
GCTGGTTTCGTCGGCCTCGTCGCCGGCGGCAGTGTCGTGATCGACAACTCCACACAAGAGCCTTCCCCCGCCGCTCCACTCATCGCGGCCGGCTTCGGGCCCACAGACGCCGTGTCCAGCGGATCGTGACGCCACGACACGCCGAAGAGTGGTCAGTCTGGGGGCTCCATGCCCGGGTAGTCGTCACCGACGCGGCCGCCATGGATTCGGCAACCAACCTGATCCGCGGATATCTGTCCGCCGCCGATGTCGCCACCAACCGCGATCGGGGTGATTCCGAGATCCGCAACCTGCAGCCCGGGCACAACACCGTGACGCCGATGTTCGCTCGTTTCGTATCCGATGCCCTCGCCGCGGCCCAGGCCGGCAACAGCACACTCGGCCCCACCGTCAGCGGGACGGATTGGCGCGGCATCACCGTCGACGGCACCGATCTACACGTGCCTGCCGACGTCGAATTGGACTTGTCGGCCACGGCCCGCGCGAGTGCAGCCGATCATTGCGCCGCCTCCACCGCCGAACTCCTCGAATGCGGTGTGCTCGTGGCCCTCGGCGGTGACATCGCTGCGGCTGGAACCACTCCTTCCGAACGGTGGCAAGTTCAAGTCCAGGACCTGCCCGGCGACCCCACCTGCCAGATCTCCATCCCGTCCGGCGCGGGCGTTGCCACAGCGAGCACCGTCAAACCGCTGCATCCCGAGTCGGTTCCGCAATGGCGCACCGTCTCCGTCGTCGCGCGGACGTGTACGGGTGCGCACATGGCCAGCACCACCGCGGTCGGTATGGCGGGCGGCGCGATCGACTACCTCACCCGACTCGAACTACCCGCCCGGCTCGTCGATCAGGAGTTTCGCGTGGTCACGATCGGTGGTTGGCCGAGCTAGCCCTGTATGCGGCCGTCAATCCTGCATCCGGGCAACATAACCGGCTGATGCGAGGGCATCGAGCATGTCCTGCCGGTGTTCACGGCCCCTGGTCTCCAGGGTCAGGAACACCTCCACCTCCTCCAAAGCAAGCGCGCGGCGAGTGCGCGAATGGACCACGTCCACGACACTCGCTCCGTGGTCGCTGACCACTTCGAGCAAGTTCACCAAACCACCCGGATGATCCGGAATGGTCACGTGCACACCGAGGTAACGGCCGGCCGCACGCAATCCGTGGGTGACGATGTGGGTGAGTAGCAGTGGATCGACGTTGCCGCCGGACAACACCGCACACACCGGTCCGGTCAAGCCGAGGTCGTCCGCTGGAATCGTCATCAACGCCGCCACGGCAGCGCCGCCCGCCGGCTCCACGATCAACTTCGCCCGCTCCAGGCAGAGCAGCAGCGCCCGCGACAGCGCATCCTCGGTGACCGTGACGATCGTGTCGACCTGCTTCGACACGTGCGCGAACGGCACATCGCCCGGCCTCCCCACCGCGATTCCGTCGGCCATCGTGGACATGGCTTCCAGCGCCACGGGATGACCTGCCGCCAGGGATCCAGGCCACGCAGCCGCACCTGCGGCCTGCACCCCGATGACGCGAACATGCGGGGCCAGTTCCGAAATCGCCGCAGCAATTCCTGCGAGAAGCCCTCCACCACCGACCGGAACCAACACGGTGCCCACGTCCGGGAGTTGCTCGAGGATTTCGAGTCCGACCGTGCCCTGACCGGCCACGATGTCCGCGTGGTCGAAAGGATGAATCAGTACCGCACCCGTCGACATCGCGAACTCCTTCGCTGCCACGAGGGCGTCGTCGACCGACTCCCCCACCAGATGCACCGTGGCACCGTAGGCGCGCGTCGCGACCAGTTTGGGAAGCGGTGCACCGGTGGGCATGAACACCGTCGACTCGATACCGAGTTCGGTGGCCGCCCAGGCCACACCTTGTGCGTGGTTGCCGGCGCTGGCAGCGACCACCCCCTTCGCGCGTTCGACGCCGGAAAGGTTGGCGATCCGGTTGTATGCACCCCTCGGCTTGAACGAGCCGGTGCGCTGCAGGTTCTCACATTTGAGCAGCACCTGGTGACCACTGCGCTCCGACAACGCTCGTGACGCGATCGCCGGTGTTCGACGCATCACCGGATCCAGCAGATCCCGTGCTGCCCTGATCCGAGCCAGAGTGACAGCTTCCACGCGGGCAAGAGTAACCCGCGTGGAAGCTGTTTCAACGGTGAATGTGTACCGGAATACCGGTCAGCGGAGTGCGTTCTCGATGTCGGCCACGAGATCGACGCCGTCCTCGATTCCGACGGACAGTCGCACCAGATCGTCTGGAACCTCGAGGGCGGAACCAGCCGTCGAAGCGTGTGTCATGGCGCCTGGATGCTCGATGAGCGATTCGACCCCGCCGAGCGACTCGGCCAGCGTGAAAATCTCGGTACGCGAGCAGAAGTCGAGCGCAGCCTGCCTACCACCGGCCAGGCGCACCGAAATCATGCCGCCGAAGCGCCGCATCTGCTTGGCTGCCACGCCGTGACCGGGGTGCCCGGCGAGACCAGGGTAGATGACCTGTGACACCGCCGAGTGCCCGGCGAGCAGGTCCACGATCTTCTCCGCGTTGTCGCAATGCCGCTCCATCCGCAACTCCAGCGTCTTGATGCCGCGCAGCGTCAGGAACGCGTCGAACGGGCCGGGTACCGCACCCGCACCGTTCTGCAGGAACGCGAAGTCGCTGTCCAGCTCCTCGTCGTTGGTCACGAGCGCACCGCCGACGACATCGGAGTGCCCACTGATGTACTTGGTGGTCGAATGCAACGCGATGTCCGCCCCGAGCTGCAGCGGCTGCTGCAGGTACGGCGACGCGAACGTGTTGTCTACGACCAACTTCGCGCCGCCCTCGTGAGCAACGTCTGCCAACTTCTCGATGTCACCGATGCTCAGGAGCGGGTTGGTGGGCGTCTCTACCCATACCAGCTTGGTCTCCGGCCGGATGGCCGCACGAACCGCGTCGACGTCCGTCACGGGGACCGGCGTGTATTCGATTCCCCACTGCGTGAACACCTTGTCGATGAGCCGGAAGGTTCCGCCGTAGGCATCGTTCGGGATGATCAGGTGATCGCCGGGACGCAGTGTCGCCCGCAGCGCGCAGTCCGTCGCTGCCATGCCCGAACCGAATGCGCGACCGTACGTGCCCGATTCCAAAGCCGCCAGGTTCGCCTCGAGCGGGCGCCTGGTGGGGTTCCCCGTGCGGGCGTACTCGAAGCCGTCCCGCATCCCGCCCACGCCGTCCTGTGCGAACGTCGAGCTGGCATAGATCGGAACATTGACCGCGCCGGTTTGCGGATCCGGATCGAATCCGGCATGGACCGCCTTGGTGGAGAAACCCTGCCAGCTGATGTTGTCGGCCTTGCTGCGCTGCTCACTCATGGCGACCAGCCTAATGGAGGACTATTCGGCCAGGTATTCGGCGACTGCAAACGCCATGTCCAGCTTCAACTCCTCATCCACCGCGGGGTCCACGCTGTTGGCGACGATGTTGTGCGTCGGGGTCATCACCGCAATACCACCCACGTCGAGGGCCACTGCCCCGAGCGCATCGGCGCGCGGATCCGGCCGCGCCTTGTCCATCGTCCTCATCTGCTCGATCACCGCACGCTCGTGCGGTTCGTCCTTCACGATCACGGTGAGAGCACTCCCGAAGTTGATGCCACTTCTGGTCCACACACACATCGGCGCGTCCACGCCGGGCACCGTCTGCTCGATGACCTCGGCACGACCTGCCACCAACGGCCCCAGAGCTTCGGTGAGTGCATCGCAATCGGTGCTTCGCGACCCACCTGACGCATCCTGCGCCGTGGCGACCGCGGACGAGGTCTGCGCGGTGGCCACGGCCGTTCCCTCGACTGTCGAACTACAGCCGACAGAAGTCAGAGTGCACAGCGCACCGAGAGCGATCAGGACACCGCGTAAAGGGATTCGCATCGCGCAAGACTATGCGCCGGCGCTCAGGAACCCCAGAAGGTCGTGCCGGGTGATGACGCCCACCGGCTTTCCGTCGTCCACCACCATGAGTGCGTCGCTGTCGCCGAGCGCCTTCGTGGCAGCCGAAACGGGTTCGCCGGATCCGATCAACGGGAACGGCTTGCTCATGTGCTTCTCGACGGAGTCCGCAAGGTGCGCGCGCCCCTCGAACACCGCACTGAGCAACTCACGCTCGGTGACACTGCCCGCCACCTCCCCAGCCATGACCGGCGGCTCCGCACCGACGACAGGCATCTGCGATACGCCGTATTCGCGCAGGATCTCGATCGCGTCGCGCAGCGTCTCCGACGGGTGGGTGTGCACCAGGTCGGGAAGCTCGCCCGACTTTCCGCGCAGCACGTCGCCGACGGTCTTCTCGTCCGGCTTTCCGTCCAGCGGTGTACGCAGGAAGCCGTACGAGGACATCCATCTGTCGTTGAAGATCTTGGACAGGTACCCACGGCCACCGTCCGGGAGCAGCACCACGACGACCGCATCGGGGCCCTCGCGTTCCGCTACCTCGAGTGCGGCGACAACGGCCATGCCGCACGATCCACCGACGAGGAGCCCCTCCTCACGAGCGAGACGGCGCGTCATCTCGAACGAGTCGGCGTCGGACACGGCGATGATCTCGTCCGGGATCGAGGGGTCGTAGGCCGCGGGCCAGAAATCCTCACCGACGCCCTCGACCAGGTACGGGCGTCCACTACCGCCGGAGTAGACCGAACCCTCGGGGTCGGCGCCGACGACCTTCACCTTGCCGCCGGACACCTCCTTGAGGTACTTGCCGGTGCCACTGATTGTGCCACCGGTGCCGACACCTGCCACGAAATGCGTGACCTTGCCGTCGGTGTCTGCCCAGATCTCGGGGCCGGTGGTCTCGTAATGGCTCTCCGGGCCGCCCGGGTTGGAGTACTGGTTGGGCTTCCAGCCGCCGGGCAGCTCGCGGGCGAGCCGGTCGGAGACGCTGTAGTAGCTGTCGGGGTGATCGGGTGCGACCGCCGTCGGGCACACCACGACCTCGGCGCCGTAGGCCTTGAGGACGTTGCGCTTGTCTTCGCTCACCTTGTCGGGGCACACGAACACGCACTTGTAGCCACGCTTCTGCGCAACGAGCGCGAGACCGATTCCGGTGTTGCCGGACGTGGGCTCGACGATGGTTCCGCCCGGCTTCAGTTCCCCTGATGCCTCGGCCGCGTCGATCATCTTGACGGCGATTCGGTCTTTGGAGCTGCCGCCCGGGTTGAGGTACTCGAGCTTGGCTGCAACGGTTCCGGCGTTCTCACCGATAACAGAAGTGAGCTTGACGAGAGGAGTGTTGCCGATGAGGTCAACGACGTGTTCCGCGATGCGCATGGGTCCATGTTCCCAGATCGCGTCCGCTCGTGCTCACAGACGTCCGGCACGCATCGTCTGGTCCGACTAGATTGAGACTCACGCAGACCGCGAGACAACCGCGCAGACAATCCCGGTAGCGGAAAGGTGAGACCAGTGCCCAAGAGCACATGGCAGCTCGGAGTGAAGGCGGGGACGGCGGCAGTGGTCGCCGGTTCGGGTGCCGGCACGCTGTCCTGGGCGGCCTACAACTATTTGATGTCGCAGGCGTCTGCGGCGCGCGGCGTGATCGGCCGAAACATCGCCAAACCACCCGAGGCCGACGGTGTGTACGCGCCGGGTGCAGACACACCCGTGCGCTGGTGGCGTGCGGTGCCCTACGACGTACATCTGATGATCTTCGGCGACTCCACGGCCGCGGGGGTCGGCTGTCTGAGTGCGAGCGAGGTGCCCGGCGTGCAGATCGCCCGTCGCCTGGCTGACGAAACGGGGCAGCGAGTTCGGCTCAGCACCAAAGCGATCGGTGGCGCGACCTCGCGCGGCCTGCGGGGTCAGGTGGACGCCATGTTCATCGCCGGCCCACCGCCCGACGCCGCGGTGATTCTCGTCGGCGCGAACGACGTGACCCGTAAGAACTCGATCCGGGCGTCTGCTCACCGACTCGGTGAGGCGGTGGGCCGTCTCCGCAGGCACAACTGCGTCGTCGTCGTGGGAACGTGCCCGGACCTGGGGGTGGTCACCGCCATTCCGCAACCGCTACGCACGATCGTGCGCACCTGGGGCTTGCGTCTGGCGCGTGCCCAGAAGGCCGCTGTCCTCGCAGCGGGTGGGCATCCCGTCGCGCTGGCCGACCTGCTCGCCCCCGAGTTTCTGGCCGCCCCGGACACGATGTTCTCGTCCGACCACTTTCATCCTTCGGCCGCCGGCTACGAGTTGGCAGCAGTACAGATCGTCCCGGTCCTCGCGACCGCACTCGGACTGTGGCACGGCGGCCCGCTGCCGGAACTACCGGAAGTGTCGGAGACTGCGGAGGCGCAGACGATGAGTTCCCGGGTGTCTGCCGCAGTGGACCGTTTCGTCCGGCAACGTGGCTTCGGGCGCGGCGACCGTTCCCCGGACACGGTGGGCATCCCGGCCGAATCTGCCGCCACGTAAGTTGTCGGGTGAGACCAGACACAGAACTAAGGAGTTTCCATGCCCGAGGCAGTAATCGTCTCAGCAGTTCGCTCGCCGATCGGCCGAGCCATGAAGGGATCGCTGAAGGACATCCGGCCGGACGACCTCACAGCACAGATGGTCGCCGCAGCACTGGCGAAGGTGCCCGAGCTCGACCCCAAGGAGATCGACGATCTGCTCCTCGGCTGTGGACAGCCCGCAGGTCAGTCCGGCTTCAACATCGCCCGCGTCGTCGCCGTGGAGTTGGGCTACGACTTCCTGCCCGGCGTGACCGTCAACCGCTACTGCTCCTCCTCGCTGCAGACCACCCGTATGGCACTGCATGCCATCAAGGCGGGCGAGGGTGACGTGTTCATCTCGGCGGGTGTCGAGTCCGTTTCCAGCTTCGTCACCGGTAACGCCGACGGATTGCCCAACACCAAGAACCCGCTGTTCGCCGACGCCGAGGCCCGCACCGCGAAGCTCGCCGAAGGCGGCGTCGCCTGGACCGACCCGCGCGACGAAGGCCTGCTCCCCGACGCCTACATCGCCATGGGCCAGACCGCGGAGAACGTTGCTTCGTTCACCGGAATCAGCCGTGAGGACCAGGACCACTGGGGCGTGCGCTCGCAGAACCGCGCCGAAGAGGCCATTGGCCGTGGCTTCTTCGAAAAGGAGATCACCCCGGTCACGCTGGCCGACGGCACCGTCGTCTCCGCCGACGACGGTCCCCGCGCCGGCACCACCTACGAGAAGATCTCGCAGCTGAACCCGGTGTTCCGCCCCGACGGCACCGTCACCGCCGGTAACGCTTGCCCGCTGAACGACGGCGCGGCCGCGCTGGTCATCATGTCGGACACCAAGGCCAAGGCGCTGGGCCTGACTCCGCTCGCCCGCGTCGTCTCCACCGGTGTTTCGGGTCTGTCCCCCGAGATCATGGGCCTCGGCCCGATCCAGGCCGTCAAGAACGCCCTGAAGTTCGCGGGCAAGTCGATCTCCGACATCGACCTGTTCGAGATCAACGAGGCGTTCGCCGTGCAGGTCCTCGGTTCCGCCCGTGAGCTCGGCATCGAGGAAGAGAAGCTGAACGTCTCCGGCGGCGCCATCGCTCTGGGCCACCCGTTCGGTATGACCGGTGCCCGCATCACCAACACGCTGCTCAACAACCTGCGCGAGCAGGACAAGACCTTCGGCGTCGAGACCATGTGCGTCGGCGGCGGTCAGGGAATGGCCATGGTGCTCGAGCGCCTGAGCTGATGCGCTCCGCGCCTGTGAGTGGTTAAGGAGTCTCTGGACTCGTGTCTGAGTTCAGGACATGCAGGACAGTTGATGTTTCAGGACATCGAGGACACTCACAGTCCACTCTGGTGACACTCAGGGATGGGCGGAAAAGGGTTTTCGATGAATCCGATCATCGTGGAAGCAGTGGCCAAGGTGGCCGGCGGGACACAGATCAATGTGTCCCGCCTGTGCCGCGAACAGGGCATTTCCCGCAACACCTTCTACACGCTGGTGCACCGTTTCGGTGACGAGGGCGCGTTTGCGTTCACCGCAC
>NZ_JBUYWD010000006.1:0-239451 GCF_055231015.1 Rhodococcus quanlei | reverse complement strand
AATCCATCCCAGACGGAAGAATGAAATGAACCAACAGTCACACCCACCAAAAATGGTAGGCGCCAAAAACATTTGGCACTGACATTCATCGACACACTGTTGAGTTCTCAAAGAACACGCACACACCATCACCACCAGGGAAAACCTCGTCCCTGACCGCTCCGGGGCAACTTTTCCAGCCTATCCAATCCCTCGCACCAGCGCAAACCGGGGCTCAGAACCATCAAAACCGGAGTAGAAGCACAACCATACACCAAGCTGTAACTTCGGATTCACCAGGCGCCTACGTCCAACCTCGTTCGCTCCAACCTCGCGGCGGAGTCGGTGTCCGTGTCGCTCTGACCTGGAATAAGTTACGCGACCATCTGCCGAATTACCAAATCGGCTGGTCAGCGCTGTTTTCGCTCATCGACAAGCTGATCGGGGCGCTTCCGAGGCATCACGGAACCCAGTATTTCGCTGCCAGATCCTCGACCACCTGGTCGCCATCCGATGCTCGGTCGAGGGACGCGAGGTCGTACTGGAGTTCGTTCAATCTCTGATCGTCGTGTTCGGCTTTGGCGACCGGCCGCTTCCCGTCCTCGTCGAGCTGTCGGATCAGTTTCTGGCGTACCCGGTCCTTCAACGATTCGCTCATGTCAAAAGCATGACCCCACCGTTCACTCTTGTCGAGGACAGAAACCGGCCTTCAGTCTTCGCGGTCGGCCTGCGACTCGTCATCCGAGTGGTTCTGCTTCCCGAATACCCGCAGCGCGGTCGGGATGAGCACGATGAGTGCACCAAGGACTGCGATGAGCGAAAAGATCTGCATGGCCATCAACCAACCGACTTTCTGTCATGCCGGCGCGAGCCAGCTACCCCACGGAGTGTTCCTGATGACCGTAAAGGCAACGAGGACGACCACCACCCCCACGGTCACCACGGGGTGAATGTCGAGCGCCTGTTGGCGCGACCCCTGCCACCGACGAGCCACCCATCGGAACCACAACAACACTGCTGCGATCAGCACAGGTACGACAAGGATGTTGCTGCCGGTGGCTGCACCGAGGTCGAAGTTGGTCAGATCGTGCACGGCTCGCAGACCGCCACACGCGGGACACCACACCCCGGTGAGTGCGTACGTGGGACAGACTCCATACGCTCCCTGCACATACGGGTCGCGAAAATGAAGGATGACGGCGGCGAACACACCACCCGCGGCCACAGCAACAGGGCCGACGATCGCCCGGGGACCTCGGACGGACTGACGCGCCGCTACATTCCCGGTCGCCTGATTGCTGGTGGACACGCCTCCAGTGTTCCCGAACCACGGCACAGACGCAGAAGAGGCCCCACACATGTGTGGGGCCTCTTCTGTGGAGCTGCCTGAGAGAATCGAACTCTCGACCTTTTCATTACGAGTGAAATGCTCTACCGACTGAGCTAAGGCAGCGGTGCCTTTCGGCGCTGGCGAGTCTAACGCGTCAACCCCTCGGATGCGAAAACGGCTCCCTGAAAGCGTCCGACAAGCTCGCAACCATGGCATCGACCGCCCATTGCGGTTTGACGTTCAGCATGATCGCCTCACGACATTCGAGCACCGCTTCGATGCAGTTCAACAACCCTTCTGCGCTCGTCCCGGATGCCAGATCCGCCGCCTCCTCGGCCAGATCAGGGTGATTCGGCACGGTCGCTGCACCCCAGTGGTGCGCGAGCGCATCTCGGTACAGCCCCGCCAGATCCACGAGTGCACGGTCCATCGCATCCCGTCCGGTGCGCGTTGCACGCGACTTCTGCTTGCGCTCGAGATCCTTCAGGACGCCCGCGGAACCACGAAGCGCACCTGCAGCGCCTTTGCCCGTGCCGCCGGCGCCGAGCGCTGTACGCAGTTCCTCCGTTTCTGCTTCGTCCAGAGTTGCGCTGACCTCCCTGGCCTCGGTCTGTGCACCACGAACCAGGTCCTCGGCAGCCGCGTACGCAGTAGCAGGACGCAGTGCCGCACCTGCGAGCGACAACGCCTTCCGACGGCGAGTGCGTGCATCCGCATCTCCAGCGAGGCGGCGTGCCCTGCCTACATGGCCACCGCTGATAGACGCCGCGAATTCTGCGTCCGCACAACTCATGCCGTCCCGCTGGTGCAACACCTCGGCGATGGACGCGATCGACGGCGTCACCAATTGAGCGTGTCGGCACCGCGAACGCAGGGTCACCGAAATGTCCTGCGGATCGATGGACGGCGCACACAGCAGGAACACGGTGAGGTCCGGTGGTTCCTCGACCACCTTCAACAGTGCGTTGGCCGCCCCCTCGGTGAGACGGTCGGCGTCTTCGACGACAACGATCTGCCAGCGTCCGGTACTCGGCCGCCGCGACGCCGTCGCAGCAATCGCTCGCATCTCCTTGACACTGATGCTGAGCCCCTCGGGAACGACCCGCCGGACATCTCCGTGAGTGCCTGCCATCGTGGTCGTACACGCGTGGCATTCACCGCATCCGGGTTCGCCCGAACTCGTGCACTGAAGTGCCGCCGCGAAACAGAGTGCGGCAACCGAACGGCCCGAACCCGGCGGACCGGTGAACAGCCACGAATGGGTCATTGCCGATCCCATCGCCCCGACACCCCGCCTGGCTGCGGTTGCGGCGGCCACCAGATCCGACTCGACGTCGCGCTGGCCCACCAGCTGGTCGAATACGGTCACGGCGTCACCCTAACCGGTGCGCCCGACACCCCCGGCCCCCCGAACCGAACCGTCATTCCTTCTTCGCCGGGGCCTTCTTCGCCGCCTTCTTCGCAGGCGCCTTCTTGGCCGCCGCCTTTTTCGCTGCGGTCTTCTTGGCAGCCTTCTTCGCAGGCGCCTTCTTGGTGGCCTTCTTCTTGGCGGGCCCACGTGCACGACGATCCGCGAGCAATTCCGACGCCCGCTCGTCCGTGATGGCCTCTACCTCGTCGGCCTTACGCAGGCTGGCGTTGGTTTCGCCGTCCGTGACGTAGGGGCCGAAACGGCCGTCCTTGACGACCATGGGCTTTTCGCTGACCGGGTCGACACCGAGCTCACGCAGCGGCGGGACCGCCGCTGCCTGACGTCCACGACGCTTCGGCTCCGCGTAGATCTTCAGCGCCTCGTCGAGGGTGATGGTGAACATCTGTTCCTCGGTGGCCAACGACCGCGAATCGGTACCCCGCTTGAGATACGGACCATAACGCCCGTTCTGCGCGGTGATCTCTTCCTTCGTTTCGGGGTCCACGCCCACTACCCGGGGCAACGACAGCAGCAACAGTGCGTCGTCGAGTGTGACGGTCGCCAGGTCCATGGACTTGAGGAGCGACCCGGTACGAGGCTTCGGTCCAGCCTTCTTCGCCGCCCTTTTCGCCGCCTTCTTGGCTGGGGCCTTCTTCGCCGGCGCCTTCGTCTTGGTGGTGCCCGAAGCGACCTCGGTTTCCGGAACCGGGACGATGTCCGGTTCCGGAGTCGGTTCGGCCTGTGGTTCGGGCAGAATCTCGGTGACATACGGGCCGAAACGGCCGTCCTTGGCAACGATGTCGTGCCCGGTCAACGGGTCGACGCCGAGCTTGCGTCCCTCCTGCGGTGTGGAGAACAGCTTCTCGGCGTACTCGAGGGTCAGCTCGTCCGGCGGCAGATCGTCGGGCAGGTTCGCGCGTTGCGACTTCAGGTCCCCTTCGGGGTCGTCCGGATCGACGATCATCCGCTCCAGATACGGACCGAACCGCCCGACCCGAACGTGGACCTCTCGGCCTTGCTCGTCGTCGAACAGGCGAATCGAGTTGATCTCGCGGGCGTCGATCTCTTCGAGGTTGACGCCGACCATCTTCTTCAGACCACCGGACCGTGCCACGGAACCATCTGCTCCGTGATCGCCGCCGAAGTAGAAGCTCGTCAACCAGTTGCCGCGCTGTTCCCGTCCGCCGGCGATCTCGTCGAGGTCGTCTTCCATACCGGCCGTGAAATCGAAGTCCACCAACCGGCCGAAGTGGGCTTCGAGCAGACCGATCACCGCGAAAGCCACCCACGCGGGTACCAGCGCACTACCGCGTTTGTAGACATAACCGCGGTCGAGGATCGTCTTGATGATCGACGCATACGTCGACGGGCGCCCGATCCCCAATTCTTCGAGAGTCTTGATCAGACTCGCCTCGGTGAACCGTGCGGGCGGGTTGGTGGTGTGACCGTCGGGGTCGAGTTCGGTGGCCTTGACCCCCTGTCCCTTCACGAGAGCAGGCAGACGAGACTCCGCGTCGTCGGACTGGCCGCCCTCCTGATCGTCCACGCTCTCGACGTATGCCTTCATGAACCCGGCGAACGTGATGGTGCGTCCCGATGCCGAGAAGGTGCACTCTTCGCCGGTGCCCGCGGTGCCCGTGATCCGCAGGGTCAGAGTCGTGCCCTTGACGTCGGCCATCTGAGAGGCGACCGTGCGCTGCCAGATCAGTTCGTAGAGGCGGAACTCGTCGTTGTCGAGTCGTGAATGCAACTCGCCCGGCGTCTGGAACACGTCGCCGGCAGGACGAATCGCCTCGTGCGCTTCCTGCGCGTTCTTGACCTTGCGGGTGTACTGCCGCGGTGACGAGTGAACGTACTCCGCGCCGTACAGTTCTGTGGCCTGTGCCCGGGCTGCCGCGATCGCCGACGACGACAGCGTCGTCGAGTCGGTTCGCATGTAGGTGATGTAGCCGTTCTCGTACAAACGCTGCGCGATACGCATGGTGCGCTCGGAACCGAAGCGCAGCTTGCGGCCGGCCTCCTGCTGCAACGTCGACGTCATGAACGGCGGGTACGGCTTGCGGGTATACGGCTTGTCTTCCGCGGAGGACACTGTGAGATCGACACCGCGAAGCGACTCCGCGAGTCGGCGCGCCCGCTGCTCGTCGATAACAGTGACGGCGTCCGACTTCAGGTTGCCGTCCGGTCCGAAATCTCGTCCGCTGGCAACACGGGCGCCGTCGACGTTGACCAAACGCGCACCGAAATTGCGTGGACTCGCGGATTCCCCGGCATCGAGTTTCGCGGAAATGTCCCAGTATTCGGCGGACCGAAACGCCATGCGCTCTCGCTCACGCTGCACGATGACGCGCGTCGCCACCGACTGGACTCGGCCGGCCGACAATCGCGGCATGACCTTCTTCCAGAGAACCGGACTGACCTCGTAGCCGTACAGCCGGTCGAGGATGCGGCGCGTCTCCTGGGCATCGACCAGGTCGGTGTCGAGGTCCCGAGTGTCGGCGGCGGCGGCGCGAATGGCCGGCTCGGTGATCTCGTGGAACACCATCCGGCGGACCGGAATCTTCGGCTTGAGTGTTTCCAGGAGATGCCAGGCAATTGCCTCGCCCTCGCGGTCGGGGTCGGTTGCGAGAAAGAGTTCGTCGGCGTCCGCGAGCAAACCCTTGAGTTCTGTGACCTTCGACTTCTTCTCCGGGCTGACGATGTACAACGCCTCGAAGTCGTTGTCGACATCGACGCCGAGCCGCGCCCACGGCTGCCCCTTGTACTTGGCAGGCACGTCCGCCGCGCCGCGAGGAAGGTCACGAATATGACCGACGGAGGCTTCGACGACATAGTTTTTGCCCAGGTAGGGGGCAATTTTTCGCGCCTTGGTCGGCGACTCGACGATTACGAGGCGACGGGGCTGGCCGGACGCTCCCGACGCACCGTGCGCACTGCCGTTGTCCCCTTTAGCCACCTGTAGCCCGAGCCTTCCTGGAGTCGAAATCCGTCTCCCGACAGTTGTGTCGACAAACCTTGTTATACCGGGTTCGCCTGCACATAGCGTGACATACCCGCAACTCATCCTTGCAGATCAATGCTGTTCGCCCTGCGTCACGCATCCGGCCAGGCCCCCTCGACGTCCGCACCAGGAGGCAGCTCGCCGACACTTTCGGCAAGTCTGGCGAGCCTACGCCGACCTGCGATACGCAGCCCCGGCGTGGCACCTCGCGTGCCGATCAGGGTGGGCGCGATCCCGGCATGCATGAGGCACCGGGCAAGAGGGCCGTGCGTATGAGGTGCGTGGGGATCAAGCCCGAGAACGAACCTGGTGCCGTCCGCCTCGGCCCGGCCACAGGCGATCGTCCACATCCTCAGTTGGCGTGATGCCGGAACCCACCCGTGAGGCACTGACTTCACCGCTCCTCTGGTCCATTGACCGACCAATGGACGGAGTTGCTCCACCGAACGCGTTCGAACCAGGGGATGTCCTTCGTCGCTACGCGCCGTCTCCACCGGCACCCCCGCCTCGTCGATCATCTGCGCGAGAGCCTGCGCCCGCCATCCGTCCTCGACGACCACCGAGACACGCGCACCCGCGTCCGAGGTGACAGCCTGACCGGTCCCTGCGAGCAACCCACCGAGATCGACCACCGCGGGCGGCGTCGACTCTGCAGAGAAGAAGGACAACTGACTCACAGGTAAACCGTAGGCCACAGACAATCACTCGATGAGCTACCGAGCGGTAGGACACGCGAGTAGAACAGTGCCCGGACACGATTCGTCCCCCGCCACCAAGTGGTGGCGGGGGACGAGTCGGTTGGAATCAGACCGCGCGAACGCCGGTGGCCTGGGGACCCTTGGTGCCCTGACCGACCTCGAACTCGACGCGCTGGTTCTCCTCGAGGGTGCGGAAGCCACTGCCCTGGATTTCGGAGTAGTGAACGAATACGTCAGCGGAGCCGTCCTCGGGAGCGATGAAGCCGAAGCCCTTCTCCGCGTTGAACCACTTCACAGTGCCCTGTGCCATGCTTTTCCTTCTCTTTCTAACACCGGATGCGGCGAACAGCACATACAGTTCGCCGGGCCGGTTCCGACCGCTGTACCTCTTGATTCCCCCACAGGAAAAGCAGAGCACCGCGCTCGCAACATCGATCCTGCGAGCGTGCACTTTCTCAAGTCTACGAACACAGAAGCTGCGACCAGTTGTAGTCAACCATGTTCTCCCCGAACGCAACAGTCGAAATCCCAACAATTCCGCCCAAAATGTTGATCCGGCATCCGAAGCGGATGTGATCAGGAACCGCCGATAACCGATTCTCACCCCGGCATACTCCACCGAAAGCACCCTCGTTACGATGAAAACCGCAGGTCGATGCCTACTCCGACCCACCACGATCACCGCGGAGACCTATAGTGACGCCACCGATTTCGCCGGACTCGCAGAGTGCGACCACGAATACATACGGTCGTATCCTTTTGAATGCGGTTTTGTCGGGGTTGCCCACCCAAGAGGATCCGGTGACATTCGTCGTAGATCGCCCCGCACGCCGTTCGCGCACAGCCGAATGGCCCGAATGGGCGTCGAACAATGTGGTCCGCGCATTACAGGACCAAGGAATCGCAAAGCCCTGGGTCCATCAAGCCGAAGCGGCGGATCTCGCTCACCGCGGCAGTCACGTCGTCGTCTCCACGGGAACAGCTTCGGGAAAGTCACTCGCTTATCAACTCCCGGTACTCACGGACCTCGAGGCTTCCCCCAGGGCAACGGCCCTCTACCTCTCCCCCACCAAAGCATTGGGCGCAGACCAACTGCGCGCTGTCACCGCTCTGACCGACTCCGAACCGACGCTGTCCAACGTTCATCCGTGCGGATTCGACGGCGACACGTCCACAGAGACACGTCAATGGGCGCGTGAGAACTCACGATGGATCTTCACCAACCCGGACATGCTGCACATCTCCCTGCTGCGAACACATGGACGGTGGGCGCATTTCCTGCGGAACCTGCGCTATGTCGTCGTCGACGAATGCCACTCGTACCGAGGAGTGTTCGGCTCCAACGTCGCCCTCGTGTTGCGCAGACTCGAGCGCCTCGCCACGCGATACGGGGCCGACCCGGTGTTCGTCCTCGCGAGCGCGACCACGTCGGACCCCGGTCCGGCGGCGTCGCGATTGATCGGCGCGCCGTGCACCGAGATCACCACCGACGGTTCACCGCATGGACCCCGCACCGTCGCGCTGTGGGAGCCCCCGCTGATGGATGTGGTCACCGGAGAGAACGGCAGCCCCGTCCGGCGACCAGCCGGCACCGAAGCCGCCCGAATCATGTCCGACCTCGTGAGAGAAGGCGCGCGGACGCTGACATTCGTGCGGTCTCGTCGTGGCGCCGAGCTCACTGCACTGGCAACGAAGCGGCACCTTGCCGAGGTCGATCCCACACTCGCCGACCGGGTGTCGCCGTACCGCGCGGGTTACCTGGCCGAGGACCGACGCGAATTGGAGGCGGCGCTGGCCGACGGCACACTTGTGGGGGTTGCGACCACGAACGCTCTCGAGCTGGGTGTCGACATCGCAGGACTCGATGCCGTGGTCGTTGCCGGATTCCCGGGAACCGTGGCGTCGTTCTGGCAGCAGGGTGGACGGTCGGGCCGGCGCGGCGAGGGCTCACTGGTCGTGCTCGTCGCACGTGACGATCCGCTCGATACCTACCTCGTCCACAACCCGGCGGCCCTCCTCGACAAGCCGGTCGAAGCAACGGTCACCGATCCGAGCAATCCCTACATTCTGGGTCCACAACTGTTGTGTGCCGCTATGGAACTCCCACTCTCCGACGCCGAGGCCGCCGAGCTGGGCGCGGAGGACGTGCTCGCAGACCTCGCCGCAGACGGACTGATCCGCCACCGGGCACGCGGTTGGTTCGTCACTGCCGGCAGCACTCCACACAGCGCCGTGGACATTCGTGGCGGCATCGGCAAGCAGATCGCGATCGTGGAAAGCGCGTCCGGCCGGATGCTCGGAACCGTGGATGCGGGAAAGGGACCGGCCACCGTACATCCGGGTGCAGTCCATATCCACCAGGGCGAAAGCTATGTGGTCGACGACCTCGACCTCGACGACGGGCTTGCGTTGGTGCACAGCGAAGAACCCGACTGGACCACCTCTGCGCGGGAGACCACGGAAATAGCGGTCGAAGAGGTCGTCGACCACCAGCTGCTCGGCGATGTCGACATCATGTTGGCCCGGGTCGAGGTGACCCACCAAGTTGTCGGATACCTGCGTCGGACGGTGTCCGGCGAGATCCTCGACTACACCGAACTGGACATGCCGCGTCACACGTTGCCCACACGCGCAGTGATGTACACGGTCACTCCCGATCTGCTCGAACAGGCCGGAATCGCGCCCCACCGTGTGCCCGGATCCCTCCACGCGGCAGAGCACGCTGCTATCGGACTCCTTCCCCTCGTTGCGATGTGCGACCGAGGCGACATCGGGGGTGTGTCGACGGCACTGCATGCGGACACCTTGCTGCCGACCGTGTTCGTCTACGACGGACACCCCGGCGGTGCCGGCTTCGCCGACCGTGGGTATGCCGCACTACGCGACTGGTTGGCTGCCACCCGGGACGCGATCGAAGCGTGTGAGTGCGAGCTCGGATGCCCGTCGTGCGTCTACTCACCCAAGTGCGGCAACGGTAACGACCCTCTGGACAAAGCCGGCGCAGTCGTCGTCCTCACCGCCGTTCTCGACGCCATCATTCGGACGGACCCGCCCGAGCCGCCGCCGTAGCATTACGAACTTCCCACCCCGACAACGCCACCGAAACACTGACCGTCACTACGACATCCCATCCCTCCACCTCGCACGAGTCGACGGTGGTGTGCATCCGTGCCGCATGTGTCACAGCAGCGTCGCAGGCAGCATCGATACCTTCGTTCACAGTTCCCGCGGCGGCGAGCGCCGCAAGATCGGCTGCAGACTGCGCCCGATGACGCGCCGAGACGGCCGACCCGATGTGCAGCAACGCCACCGTGATCACCAGGACGACGCCGACCGCGCAGCATCCGACCACTGTCGCAGCCCCGTCGTCACGCCGCCCGAAACTCATCCCGCGACCGTCGCCTCGTACTGTGCGAACGGTTCCATCACCGCAACGGCCTCGGCCGAGATGTCGACCAGCGGAAGAAGGGCACTGCTGGTCGACACCGTGGCAACCACAAGGTCACCGTCCACCCTTACAGTGATCCGTGCATCGTCGGGTGCTACTTTTTCTGCCGCCGATATCGCGCTCGCTTCATCGCCTCTGGCGGCGAGCCGAGCAGCTTCCCGTGCACCGTCGACGCAGCGGATGTGCAGGGTCACTGCGACTATCGCACCGATGCACAGCACCACCACGGTGACGATCGAGGCGAGCGCAACAGCTGCCTCGATCGTCACAGCACCGCGGTCGTCGCGTATCGACGGTGCGCCGGGCTCGGTCACACCGCGGTGTTCAGAGCTCGGTCGATGATGTCCGTCAGCGCGGTGACGATGCTGTCGCCCGTCACGACTGCGTAAAGGACGGCACCGAAGGCCGCCGCCGCTATAGTGCCGATTGCGTACTCGGCAGTGGACATTCCGTCGTCCTCGGCAATCAGGAGAGTCAACCGCGCTCCTACCGAATGAAAAATGTTGGAAAACATCACTTCCCCCTTCTCTGTTCTCGGTCGTGGCTGGTGCCACCACCGAATATCTGGTCCCTCACAGCAAGCCGCCACCGAGTACCTCGGAGGCGAGACCGACCACGACGGGCACGATTCCCAAACAAATGAACGCAGGCAGAAAGCACAATCCGAGCGGGCCGCTGATCAGCACGCCGGCACGTTCGGCGGCGGCGGCTGCCCTGTCCTCGATCTGATCACGATGCTGTGCTGCCAGATCGGTCACGGCCGCCGACAGGGACGCACCTGATCGCGCAGATCGCCGCGCAATCCTTGCCAACGCCTCGGTCGCCGGGTCGGCGGCCGCTGCCTCCCAGGCAGTGCTCGCATCGGCGCCCAACGCCAGCAGGTCCGCAGCCTGACGGAGCAATCGCCCCATCGAGGCGGGTGCGGTCGGAGCCACGACCTCGGCAGCAGTTGCCGCGGGAAGCCCTGCACGCAGGCAAGCTGCGAACAGATCCAAGGTGGCCGGAACTGCGTGAGGATCGGTCGCGACCGTGTCGTCGGTCGGCATGCCGTCGCGAGCGGGCCCCCGCATTCCATCGATACCGAGCATGCGTCCAGCCGCAGATGTTCGGACCGGTAACACCATCAGCGCGGCGGCCACCAATGCCAGGGTCAGCCAGGTCATCTCGTCACCGCCCCGACGATCCGGTCGGTCCACAGCAACCCCACGCACAGAAGAACCGCGCCGGTGACAAGCATGGCCCCACCCAGCCCACCAGCGAGCAACACACTCACTGGAGACGCCCCCATCAGTTGCCCCAGCCCCACCCCCAGCAAGGGAAGACCGGCGAGC
The DNA here is from genome assembly GCF_055231015.1 of Rhodococcus quanlei. Classification (NCBI taxonomy): domain Bacteria; kingdom Bacillati; phylum Actinomycetota; class Actinomycetes; order Mycobacteriales; family Nocardiaceae; genus Rhodococcus; species Rhodococcus quanlei. The sequence continues at coordinate 228,253 of NZ_JBUYWD010000006.1, read as the reverse complement.
ACGGCTGCCGTTGCTCTCGCACCGGCCAATCCCGCCTCTGTCCGCTGTCGAAACCGTCTGCGTCCCAGCAGGTCCACACGTACCGCACCGAGAAGTTCGGCAAGCGCGAGACCTCGGGTCTCGGCGATCGCCCACACGTTGGCGATCCTTCCCAGCTCACCATCCACTCGCGATCGGTGATGTTCGAACCCACCGGCAGCCGACCCGCCGAGACGGGCCCGAGCAGCGGCCGCACGAAAGGCTGCGGCCACTGGACCGACACACTCTTCCGCAGCTTCTGCACATGCCGTTGCGGGATGAGCACCGACCTCGAGCTCGGCGGTCAGCGTCTCGAGGCCGGACAGCACCGCACTCACGTCGGCGTCCCGTGCCTTCTCGAAGAGACGAGCGCGCCGACGCGTGCGCAACGTGCCCGCCACAACACCCGCCGCGATCACGGCCGGAACACCGCCTGCCCACCAGGACACGCCTGCCAGTGCGATCAGCGCCGGAACCTCACCCCGAACACGGACACGGCGTATCGGTTCATTCGATGTCATCGCCCGTAATCGATCGCCAGCGGTCTCTCGGGGCACGATCACCAGGGAGCCCGCAATCATCAGCAAAGCAACGACGCTCATGTGCGCAACCGCGTTTGGATCAGGGATGCCAGCGCATCGAACGCCGCTTCACGGCCATTGTGTCGCGACCACGCGTTGGCGACAGTCACGGCCCCGCCGGCGCTCCGATCCACCAGCCCGATGTGAGCCAGTCTGCGCACACCACCGCGATCACGTTCGACATGCAGGATCACCTGAACAGCAGCTGCCAACTGGCTGTGCAGAGCGGATCTGTCCATGCCGCCCAGCGCCGCCAGAGCTTCCAGTCGAGCCGGAACCTCGTCTGGCGAATTGGCATGCACCGTCCCCGCGCCGCCGTCGTGTCCGGTGTTGAGCGCGGTGAGGAGGTCGATCACCTCGGGTCCGCGCACCTCACCGACCACGATCCGGTCGGGACGCATCCGCAAGGCTTGTCGCACCAGGTCACGGACTGTGACCTCACCGACTCCTTCCACGTTGGGTGCACGCGCCACCAATCGCACGACGTGTGGATGTCTCGGCGCCAGTTCCGCAGCGTCCTCGACACAGACGATTCGCTCAGCGGAGTCCACTGCGCCGAGAAGTGCAGCCAACAGTGTCGTCTTTCCGGCACCGGTACCGCCCACCACGAGGAATGCAAGTCGCGAATCGACGATCTGCACCAACAGCTCTCGGATGTCCCGACCGAAAGCTCCACCGGCCCCCAACGACTCCAATCCTTGTGTCGCCGGTCTGAGAACACGCAGCGATACGCACGTTCCCGCCTGAGCGACCGGGGGCAGTACCGCGTGCAACCGGACGCCGAACGTTCCGTTCCCCACCTCGCGCAGCCGGCCGTCGACCCATGGCTGCGCGTCGTCGAGTCTCCGTCCCGCCGACAGTGCAAGCCGCTGCGCGAGACGTCGCACCGCGGCCTCGTCGGGAAACTCGATCGTCGTGCGCTCGAGTCCGGAGCCGCGGTCGACCCAGACTTCTTCGGGCGCGGTGACCAGAACGTCCGAGACGGCAGGGTCGGACAACAACACCTCCAGCGGCCCAGCTCCGGTCAGTTCGGTCTGGAGTTCCCGCAACACTCCCAGGAGGTCGGTGTCCCCGAGTACGCCACCGGACTCCGCTCGAATCGCGGCGGCAACGGTGGCGGCCGTCGGTTCGCCTCCGGATTGGGTGAGACGCTCACGTACGCGATCCAGTAACCCGGGTGAGACCAGGGCGGTCATGCGGCATCACCGTTCCCGCGTGGCCGTCCGTCGAGGACACCGAGAACAGACCGGGCCGCTACTCGTAGCGGCGACCGCCCACGCGGAGCAAGCCCGCGCAGTTCGACTGCCCGACTCACTGTCCGATCCGCTCGCATACTCGCGAGCAGCGGAAGTTTCAGAGAATCCACGACATCCGCGGCGGTAAGACCACCCGGGGCCGGGCCACGAACCACCACACCCAGATTCGGATTGTGTCGTGATACCCATGCCGCCACTTTGTGCCCTGCCACGCACGAACGAACGGTGGCGGGAACCACGAGAACTGCCAGATCGGCGCGGGCTAGTACGTAGTCCGACACCGACGACGGGAACCTCGACACGTCGCATACGACGACTTCACCCTCGCGACTGGCGGCGTCGATCACAGCGCGCATCGACGTGGGCGTCGGACCGTTCGATTCCGGTCCGTGCGATTCCGATCCTGCTGTCGGTGACCCACACGAGAGGACCCTGAGCCGAGGACCGCAACCGGGCAGCGCATCGCGCAGCGCAGCTGCCGAGATCCTGCCGCCCTCCACCGTCAGTCCCGACCAACGAAGCCCTGGGCTGTTCTCGATCCCGAGCAGCACGTCGAGGCCGGAACCGAAATGATCCGCATCGACGAGAAGCGTGGCCGGGGCCTCATCTCTTCCGGCGGATTCGAGTGCTATGGCGGCAGCCGTCGTGGATGCCCCGGCACCGCCGCATGCCCCGACAACTGCCACCACCGAGCCTTCGTCGGTCGGATGATCGATTCGTTCGCCGAGGATTGTGACGAGCAAGTCTTCGTCTTGCGGTAGCGACACCACATGCTCCGCGCCTATCAGTGCGGCGGCTTTCCAGTCGCCGAGCGCCGGCTGACCGTCGCACAGGAGAATCACCCGAGACCGTCGCGGCAGTTGCGCCCGGCAGGCGGCAGCGACATTCGTATCGACGACCACGGCGGACGACTGGTCCCAGGATTGTCCTGCAGCCGCGACAGTCGATTCGACAAGTCGACGATCGGCCGCGGCCACCACTCGACGCAGGCTACCCAGCAGGGCAGGCGCCCCCACGAGAGATAGAACCACGGGGCGTGCCGGCGCCTCCACATCGTTGGCCAACGCTCCCGGGTGGGGCCGCGCTGGCGATTCGCCAACCGGAAGAGAATCCGTATCCATGTGCCAAGAGTGCGTCCACATCCGTTGCGGGAGTAGTACCGATCCGCAGAATGTGGACAACCGAAGGAGCCTGTGGATGAACGGTGCGGATGCCGCACCCTGGTGTAGACAGAGGACGACCCCCGCCAGGGGGGGAGGAGGCGGGGGTCGTCGAAGTTCAGCCCCGGGGGGTCGGGCTGAACACATCCGACCTTAGCCGGACACAAGCAATAGTACACCCTCTTCAGGTTGCGTTTGCAAGTTCAACATTCAAGCGTACACACGAAACCGACAAACCTCGTACCACGTCCTGCTCGAAGCGCGACAAGCTCCCCGTGGCCCTATCCTGGGCACGTGACCGCGAAACCCTCGAACACCGCTCGAGCATCGAACACCGCCAACCCAGATCGAGTTGCGGCCTTCTTCGACCTGGACAAAACGATCATCGCGAAATCCAGCACCCTCGCCTTCAGCAGACCGTTCTTCGACCAGGGTTTGATCAATCGCCGTTCGGTACTCAAGAGCAGCTACGCGCAGTTCTTGTTCCTGCTGTCGGGCGCGGACCACGACCAGATGGAACGGATGCGCGCATACCTCACCAGCATGACCGCGGGCTGGAACGTGGAACAGGTGAAAACGATCGTGGCGGAGACGCTGCACGACATCGTGGACCCCTTGGTGTTCGAGGAGGCTGCCGACCTGATTGCCGACCACAAACTCCGCGGACACGACGTGGTGGTCGTCTCCGCCTCCGGCGAAGAGTTGGTCGAACCGATCGCGGAGTTGCTGGGCGCAACGCACAGCACCGCGACTCGCATGACGGTCTCCGATGGCCGCTACACCGGAGACCTCGATTTCTACTGCTACGGCGCGGGCAAGGTCACCGCGATCGAACAGATCGCCGCAGAGCACGGCTACGACCTCACCTCGAGCTACGCGTACTCGGACTCGTTCACCGACACGCCGATGCTCGAAGCCGTCGGCCACCCCACCGCAGTGAACCCGGACCGAGCGCTACGGAAAGCGGCAGCCGAAAACGGTTGGCCCATACTGACTTTCTCGAACCCGGTATCACTACGCTCCCGACTTCCCGAAGCATCGACACGCACCGTCGCCGCCACGGCGGCAGTCGCCGTGGGCGCTGCCGTGGCCGGCGCACTCACGTTCGGAATCCTGCGCCGAGGACGCTGAGCCGCACACGCGACACGTTCGGCCACAAAGCCGAATTGGTACTTGATGTGACGGGTGCCACAGAGTACAAAGGAGTTACGGAAGAACGGAAGGCCAAGGTCGACCCAGAAGAGAAGGATCGCCCTCCCGACCGGGATTCCTAGCACGGACACGAGGCACCCACGCGGAGCACAAGCCACTATAAGGGCAGAAGCGTTGTGGGCCTGCGAGACTCGTAGTTTTCACGGGCAAGGACTCTGCACAGGTTGCAGAGACGAACCGGTGATACACGAATCCTCGCCGAGGCCACTCACACAACCCACCAAGCACGCTTGGTAACCGATGTCCGTGCTGACGGGCGGCGAAGTCGACAGAAGTCGGCAGCGCCGCCCGTTTCGCGTACTGGGGGCGCTGACACGTATGAGGCCCCGCCGGATGCACTGAAGCGTCGACCCCGCGCTAGCTCTCGGCTGCAGCCTCGGCAATGGATGTCGCCTCACGAGCACCGGCTTCGAGAGCCCCGCAACACAGAACGACCCAGCTGCCCACGCCCTCCGCGGTACCGGAGGTGAAGGCGGCAAGACCGTCCGTGTACGCCTGCGGGCGACGCAGCCAACTCACTTCCGGGACGCCGAGGTTGTGTGGATCGAGGCCGGTGGACACCGAAACCAACCGCGATGCAGCCCGCGCCACCACGCCGTCCGCGACACCGAACGGCCGCAACGTCGCCAGTTCACCATGGACGACCGCGGCAAGAATCGGGGCCGGAACGTCCGTTCCTCCGGTCACCAGCTGGGAAAGAGCGTCGAGGCGCTCCCCCACCCCGCGGTCCGTACGTGGCCTGCCCAGCTGCTCGGAATCCTCGGTGAGTCCAGAAGCGGCGAGCAGGTGCAGCCGCGCCAACGCCTGGAGTGGGGCACGCGACCAGGTCGCTTCGATCAACCCGAGCGCCTCGCCGTCCAGTGCCTGACCGACACGCAGAGCCCCCGTCAGAATCGGATCCGCGAGCTCACCGTCGGCAGGGAGTTCCGTCGATCCGCCGTCGAGCGACGCCGATGCCCTGGCCGCCCTGACGGACGCTTCAGCCGCGGTAGTGGGCCAGCCGCGACGGTTGGCCCGATGGCGATGCACGGCTCCGAGTGCGTCACGGGCGCGATCCGCTGCTTCGCGGACTCCGGGGAGGTCGGCCAAGGGTGCGAGTGGGTCGTTCACGGCCTTGACCGTACCCCGGCTGGGCAACGCGGCACGGCCCGGTCGTATCGGCTGTGCGGTCTCGGCGAACTGGCGGTCTCCGAACCGTCCATCGCACCGGTCCGACCGATCAGCGCACGAAACCGGCGCGTGGAGGCGCACGTTCCTGCGATCCACACACCTTGTGACTACGCTCACAAGTACGTCACAACAGTCCGTAGATCTGGAAAGAAGGCCCGGCCAACATGACCAGCGCATCCGAAGTCGACCCCGCCCCGGAAACGTACCCGCCGAACCCCGAATTCACGGCGACCGCGAACGCCGGACCCGAGCTGCAGGCGGCCGCCGACAAAGATCGGCTGCAGTTCTGGGCCGATCAGGCATCGCGGCTGCACTGGCACGAGCCTTGGACCGAAGTCCTGGACTGGTCCGATGCGCCGGTCGCGAAGTGGTTCGTCGGCGGCAAGCTCAACGTCGCCTACAACTGCGTCGACCGCCACGTGATCGCCGGGAACGGTGACCGCGTCGCCATCGCGTTCGAGGGCGAGCCCGGCGACACCCGCGAGCTCACCTACAGCGACCTGCTCGCCGAGGTCAGCAAAGCCGCCAACACATTTACCGAGCTCGGACTCGTCGCCGGGGACCGCGTCGCCGTCTACATGCCGATGATCCCCGAAGCCATCGTCACCATGCTGGCGTGCGCCCGGCTCGGCCTCACCCACTCGGTGGTGTTCGCCGGCTTCTCCGCCGCCGCCCTGCGCTCACGCATCGACGACGCCGAGGCGAAACTCGTCGTCACGGTCGACGGACAATGGCGGCGCGGCAGCGCGGCACCCCTCAAGACTGCCGTCGACGAAGCAGTGGATGGCGCCGAATCGGTGAGCAAGGTTCTGGTGGTCAAACGCACCGGTATCGACGTCGACTGGACCGAAGGCCGTGACCTGTGGTGGGAAGACACCGTCGACAAGGCTTCTCCCGAACACGAAGCCCAGCCCTTCGACTCCGAACAGCCACTGTTCGTGCTCTACACGTCCGGCACCACGGGCAAGCCCAAAGGGATCATCCACACCAGCGGTGGGTATCTGGCTCAGACGTCATACACCCATCATTACGTGTTCGATCACAAACCCGGGGAGGATGTCTACTGGTGCACCGCCGACATCGGCTGGGTCACCGGCCACTCGTACATCGTCTACGGACCGTTGAGCAACGGTGCCACCCAGGTGGTCTACGAGGGCACGCCCAATTCGCCCAACGAGCACCGGCACTTCGAGATCATCGAACGCCACCGTGTCAGCATCTATTACACGGCCCCCACGCTGATTCGCACGTTCATGAAGTGGGGGCGTGAGATCCCCGACGCCCACGATCTGTCCTCGATCAGGCTCCTCGGATCCGTCGGTGAACCGATCAATCCCGAGGCGTGGCGCTGGTATCGCGAAGTGATCGGCGCGGATTCGGCACCGATCGTCGACACCTGGTGGCAGACCGAGACCGGGTCCATCATGGTCTCCCCGCTGCCCGGTATCACCGCGACCAAACCGGGTTCGGCGATGGCAGCCCTGCCCGGTATCTCCGCCAACGTCGTCGACGACGACGCCAACCCGGTCGCCATGGGGGAGAGCGGATTCCTCGTGCTGGACAAGCCGTGGCCGTCGATGCTGCGCGGTATCTGGGGCGACATGGACCGCTATCGAGACACCTACTGGTCGAGGTACGCCGAGCAAGGCTGGTACTTCGCCGGTGACGGCGCCAAGTACGACGAGGGCGGGGCGCTGTGGGTTCTCGGCCGCGTCGACGACGTCATGAACGTGTCCGGGCACCGAATCTCCACGTCCGAGGTGGAATCGGCTCTCGTCGGGCATCACGGTGTCGCCGAGGCTGCCGTGGTCGGTGCCGCAGACGAAACGACCGGCCAAGGAATCGTCGCGTTCGTGATCCTGCGCGAGGGTGTCGAAAACACGGGCGACCAGCTGATCGAGGAGCTCAAAGCCCAAGTGTCCAAGGACATCAGCCCCATCGCCAAGCCCCGTCAGATCACGATCGTGCCCGAACTCCCCAAGACGCGGTCGGGCAAGATCATGCGCCGCCTGTTGCGTGATGTAGCGGAAGGTCGCGACCTGGGTGACACCTCGACCCTGGTCGACCCCAAGGTGTTCGACGCCATCCGAGGCAAATAGCACCCGTGAGTGGTTGACGAGTCTCTACCCTCGTCAACCACTCACAGGGTCTGCCTCATGACGGCGCCCCCAGACGGCAAGCAACTGTGCAGTCGGCCCAGTTCCTGCGGGCTTCGTCTCCGGTCCGAGTGCACCGTGCGACCGCAGCATCGACCGCACCGGTTGCCCCCGATCGAGCAGGAACCGACACAGTGCCGGATCTATCTCGACGTCCGGGTCGGCCACCGAAGCGATGTCCCAACCGTGCAGGACGAGTTCCTGTATTCGCATCACCAACAGCGTGGGCGCACCAACGTCCTCGAGTGGGTGGTGCAGGACGATGCCGTCGTCACGATGTTGTAGGAATTCGCAACGAAGGGCAGTTGCAAGCCCACGATGGGCGCTGCTCGGGTCGTCCCCGGCGTGGTCGGCGGTCCGACTCCAGGCAACTTCTGACGGATCACCACCGGTGAAGTAGTGCGCATACCGGATGGCTCCGCCGAGTACATGATTCGCGACATCCCGAGTGCTCCATCCCCGGCAGCGACTCGGTTGCGACCCGATGAGGCGTTGCCCGGCCAGCAGCTGCCCGAACAGGTCGTTAGCCAGATCGAGCTGCCACAGATCGTCGTCAGAGATCATGCGCTTCCGCCCCTCTCGGTGGAGCCGATACCTGTGAGTGGTCGACGAGCCCCTACCCTCGTCGACCCCTCATAGTAATGGTGATCCGGGGTCGGAAGTCTCGACGCGATGCATCGAAAGATGGCACGCTGTAACCGCTGTCGCAAACGTTCGGACCGAACTGGTGCTGACGGGGCACCGCGAGGGAGTTGATCGCGTTGAACAACGTCGGACGTACCCTGACCGTCGGAGCCGCGGTGTCGTGTCTCGCCACAGTCGGTGCTGGAACGGCCGCTGCCGCGGACGAACCAAAGATTCCTCCACCTGCACCGACGTTGACCGTATTCGCAGGTTCGCTGGGCGCGAGCACCTTCTCCGCAGTGATCGATGCCGAGCCGAATCACGTCTGCAAGAGCGACCCGACGGGCGCACCTGTCGGGCCTGCCGACGCATACGGGCAAGCGATCGTATGGCCCATCAGCGTGGCCGCATTCAGCGCCCCGAGAACGGACCGGAGCGAGGTCCGCATCACCTGTGGTCCGCAGTTCTCCGAGTGGAGCGACACCGGCACTGCCCAGGTCTTCACTCTGAGCTGACCGGTCCGCATCATGAATACTCGGTAGCCGGCGCACCGGCGAGGTTGTACGGTGCAGCCATGGGGATTACCAGCATCGCAGTGACCAAGATCCGTCGCTCCTAGCGGCTGAAACAAGCCTTCGAATTCACTCCGCCGCGTTCAGCACGTCAGTTGCTGGGTGGCGCTTTCGCTGCCCGGGCCATTCCGATACTGCCCGGAGTTCCTATCCATGCCCACATTCCGCGACGGTCGTCACGAGCACGGCCAAAACTTCCTCACAGACCGCGAAACGGCCAATACCATCGTCGGACTTGTCTCCCGAACAGCTGGTCCGATCATCGAAATCGGTCCAGGCGATGGAGCATTGACTGTTCCACTTCAAGCACTACACCGACCCATCACAGCAATCGAAATCGATCCACGGCACGCGCGAACCCTCGACCGTCGCGTCGGTACCGGCACGAAGGTCGTGCACGGAGACTTCCTCGACTACCGACTACCGCGAGCACCGCACACCATCGTGGGGAACCTCCCGTTCCACCAAACCACCGCGATCCTTCGGCGCATTCTGCACAACGAATACTGGACGGCGGCGGTTCTACTGACACAGTGGGAGGTTGCGCGCCGTCGTGCGGCGGTAGGTGGAGCAACCATGATGACTGCACAGTGGTGGCCTTGGTACGACTTCCGACTGGCCGGCCGTATTCCCTCGTCGGCATTCACACCACGGCCAGGAGTCGATGCGGGACTGATGACCATCAACCGACGGGCTGTCCCCCTCGTCGAACCGGAGCATCGCAACCGTTACAGCTCCTTCGTGCACTCCGTGTTCACGAGCAAGGGACGCGGTCTGAATCAAATCCTGCCGAGGGCGACACACGACCGATCGAGCGCCGAGGTCGGGAAGTGGCTGGCCGAACAACGGTTTCGAGGAACACCGCTGCCGAAGGATCTCTCCGCCGAACAGTGGTCCGACCTCTTCGGGATCGCCGATCGACGCGCAACGAGCGACCGAAAGCGGACTGGCCGGCGGGCGTCAGAACCCAAGCGATGACCGTGTGTTCACGCTGAACCGAGGGGCGCGTCGACTGCCGCTACGGCCTCGATCTCGACGAGCTGATCGTCGTATCCCAGCACCGTCACGCCCATCAGTGTGCTGGGCGGATCGTGATCGCCGAAGGTATCGCGCACCATCTCCCAGGCTGTCACCAGGTCGGCCTGATCAGCAGAGGCGACCAAGACCCGAGTGCGTACGACGTCACCGAGTACGGCCCCTGCGGCAGCCAGAGCCGTGGTCAGCGTCTCCATGCACTTCGCTGCCTGACCGGCGTAGTCACCGACACTTGCAGTGGTCCCGTCCAATTCGAGCGGGCAGGCGCCTGCCAGGAAGATCAGTCGGGCGTCGCCCGGAACGGTTGCCGCATAGGCATACTCGGCGACATCCGACAGAGCCGCCGACCGGATCAGTGTTACCCGCTTGGTCACCACACCGAGGGTACCTGTGAGCGGCAAAGGAGTGTGGAGACTCGTCAACCACTCACAGGGGTTGTCAGAGGTCGAGTTCGACGTCGGAGCAGGCCATGCTGTTGCAAACCGTGATCCGATCGAGCGGTGGACCGTCGACCTCTCGCTGTGTGACGCCGTTCAACTTGGGTGTCACACAAGCCTTGCAGAGTCCACGCTCACAGCCGGTGGGCACGCGAATGCCCGCCCGCGTCGCTGCCTCGAGCAGCGTGGTTGCGCCGTCGATCTCCACGGAGCTTCCGCTTCTGCGGAAGCGAACCGTGTAGCGGGAACCGTCATCTGCCGGACGTTCCAGTTCGGGAGGCGTGAACGACTCGGCATGAAAACGAGTGCGCGGCACACCGAGTTCGTTCGTCCATCCGCGTGCGAGGTCCACCATCGCGGGCGGTGCGCAGGCGTACGTTTCACGCTCGGCGCAGTCGTTCACGTACTTCCGGATGAGATCGAGCGAGAGCCGCCCCGTGCCGATGTTTCCGCGCCGAGAGGGTGCGCTCGTGAACAGGTGCACCCTGACCCCGGATCTGCGGGCGAGCTCGCGTAGTTCATGCTCGAAAATGATCGACCGGTCGTCCTTGTTGAAGTAGAGCAGGACCACATCGGATTCCGGAGCCTCTCGGACGATCCGGCGAAGCACGCTGATGACCGGGGTGATGCCGACGCCGCCCGCGATGAACAACGTCTTGCGTGCAGCGCCTTCCACCGCAAAGTCCCCGGTGGCGCTGGGCGTACCGACGAGGGTGACGTACTTACCCGCTCGCAGTTCGCCGTTCAGTCGGTTCGATACCCGGCCGCCAGGAACGCGCTTGATGCAGATCTCCATCATGTGCGACGAATCGCTGTCGTGCACCAGGCTGTACTGCCGGACCAGATCCTCACCCTCGACCTCGGCCCGGATCGACACGAAAGCGCCTGCTTCCCACCGAACAGCGTCCCAGCCGTGTGGCTTCTCCAATTGGACCGACAGAGCGCTGCCCCCTGCCACCGACGTCACTTCGACGACCTTGACCTGGGCGTTGTGGAACCGGGGCTTGTCCAGGTACGGCGACTCCGGCAGCGTCTTGTAGGCGATTCCGTAGGCGATCCGTCTGGCGAGAGTGGCCGGGTGCGCGAGCAATCTGCGTGAGTGCCCGAACTCCGATTCGCCGACCGGAACAGACAGGCGTGCCAACGTTTTCGCCACGAGCGGTGCCGTGGCCAGCAGCGGGGTCTCGTGGTACGGGAGTCCGTGTTTCGCGGCGATGGCCCGCACTTCGGGTGCGATCTCGCGCTGCTTCGTCGGCGGTAGGTCCGGGAACAGATGGTGTTCGATGTGGGTGTCGAGTCCCCCGTAGAAGATGTTCATCTCCGGGCGCTTCTCGAACGGCACTTCCTCGAGCAGGATTCGCTCGAGCGCATCGTCCAGTTGGGGACAGGGCAGAAAGTTTCGGGTCGCCCGGATCTGGCGTTCGTAGTATTGGTCCGCAGTCTCGTTCGGGCCTGGATCGGCGAACAGTTCCAGCTCACCCGCGTGGTGCTCGATGAAGACGAGGAACAGCACGGACATGTACCCCGCAACCCCTCCGAGATAGTTCGCCACCAACGCCTGCGGCAATTTCGCCCCTGCCGAGCGCGGCTCGCGGAAGTACCGGCGCTGTGCGTCACGCATCGCAATCGCCGCCGGTGATCGCAGAGTGTAGGAACTGAAGAACCGCCTGCCCTCGACCCGTCGTGCCACGTTCGCGAGGAAGAACGGCGCTGCCTGCGGGGCGAAGGTTGCGAGCGCTCCCACCATTGCGATCTGGCCGAGATGGTGGCCGTACCAGTCCTGGCCGGCGAGTCCGCGCATGATGCTGTATCCGAGGTCGTGATCCTTGTCGACGATGTTGGTGTTCGGGTGATGACCGACGTGGTGCATCGTCTTCCAGTGGTCGACGTCCACATTGAAGTCCCACCGATACCGCTCGGAGTGGTAGTCGCCGTTGTTCGGCAGATGGTCGTAGCTGCCGTGGATGATGTTGTGGCCCAGTTCCGAGAATTGCATCAGCCGGTAGAGCATCTCGAGCGCCGCAGCCCGCCTGACCGACCGAACCGTACCCTCGCGCAGCAACTCCAGCCGACGGGACTCGATTGCCTGACCGTAGGCCGTGACGTTCCGGATATGGGCGAGGTCGCGCTCCCCCACCTCGGCCTTCGCTCGGGCGTAGAGCGCCAGCAATTCGTCTGCCAACCCAGGCTCGATGTCGTCGGCATGCAGGGAGCGAACATCAGCGATCGTGGTCATGAAAGTGACGCTAGCCGCCCCCTTTCCGCAGATGAATGGTCCTTTCGGACGGAAAGTTGGTATTTTCGGACAATGACGTCGTCGCCGGTGTGGGCGGTGCCACGCGGCACCGAGGGCGTGCGCATCATGCTCGAAGGCGGCGCCGAACACGGTCTGACCGCAGCCGACTGTCTGCAGGGCACGGGAATCATCGAACGTGAACTCGACGACGAGAACGTCGAGATCTGGGCGCACCAGGAGTTCGACGTCATTCGCAATATCCTGGGCCGGATTGGTGATCGTCCGGGTTTGGGTATCGAGGTCGGAAAACACTCGACCCTCGGCCGCACCGGGGTGATCGGGTTCATGCTGCTTGCGGGCCCGACGTTCTCCGATGCTGCAGAGCGCGCCATCGCGCACCTCGCCCTGTCGCCGACACACCTGCGTTTCTCTCTCGAAACCGACGCAGACCACGCGTACGTGGTGGGTTCGGACGACGAACTCCCGTCGGACATCAGGTCGTTCATCGTCGAACGAGATATGGCAGGTCTCGCGACTGCACTGCGCGGCGGTCAGATCGACCTGGCACCGGAGCGTCTCGACACTGCACTCGAACCGGCGCGCGCCATCCTGCTCGCGCAGGAATGGGGAATGGGACCCGAGTGTGTTCGCCCGCACGACACCGGTCACAGACTGGTGCTTTCACTGTCGACTCTCGACCTGCGGCTGCCACAGGCGGACGCGAACACCGCGCGCATTTTCGAAAGTCAATGCCAGGACCTCCTCGCTCGCCGGTTGGCGCGTGTCGGTGTGACCGGCCAGGTGCGCAGCAGACTGATGCACGTGGCGGACGGTTGGCCGTCGATGGACACCGTCGCACACGAACTGCACCTCGACCCTCGAACCCTCCGCCGCAATCTGACGCGGGAAGGAACGTCTTTCCGCGCGTTGGTCGACGAGGTGCGGCGCGCACGGGCCATCGAACTGCTCGCACAGGGCGTTCCGGTCGCCGATATTGCCGCGCAGTTGGGTTACGCCGAAACCGCGAACTTCACGCACAGCTTCAAGCGTTGGGAAGGCGTTGCGCCCAGCTACTTCCGGCGTGCTGCCGAAGAGGGCCGGCCGGAGCGTACGGTCGAAGAATGACTGTGGACGTGACTGCCGAACGACGTGCACTCACCGTGATAGGGGTCGGCCGAATCGTGTGGGGGGCCACGACGGCATTGGCGTCGCGTCAGGTGTATCGCGCCCTCGACCTCGACTACCCCGGACCTGATCACGGAATCTGGATCAAAGCCTTCGGTGTACGGGACGTGATCCTCGGCGCGGCTGCGCTGCACCCCGATGCGACCGTGCGAAATGTGACACTCAAAGCTGGTATCGCCATGGACGTTTTCGATGCCGGCGTCGTCGCGAACGCGGCTCGCAACGGACTCCCACGCCGAACGGCAGTGATAGGACTGCTACTTGCCGGCGGCACAGCTACCGTCGCCGCCGTCGGCCCACTGGTTCTGACGAAACTGGCTTCCCGCAAGGCAGTGGCACGCAAGCTTCGACGTTGACGCCTTGTCCCGTACGTCCTGAGACACGAGTCCCCACCCTCGCCAACCAGTCGCCAGGGGTATGGTGCGGGACGGTGTGCCGGGAAGTCTGGTCGGCGATTCAATCGACATACCCGGACACGACGAAGGGCGAGACACCGTGACAGGCCCCAGGGGCTCCGAGCTCGCTCGCTATCTGCGCACCGAAACGGTCGGTGGGACACTGCTTCTTGCTGCTGCCGCCATCGCCTTGATCTGGGTGAACTCGCCGTGGGCAGACGCCTACACCGGTCTGCGCGACTTTCGGATCGGCCCGCACGCGCTGCACCTCGATCTTTCCGTCGGGACGTGGGCGCAGGACGGGTTGCTCGCCGTGTTCTTCTTCGTCGCGGGCCTGGAGCTGAAGCGGGAGCTGGTGGTCGGTGAGCTCGCCAATCGAAAGAAGGCGCTGCTGCCGGTCATCGCGGCATGCGGCGGTGTGATCGTCCCGGCAATCATCGCGGCATCCATCGGGTGGGGCACGCCAGGAATGGACCGTGGATGGGCGATTCCGGTAGCGACCGACATCGCGTTCGCCCTGGGTGTTCTGGCCCTCACCGGTTCGCGGATTCCGGCCAGCGCCCGGGTGTTCCTGCTCAGTCTTGCGGTCGTGGACGACCTCCTTGCCATCGCGTTGATCGCGATCCTGTTCACCGCATCCATTGCCGCCCTGTGGCTCGCGGGCGCCGCAGCCTGCCTGACCGTGTATGCGTTCGCCCAGCATCGGCGCATCACCACAGCGTTCCTGTACCTCCCGGTCGCCCTGCTCACCTGGTATTGCATCCACGAAGCCGGCATTCACCCGACTATCGCCGGAGTGGCATTGGGGCTGCTGACCCGTGTCAAAACCGATCCCGACGAGGAAGACTCGCCCGCTGCACGCCTCGAACATCGAATACAGCCGATTTCGGCCGGTCTGTGCGTGCCACTGTTCGCTCTGTTTGCGGCCGGCGTGCCGTTGGGTGGCGGTGTGCTGGGCGGCCTGCTCTCGGACCCGGTTTCGCTGTCCGTGATCGCCGGACTTCTCATCGGTAAGCCCGTCGGAATCTTCGGAATCTCCTGGCTGACGATCAAGCTCGGAATCGCGGAAAAGCCCAGATCTCTCGAATTCCGTGACATGTTTGCACTGTCGGTGCTCGGCGGAATCGGATTCACCGTTAGCCTTCTCGTAGCAGATCTCGCGCTGGCGGGCATCGGCGACGGCAGCGAAGCCGAAACAGCGAAAGCTGCGGTGCTCATCAGCTCCGTGGCGGCGTCGCTGGTCGGATCAGCGCTACTGTTACGACGCGGTCGGGTGCATGCAGCCCGGCCATGACACGGTCGGGTGCATGCAGCCCGATCGGAGGACTCGGACATGCAAGAGCTACCTGGAGGGGTCGACTAGTGAGCAACACCGGCAGCAACACCCGCGGCGGCAAACACGGGAAGGGAGACGGCGAGCGATTCACCGGAGACGGGGTACCCCGCACGGTGTCGTCGATCCCGTTGACCGACGTTGATGCGCGGACACCCGCCGAAGCAAGCATCGGCAACCTCGTCAAGGACGCCACCACTCAGGTCTCGACCCTGGTACGGGCCGAGGTCGAGTTGGCGAAGGCCGAGGTCACCGGCGAAATCAAGAAGGGCCTGCAGGGCAGTGTCTTCTTCATTCTCGCCATCACGGTGCTGCTGTTCAGCTCGTTCTTCTTCTTTTTCTTCCTCGCCGAACTGCTCGCCGTGTGGCTCGATCGCTGGGCGGCGTTCCTGATCGTCTTCGGGATCATGGTCCTGGCGACCGCGTTCCTTGCACTGCTCGGTTACCTGCGTGTACGTAAGTTACGGGCGCCGGAACGCACCATCGACTCCCTGAAGCAGGCGAAGACCGTGCTCCCCACCTCGCACCCTGATGCGCCTGCGGTGGAAGCACCCAGTGGTCGCCACGCGCGCTGACATACGGCTCCGCACCGTGGCACCACCTGATCCGTCTACTGTCCGCTTCGCCGGCCCCTGGATTCATCGCGACATCCATGCCAACGGGATCCGCTTCCACACGGTGGAAGCGGGTGATGCGCACCCCGACGCACCCTTGGTGGTGCTACTACACGGCTTCGCCGATTTCTGGTGGTCGTGGCGCCATCAGCTCGGTGCGCTGTCGGAGGCGGGTCTGCGTGCCGTTGCCGTGGACCTGCGCGGTTACGGCGACTCCGACAAGCCGCCCCGTGGCTACGACGGTTGGACGCTCGCAGGTGATGTGGCGGGACTGATTCGCGCAATGGGCTACCCGAACGCGACTCTCGTCGGTCACGCCGACGGCGGGCTGGTCTGCTGGGCAACTGCCGTCCTGCATCCCCATCTCGTCCGTTCGATCGCCCCGATCGGGTCGCCACATCCGATCGCGCTGCGCGAGGGTGTCCTTCGGGACCGCAGGCAGCGCCGGGCTTTCTTGCCGTCGTTCGTGGCCGGCCAGCTGCCGTGGCTGCCCGAGCGGCGCCTGACCCGCGACGACGGCGCCGAGATAGCACAGATCGTCCGTGCACGTTCGAGCGCTCGATGGCGCAGCGGTGCCGAGTGCGATGACGTGGTCGCCAAGATGCGGTCCGCGATCCGCATTCCCGGGACCGCCCACTGCACGCTCGAGTATCAGCGGTGGGCTTTCCGTAGCCAGTTCCGTCCGGACGGTCGCCGATTCATGACTTCGATGGATCGGGTCCTGTCGCTACCCGTCATGCAGGTGCACGGCGAACTCGACCCGTACGTGCTGGCCGACACCCTCCGGCGAGGTCACCGCTACGCACCCCATCAGAGGCTGGTGTCGATTGCCGGAGCCGGTCATTACGTGCACTGGGAGTCCCCGGAACATGTGAACGCGGCCCTGACCGAGTTCGTGGCGGCCGACTGACCACTCTCGGTTCCGCCCGGCCCCGTCAGGAGATGCAGGCCCCTGTTTCCACCTCGGCCGAGGCCGCTGATGCCTCGGCAAGCTGCCGGGACACCTCGTCGGCGGTGAGCGCGAAGCCGGTGTCACTGTTGTCGATGGCCGCACCGAACACGACGCCGATCACGCGACCGGAGCTGTCGACGAGCGGCCCACCCGAATTGCCTTGACGGATCGACCCACGCACCGTGTACACCTCGCGCTCCACGGTCCCGGATCGGTAGATGTTCGGTCCGCTGAGGTTCAGGACTTCGCGGACGCGCGCTGCGCTGGCCGTATACGGGCCACCACCCGGGTATCCGAGCACGAGGGCGTCGTCTCCGGTCTCTGCCTGCTCGGGAGCGAACTGCAGTACGGGGGCGTCGAGACCCGGAACATGGAGCACAGCGACGTCGGTGGACGGGTCGAAGACGACCACCGTCGCGGGGAGCGGACCGTTCGCGGTATCCACGACGAGTTGTTCGGTGCCGGCGACCACGTGCGCGTTGGTCATCACCTGCTCGGGAGCGCTGACGAACCCGGTGCCTTCGAGTGCACGCTGGCAGCTCGGAGCGACGCCACGAATCCGCAGCACACTCTCGTGCAGCCGCGCAGCGACGGGGCTCTGCAGCACGCTGGCGTCCGGTGGGTCGACGGTGGTGATCGGAGTACGCCCGAACGGGCCGATCACGTCCGGGAGACCGGAGGTGTCGAGCAACGCCGAGAACTCGGAAGGCAGCTTCCGCACCCAGTCGGGGGCGACCCCGTCGACCTTCTCGAGCACCGTGGACCCGCGCACCGCTGCGGCCACCTGTGGCTGCGACGAGGTCGTGAGAGGGACGGCCAACAACCAC
This sequence comes from Rhodococcus quanlei, assembly GCF_055231015.1. Lineage (NCBI taxonomy): Bacteria > Bacillati > Actinomycetota > Actinomycetes > Mycobacteriales > Nocardiaceae > Rhodococcus > Rhodococcus quanlei. The sequence goes on along the minus strand of NZ_JBUYWD010000006.1, from coordinate 210,490 downwards.
GCGGCGATGAACACGGCCACCGCCTGGACCCCGGCACCGATCAGGCTGTCCACCGACCTGGTGGTCGGGCTGTGCATGCTGCCGCGGACTGTTCGGCCCAGCACCATTCCGGCGACCTCGCCGATCACCACCAGCACGACGATGAGGGCAATGCCCGCGAGAATGCGTCCACGCCCCTCCTCGACGTGAACGAGCAGGTGCGGAGCGAGCAGAATGCCCGCCACCGCCCCGAGCACGACTCCGACGAACGCCAGAATCGACGCCACCGCCCCGTGCCGCCAACCCGACGTCGCCGCGACGACCGCGATGAGGCAGATCGCGATGTCGATCCAGGTGGACCCGGTCACTGTTCCACCGCCGGCGCTTCGGGATGGATTCGTCGGGCCCCGACGGTATCGACCTGTCGGGCCCCGACGGTATCCTGGTCGTACGCCGACAACACGTCGTCGAGATCACGGACGTCGCGGACGTCCCACGGCAGTTCCCACCCCGACACGGAGAGCAGCGCGGCCAGGATGCCGGCGGTGAAACCCCACACGAGCATTCCCTCGGCCGAGAACGCCGGACCCTGGTACCCGGCAGGGTGGCGCACCTGGAAACGGTTCTCGGGGTCGATGAGCGTGCCGAGAGGGACCCGCACGACCCGTTCCGCCTCCGCAGGGTCGACCACCGAGACCGGGGTGGGACGCTCCCAGTACGCGATCACCGGGGTGACATCGAAGCCGGACGGCGGAATGAAGATCTCGGGCAGGACGACCAGCGGACGCACCCCGTCCGGGTCGAGGCCGGTCTCTTCCTGCGCTTCACGCAGCGCGGTACCCACGGGCCCGTCGTCCCCCGGATCCGAGGCGCCGCCGGGGAAGGCGACCTGGCCCCGGTGTTGACGCATCGTCGAGGCGCGCTGGGTGAGCAGGATGTCGGCGTCGACGGGCAGCCCGCCGCGCGTGTTCGGTTCCGGCATGGCAGTGCCACCGAACAGAACCAGCACGGCAGCCGCGCGAGACGATGCGCCCTGTGGCGCGCGGCGTTCGATGACGGGATTGATGTTCATCGGGTCGGCGGGCATGTTGTCGACGACACCGCGCAACCAGCCCGGTATGCCACGGTCCGTGAGACGTTCGGTCATACCGTGACCCCCAGGTGTGTCTCCACCAAGGCCGCAATCTCGTCGACGCTGTCGAAGGGCTGCGGCAGGATCTGCGCAACCGTTCCGTCGGCACGAAGGAGGACGGATACCGGTAGAACTGCCGGCGCACTCACCGCTGACCGCACCTGCGCCCGGGCGTCCTGGACGCCGGGCAAGGTCACGCCGTAGTCGGTGAGCCGGGAGAGAGCCGCAGCTTCGTTCGGATCGGTGTGCACCGTTAGCACGGTAACCGCATCGGCGGCGCGTTCGGAAAACTGTTGGAGGTACGGCAGTTCCTCGGCGCACGGTGCGCACCAGTAGGCCCACAGGTTCACGATCGCGGGGGTACCGGCGAGCGCGGACGCAAGATCGACGGAACTGCCGTCTGTCAGGCACGACACGTTCACACCGGCAAGCGCAGCTCCGGGCTCGGGCACTTCTTCCGGCTGTGGACACTCGGCAAGTCCGGCATCCGTTCGCAGGCCTGCCAGCTCGGCGTCGCCCACGGACGACTGTCCGTTCGCGGACGTGGCTCCGCCGCGTTGGCCGGGACCGGCATCGTCGGTGTCGGTACGGGGCCACATCGCCACAACGAGAGCAACCACCACCACGAGGGCGGCGAGGCTCCACCGTGCTGCACTAGACATCGGTCACCGTCACACTCCCGCCAGTGCGAGCAGATGATCGGTCTCGGGACCCTTCACGAGCTTCGCCGCCTCGACAGGATCGGTGGGACCGATACCGAACGACGGGCAATCCTTCGCGAGGACGCACACCCCGCAGGCCGGTTTCCTGGCGTGACACACCCGGCGGCCGTGAAAGATCACGCGATGTGACAGCAGGGTCCACTCCTTGCGTTCGACGAGCTCGCCGACCGCGCGCTCGACCTTCACCGGATCTTCTTCCGCCGTCCACTTCCATCGCCGCACCAGGCGTCCGAAATGGGTATCGACAGTGATTCCGGGCACACCGAACGCGTTGCCGAGAACGACGTTGGCCGTTTTGCGGCCGATTCCCGGCAGGGTGACGAGGTCTTTCAGATTTGCCGGCACCTCACCGTCGAATCGGTCGAGCAATGCCTGCCCCAGTCCGATCAACGATGTCGTTTTGTTCCGGTAGAAGCCTGTGGTTCTGATGTATTCCTCGAGTTCGACACGGTCGGCCTCCGCGTACGACTTCGCGTCTGGATAGCGGGCGAACAAGGCAGGCGTGACCTGGTTGACCCGGACATCTGTGCACTGTGCCGACAAGATGGTCGCCACCGCCAGTTCGAGCGGCGTCGTGAAGTCGAGTTCGCAATACACGTTCGGGAACGCGACCGCGAGCTTGCGGTTCATCCGCCGGGCTCTGCGAACGAGAGCAAGGCGGGACTCCGGTTCGTCGGCAGCGACAGAAGGCCGCCGACGCACTCGAGGTTCCTCGGATCGCGTCGGTTTCACGCCTCCGACAATACGGATGCCGGTGCGATCGGATTCGCTGCTGTGTCGCATCTGAGACCTTCTCCGTGTTTACTCTCCGGTATGCAAGGTCTCGCTGTGATCCTCTTCCCAGTGCTTCTGATGCTGTTCGCATTGGCCATGGAGCGCGTGGAATACCGGCTGCGGCGCCTCGCCGTGCGCGAGCAGGAGGTGGAGGAATTCCTCGACCAGGCGGGCCAGGACGACGTGGCCAACCTGGCAGACAAAGGGTTTCCCCATGCCCAAGAACGCCTCCACCTGCGCAAGAAAGGCGTCCCGAGCCCTCCCGCCGACGCGACGAACATCGCCGACGCAGGCTCCCGTCGCGCAAGCTGACGCAGCACCGGAAGCAGCTTTCGGCGCAACTTTCCGGCACTTAGACGCCATCAGTCACTCGAGCACCGGTGTGTCGTCGTAGACTTCGAGGCCGAACCAGTTACACCGCACACCTGAACGGTGCACCCAACGACGGCGGGCATCGAGTGACACAGACGAACAATTCCCAAGGAGCGCACGTGGACGACGTCCTGGCAAGAGCCGGCATCTTCCAAGGAGTCGAGCCCTCAGCAGTGGCAGCGCTGACCAAGCAGCTGCAGCCTGTCGACTTCCCTCGCGGTCACGTCATCTTCAACGAAGGTGAACCCGGCGACCGCCTGTACATCATCGCGAGCGGCAAGGTGAAGATCGGCCGCCGGTCCCCCGACGGTCGAGAGAATCTGCTGACCATCATGGGCCCCTCCGATATGTTCGGCGAGTTGTCGATCTTCGACCCCGGTCCACGTACCTCCACCGCCACAACTGTCACCGAAGTGCGCGCCGTCTGCATGGACCGCGAGGCACTCAAGCAGTGGATCGACCATCGACCCGAGATCGCCGAGCAGCTGCTGCGCGTGTTGGCTCGCCGCCTGCGCCGCACCAACAACAGCCTCGCGGACCTCATCTTCACGGATGTTCCCGGCCGTGTCGCCAAGGCGTTGCTGCAGCTCGCGCAGCGGTTCGGCACCCAGGAGGCAGGTTCGCTCCGGGTCACCCACGATCTGACGCAGGAAGAGATCGCCCAACTCGTCGGCGCTTCCCGCGAAACCGTGAACAAGGCACTCGCCGACTTCGCGCACCGCGGTTGGCTGCGCCTCGAGGGCAAGAGCGTGCTCATCTCGGATTCCGAGCGACTCGCGCGACGCGCCCGTTGATCATCGGGAACTGATCACTCGTTCGAACTGTCCGTGAATTTCGGCCACCCCCGCAACCCGGAGGTGGCCGAAGTTCACGACCGCAGGTATTCGAGCTGAACGTTGACGGATTTCTCGGCAACCGGCCACAGCTTGGGATCGACGTCCGAGTAGACATGTTCGACCACCGCACGCGCGGAGGCGTCGGCACCGAGAACCTCGAGAGCCACCCGCACCTGCTCGAGGCGGTCTTCGCGGTGGTCGAGGTACTCCTGCGCGACGGCTGTCAGGTCGGGTAGGTCCGGACCGTGACCGGGCAGAACCACCAGCCCTTCCCCGAGTTCGAGGAGACGGCGAAGCGACGCGAGGTAGTCACCGAGGTTTCCGTCGGAGTCGTCCAGGACGCTGGTGCCCCGGCCCAGAATGGTGTCCCCGGTGAGCACGGCGGAAGGATACCCCTGAGCCTCGACGAGGATCGATACCGAGTCGGCGGTGTGCCCCGGAGTGGGTACGACACGCAGGGTCAGCCCGGCAGCCTCGAGCGCCTCGTCCGCCTGTAGCCGAGCCGCACCACCCCGTAGGAACGTGGGATCGACCGAGCGGACCGGCGCTCCGGTGATCTCGGCGAACCGGTCCACACCGCCGGTGTGGTCGAAGTGACGGTGGGTGATCAGAGTCAGGGCCACCGACGCCACACCCGCCACGCGCTGCAGATGCTCTTCGTCGTGGTCCCCCGGATCGACGACCACACACCGATCGTTGCCCGGGACTCGAAGAATCCACGTGTTGGTGCCGTCCAGGGTCATCATCCCCGGGTTGTTTTCCAGCATCACCGAGGCCAGCGGGGTCACCGCTCGCAACTGCGCGTAGGCGGGGTGGGTCATGTCAGCAAACCTTCGCCTCAGCGGACTTCGGCGATCAGTTCGACCTCGACAGGCGATCCGAGCGGAAGTTCCGAAACTCCGACGGCGGAACGCGCGTGCACGCCGGCGTCCCCGAACAACTCGCCCAGAAACTCGGACGCCCCGTTGACGATGCCCGGCTGACCGGTGAATCCGTCTGCGGACGCCACGAATCCGACGACCTTCACGATCCGCACCACGGAGTCGATGCCGACCAGATCGTCGACCGCAGCGAGGGCGTTCAGCACGCAGGTACGCGCCGCCGCTTTCGCGTCTTGCTCGGACACGTCGGCACCGACCTTTCCGGTGAGCCCGAGCTTGCCGTCCACCATCGGCAATTGCCCCGAGGTGTACACGTAGTCGCCGGTGCGGACGGCCGGCACGTATGCGGCCACGGGGGCGGCGACGGGCGGGAGCACGACGTTCAGTTCGGCCAGTCGGGCCGTCCAGATCTGCGAGGTGTCTGCCACGACGTTCAGCCCTTCGGACGCTTCAGGTAGGCCACGTGCTGCTCGCCGGTGGGTCCGGGCAGCACGGACACGAGTTCCCATCCGTCGCCACCCCATTGATCGAGGATCTGCTTGGTCGCGTGGGTGAGCAGCGGAACGGTCGCGTACTCCCAGGAAATCAATTCACTCATGCCGGTGAGCCTATCCCCCGCACATCTCGGTCTTCGGACTTATAGGCTCGTCGCGTGGTAGCGACATCGGATCAGCGCGCACAGACGTGGCCGGAGAATGCCTCGCAGGCCCGCCTGCACTTCGTTTCGGGCAAGGGCGGGACCGGGAAGTCCACGGTGGCTGCGGCTCTGGCGTTGGCTTTGGCCCAGGGCGGACGACGAGTGCTGCTCGTCGAGGTCGAGGGCAGGCAAGGCATCGCACAACTCTTCGATGTGCCCCCACTACCGCCCCGGGAGACCAAGGTGGCATCTGCCGACGGCGGCGGCGAGGTTCACGCGTTGGCGATCGACATCGAGACGGCATTCCTCGAATATCTCGACATGTTCTACAGCCTCGGTTTCGCGGGCCGCGCGATGCGCAGGTTCGGAGCCATCGAGTTCGCCACCACCATCGCACCGGGGCTGCGCGACGTGCTGCTCACCGGAAAGATCAAAGAGTGCGTGGTGCGTTCGGACGCATCGGGTAACCACGTGTACGACACGGTGGTGGTCGATGCACCCCCGACGGGGCGGATCAACAACTTTCTGGACGTGACGAAGGCGATGGCCGACCTGGCGAAGGGCGGACCGGTCCGCGCTCAGAGCGAGGGTGTCGTCCGGTTGCTCCATTCCGACGAGACGGCGGTCCACCTGGTCACGCTGCTCGAGGCGTTGCCCGTGCAGGAGACCGCTGATGCCGCGGCTGCCCTGGCTGCATCGGATCTTCGGCTCGGCTCGATCATCGTCAACCGCACGAGCCCGCAGTTCCTTCCGGACGACGCACTCGAGTCGATCGCCCGGGCCGAGGTGGACGCGAAGGCAATCCAGGCAGGCCTGAAGGCTTCCGGTGTCATCCTTTCCGACGACGACTTCGCGGGGCTTCTGACCGAGACAATCGAGCATGCAGCCGTTCTCCGAGCTCAGGACGAAAGCGCCGAGGCCCTCCGCGAGGTTGACGGCGCCCGGTTGGAACTGCCGACCCTGGCCGACGGCGTGGATCTGGGTGGCCTGTACGAACTTGCCGAATACCTGACAGAACAGGGCGTGTCATGACCAAGACCGGCCATCACCACCGCCGCACCGCGCCGGCACTCGATGTTGCGAACATCCTGGCCGAGCGCGACACCCGAATCGTGGTCTGCTGTGGGGCCGGTGGTGTCGGTAAAACCACCACGGCCGCGTCGCTGGCACTACGAGCGGCCGAACAAGGGCGACGTGTGGTGGTGCTGACGATCGACCCCGCCCGCCGACTCGCCCAGGCGCTGGGCGTCCAAGACCTCGACAATTCGCCGCAGCGGGTGCCTTTGGGCCCGGATTCGAAGGGCGAACTGCACGCCATGATGCTGAACATGCGTCGCACGTTCGACGAGATGGTGATCGAGCATTCTCCGTCGGAGAAGGCCGAGCAGATCCTCGCGAACCCCTTCTACCAAACGGTGGCCACGTCGTTCTCCGGCACGCAGGAGTACATGGCGATGGAGAAGCTGGGCCAGCTCGCCTCGAGCGAACAGTGGGATCTCGTGGTGGTCGATACACCACCGTCGCGCAACGCGCTCGATTTCCTCGACGCCCCGCAGCGCCTCGGCGCCTTTCTCGACGGCAAGATGATCCGGTTGTTCACGGCCCCCGGTCGCGGCATCAGCCGATTGGTCACGGGGGCGATGGGACTGGCCCTCAAGGGTGTTTCGACCATCGTCGGCAGCCGCATGCTGTCCGACGCATCGAATTTCGTGCAGTCGGTCGATTCGATGTTCGGTGGTTTCCGCGAACGCGCCAACCGCACCTACGAGTTGCTTCGCAAGCCGACGACCAAGTTCCTCGTGATCGCGGCCGCCGAACCCGATGCCTTGCGGGAGGCGGCGTTCTTCGTCGACCGGTTGTCGGGCGACGACATGCCGCTTGCCGGTCTGGTACTCAATCGGACACACCCCACGCTGTGTTCACTGTCGACCGATCATGCGCTCACCGTGGCGGACGAGCGTCGGAGTGAAGGCGACGAACTGACCGCGGCGGTCCTTCGGGTTCACGCCCACCGCGGCGTGATAGCGAAACGCGAACTGCAGTTGCTGACGCGATTCACTGCCGCGCATCCGAACGTGCCGCTGGTGGGTGTCCCCTCGCTGCCGTTCGAGGTCTCCGACCTCGAGGCGCTGCGTGCGGTCGGGGATCAGCTCACTCGAACGAGCTGACCCCCTTCGTACTGAGGACGGACCGAGCCCGAGGACGGACTCGAACCGAGGTCAGCCTGCGGACTGACGCTGAAGCTGACGCTGACGTTCGAAGAATGCGGACCAGGACTCGACCTCGGGATGCTGTTTGAGGAGCGCGCGCCGCTGACGTTCCGTCATGCCACCCCAGACACCGAACTCGACTCGGTTGTCGAGTGCATCCGCACCGCACTGCATCAGCACCGGGCAATGTCGGCAGATCGTCGCCGCCTTGCGTTGCGCCGCTCCCCTGACGAACAACTGATCCGGATCCACCTCCCGGCAACGGGCCTGGGTGACCCAGGCAATTCGAGCTTCGGCCTGCTCGACGTCGAGACGACTGGTTGGGGTGGTCAGGTGCATTCTCTTCCCCTCTCCGAGTCCGTGTGCCTCGCAACACACGGAGTGTCTGCACAGGATTCGCCCGTAACACGAGCAACCTGCACCACATCGGCAATGAAGTGTTATCTCCATCACACTGTTCACACAATTTAGGTAAAGAAATCTCTACGCGCAAGACGAAAGTTCGCTCTATTTGGTACGTCCGTGCATCGTCGGTGTTCAGGGGCTTTTCCCGTAGAAAAGTCGAGTTTGCTGGGGGCCACGACGCAGCTCCTCGAGCACATGGCACGTACGCTGTAGCGCGTGCCGATCGTAAAAACAGTGGCGAAGCTCGCGGGATGCTCCGCTCTGGCGGGCGTCCTGCTCGCCGGAGTCATGTTTCCGCTGGCCGGAGGGTTCGGTTATGCCTCGAACCGGGCCGCGGACACCGTCGACAACGTGTCCGCGGAATTGGTCGAAGGGACCGTTCCTGCCGTCTCGACGATGGTGGACATCGAAGGGAACCCGATCGCGTGGTTGTACGACCAACGCCGATTCGAGGTGCCTAGCGAGCAGATCTCGGACCAGATGAAGCTGGCGATCGTCTCCATCGAGGACCGCCGCTTCGCCGAGCATCAGGGCGTCGACTGGCAGGGCACCATTCGCGCCTTCCTCACGAACACCACGAGTGGTGAAATCCAGCAGGGTGCATCCACGCTCGATCAGCAGTACGTGAAGAACTATCAGCTCTTGGTCGTGGCCAAGACCGATGCGGAGCGTCGGGCAGCTATCGAGACGACTCCCGCCCGAAAGATCCGTGAGATCCGGATGGCACTGACGCTCGACAAGGAGCTGAGCAAAGAGGAAATCCTCACTCGGTACCTCAACCTGGTTCCCTTCGGCAACGGGGCGTTCGGCATCCAGGCCGCGGCACAAACCTACTTCGGTATCGACGCCGCCGACCTGAACGTGAAGCAGTCCGCGATGCTCGCCGGCATGGTGCAGTCGAGTTCCGCGCTGAACCCGTACACCAACGCCGACGGTGTGGTGGATCGCCGCAACACCGTGCTCGACACGATGATCGAGACCATTCCCGACCGGGCCGACGAGTTCCGCGCCCTGAAGGACGAGCCACTCGGTGTCCTTCCCGAACCGAACATCCTTCCGGCCGGTTGCATCGCTGCCGGAGACCGCGGCTTCTTCTGCGACTACGCGCTGCAGTATCTGGCCGAGGCAGGGATGAGCCGTGAGCAGATCAGGAAGGGCGGATACCTGATCAAGACCACCCTCGACCCGCAGGTTCAGGACACGACCAAACGCGCCCTCGTCGACAACGCATCCCCGACACTCGACGGCATCGCGAACGTCATGAACGTGGTGCAACCCGGACAGGACCAACACCGGGTCTTGGCGATGGGCAGCAGCCGCACTTACGGTCTGGATGCGGAGGCACACGAGACCGTGCAGCCGCAGCCGTACTCGTTGGTCGGCGCGGGTGCAGGTTCCATCTTCAAGATCTTCACCACCGCTGCGGCAATGGAACAGGGCCTCGGCACGAGTGCTGTCCTGGACGTGCCTCAACGGTTCCAGGTCCGGGGTATGGGTGACGGCGGCGCAGCAGGATGCCCCCCGGCCACGTACTGCGTGGAGAACGTGGGAAATTACCCGCCCCAGATGTCCGTGACGGATGCGCTCGCGAAGTCTCCGAACACCGCCTTCGTCAAGTTGATCGCGGCGACCGGGGTCGAACCCACTGTCGACATGGCGGTGCGACTCGGTCTGCGCTCCTACACCGAACCGGGGACCTCCGGATTCGACGACCGCAGCATGGCGGAATTCCAGAAGGCGCAGAATCTCGGTTCGTTCACCCTCGGACCGACCTGGATCAACCCGCTGGAGCTGTCCAACGTGGCGGCGACTTTGGCATCGCACGGCAAGTGGTGCCCACCCACACCGATCGATTCGATCTTCGACCGCGAGGGCAAACCGGTTTCCCTCACAGAACAAGCCTGTGAGCAGGTTGTCGACCCAGGGCTGGCGGACACCTTGGCGAACGCATTGAGCAAGGACGATCAACCCGGCGGCACGTCGGCGGGCGCAGCCGCTGCCGCCGGATGGACCCTGCCCATGTCGGGTAAGACGGGTACCACCGAATCGCACATGTCGTCCGGCTTCCTCGGATTCACCAACAATCTCGCCGCCGCCGTGTACGTTTACGGCGACTCGCCCACACCGGGTGAGATCTGCACGGCGCCGCTGCGTCCCTGCGGTGACGGAAACCTGTTCGGTGGCACCACCCCGGCACAAACCTGGTTCCAGGCGATGATGCCGATCGTCGGCAACTGGGGACCGACGCATCTGCCCCCGGTGTCGGAAAAGTACGTGCGCGGTTCACAGAACGGGCAGGTACCCGACGTGACCGGCCTGACCGAGGCCACGGCGTCGCAGCGCCTTCAGGAGAGCGGTTTCACGGTGAATTCCGTGACCACCGAAAGTTCGGCCGAACAAGGCACCGTGACCGGGATGTCGCCTTCGGGTTCGGCAGTCCCCGGTTCGTCCATCACCATCTACATCAGTGACGGTTCGGTGCGGGCACCGGAGTCGGCACCGGCGCCCTCCGATGGAGCGCCGGCCATCGAGGTGCCGCCGATCCAGATTCCCGGACTACCGCCCATTCAGATCCCCCCGATCCCCCGCTGACCTAGCGTCGGCCGGGGGTCCGGTCGGATCGACTGACACGCAGGTCAGAGGCGGGATTTGACGGCTGCCGAGATTCGGGAGCCGTCGGCCTTTCCTGTGGCGAGAGCGGTGGCCACCTTCATGACCTGACCCATCTGCTTCATCGCCGGTCGCTGCCCGATCTCTTCCGCAACCTGCGCGATCGCGGTGTCGACGACTTCCGCGAGTTCGGCGTTGTCGAGGGGTGTGGGCAGATATTCGTCGATGATCTGCGCTTCCGCGTGCTCCTTGGCAGCGAGTTCCCCGCGCCCGTTCTCGGTGTAGATCTCGGCGGCCTCACCGCGCTTCTTGGATTCCTTGGTGAGAATCTTGACGATGTCGTCGTCGGTGAGTTCGCGCGCCTCCTTCCCGGAGACCTCTTCCTTCTGAACAGCCGCCATGAGCATCCGAATGGTCGATGTGCGCAACACATCCTTGGCCTTCATGGCGGCGGTCATGTCAGCGCGAAGTCGTTCTTTGAGTGTGTCCGGCATGAGCGGAACGCTACGCGCCCTTGATCACAATCGGCATCTCGATTGCATCCATCAGTATCCTGAAGGAGTGTCTGACCAGTTCCGTACCAATCTGACCCGCACTGCCGCCGCTACGGCGGGTGCCGCCGCACTGGGGATCGGCTATTCCTCCCTCGTCGAACGCAATGCGTTCGCGCTGCGCGAGGTGACGATGCCCGTACTCGAACCGGGCGCATCGTCCCTGCGTGTGCTGCATATCAGCGACCTGCACATGATGCCCGGACAACGGCTGAAACAGAACTGGCTTCGCGAACTGGACGGGCTCGATCCCGATCTCGTCGTCAACACCGGCGACAATCTCGCGCACCCGCGTGCCGTTCCCTCGGTCGTTCAGTCGATGGGCAACCTGCTCGCTCGTCCCGGCCTCTTCGTCTTCGGTAGCAACGACTACTTCGCGCCGCGGCCGAAGAATCCCTTCCACTACCTGACGAAGTCCAACAAGCGGGTTTTCGGTGCCCCCTTGCCCTGGGGTGATCTGCGGGCAGCGTTCACCGAACGCGGGTGGCACGACGTCACACATGTGCGCCGCGAACTCGAGGTGGCAGGCGTTCGTATTGCGTCGGCGGGCGTCGACGACCCGCACTTGAAGCGGGACCGATACGACACGATCGCCGGGCCGCCGAACCCTCTGGCACACCTGCGCCTCGGCATCACACACTCCCCCGAACCGCGGGTGCTGGACCGTTTCGCCGACGACGGCTACGACCTCGTTCTCGCCGGGCACACCCATGGCGGTCAGTTGTGCCTGCCGTTCTACGGGGCACTGGTCACCAATTGTGAGATCGATCGTTCGCGGGTGAAGGGCCCGTCGACGTGGGGTGCGCACACCCAGCTTCACGTTTCGGCAGGGCTGGGAACGTCGCCTTGGGTTCCGCTGCGGTTCTGCTGCCGACCCGAAGCCACTCTCCTGACGTTGGTGGCATCGAAGAATCGTGGCCCCGACGCGGGTGCCGAGCGGAACCTGAAAGCTCCACCGGAGTCGACTGCACTACGTGGCTGACCTGGCGATTTAATCCCCACTGACTCGATACTGTAAGCTGGCCGAGGTTCAACACGGGGTGTGGCGCAGCTTGGTAGCGCGCTTCGTTCGGGACGAAGAGGTCGTGGGTTCAAATCCCGCCACCCCGACAGTGAGTTGATACAGATGAGGCCCTGTCCGGATGTAATTCGGACAGGGCCTCATCGTTTCGAAGGGACAGCTCGTGTCGAAGAACTGGTTGATTGCCGTCGCCGCAGTGGGTGTGCTGGGAGCCAGCGCGTGCGGGAGCCCGGACACGGCTTCAGTCAACGACACTGGCGTCGACGTCGCGGACCTGTTGCTGGAAGCATCGGAGTTGCCGGCCGGAGCGCAGGTCCACCGGCTTCCGCGCGACGATCAGATGATCCTGAACCTCAACATCCACGCCCCGAGTTCCGGGACCGGAGCGGATATGAATCCCGTGTTCGCTCCAGCCCACTGTGAGGGCGAGAGCCATTACGCCGACAACGCACGTGCACGCCTGATCGAGAACGGCACTGCCAGCGGCGCACTCCTCGAAAGCGGCGGCGCGTACATGATGCTGGTCAGCGAGACACGCACGGATGTACCTCGGGTGGTCGAGGCGCACACCGGGCAGTGCTCGTCTCACACCGTGACGTCCACCAGTTTCGGCAGCACGAGCCAGCGCAGTTATCGGACGGAGAGCCTCGATCTTCCTCCAGCGCTCGCCGACGAGGATGCCGCGATCCTGCACGAGGTCGGCGATCCTGACAACCCGGACTGGTCGGACACCGAAGTCTTTCTCGGGTACGCAGCAGTCGACGAATACAGCGTTGTGGTCATCGCGTTCGAGGAGCCGCCCAAGTCGGAGTTCGACGACGTATTCACGCGGGTCGTCGAGAAGGTGCGCCGACTCGGCTGAGGCTCAGTGGCCGCGAGGTCGAATCACATCTGCACCGCCGCCGGAACGAACGCGTCGTAGATCGCTTCCGGCGCGCCGTCGACCGCCCACACACCGAGTGCGACCACCGCCAAGGTGAGGGCCGGACCCAACACGATCTTCTCGAACTTGCCCCCCGCCCGGATCGACAGGAACGACGGCAGACGCAATTCCCACCAATGTTCGCGCCGCCACGGAATGAACGGCGCCAGAAAAGGAACCCCCTCTTTCGTGATGGCGTCGCCCAGGCAGTGGGTGACGCAACCGAGTGCCACTGCGACGCCGAGACCGAGGGACCCGGCGTCCGTCGGATACCACTGCCACGTCAACGCCGCGAACGCAGCAGCCAGCAGCGAAACCACCAGCCAGCCCTTCTTCTTCGCAAACTCGCCCGCCAGACCCCGCAACGCCAATCCCATTGCGAAGAAGAGCACTCCCATGATCGCCGGTTTCCCGAAGTGCATCACGAGTGCGGTAACCCCCGCACCGAGTCCACCGGCGAAAAGCGCGGTGTGCGTGAAGGTTCGGTGCCCGCCGCGGCGCTTTCCATCTTTGCCACCCTTGGTGATCGTGTAGAAGCCGAGTGAGATCGAATCGATCGCCCGGGCTAGCAGTTTGCTGAACGGCCCGAACGACCTGGACACGGTGGACTGTGTGGTGTCGAGATCTGGAATCAGGGCGGCACCGGCACACACTGCCGCAAAGGTGAAGGTCTCGGCCGTGGAGGTCGGGCCTCCCCACTCGAGGGGAAGATGGTCTGCGACGACAAGCCCCACCGCAGCACCCGACATTGCGTGGGTCGCACCCATCACCATGGAAGACAGCACCTTTCGCACAAACAGTTCGGTGCGAAGGTTCACGCACACGCCGGAGTGCGGTTCAACCTAGCAATGCTGTCCGACAGTTCACCAATCGACTGGGCAAGAACAGTTCTCGCCCGCGGGCACACCCGGGAGATTCAGTCGAGCGCGGCGGAGGTCTCGGTCCAGTATGCGGCGAGGTCCGACTTCACCTCGAAGCTGTTCCGGTGGAAGTCGATCAGGCCCTCGCTTCTCATCCGCGTCAACTCTCGGGAGAGCGCCGCACGGTCGACATTGAGATAATCGGCAAGTTCCGCACGGGAGAACACCACGGTGAAGTTCGAGGACGTGGCATTCTTCTGCTGCTCCTCGAGGAACAAGACGATCCGATCGCGCAAAGACTTCCGGGAGACGACCAAGAGCTTCTTCCGCAGCATCCGATTCTTCGCCGCCATGACGCGGAAGAGATTCTCGACGACGCGGCTCCGCAAATGACACAGTGGCCCCTGCGCATGCACGATCTTGTCCATACCGAGTAGCAACACTCGTCCTGACTCCGCACCGGTCACAGCATGCTCCGTGTGGTGGTTGGCGTGCGCGAGCAGATCCTCCGCGAACACCTCTCCTCTCGTCATTGCGCTGACAAGGTTGCGCGAACCACTCTCGTCGTACGCGCTGACGAACACCGAACCGTCGAGGACCAGGCCGACCGCACCCACTCGCGAGTTACCCCGCACCAGCACCTGCCCAGGGGAGAACGCGACCAAGTGTGCGCCCAGACAGTCGGTCACCTGCACGATCTCGCGTTCCGAGAAGCCGGCGAACAGTTCGCTCTGCGCAGCCTGTGCAATCCACTGCCGATCCCGTTCGACCGAACCCTTCACTGTGACACGCCTCTCGTGGTGCTGGTTGCCATGGCAACGGACATCCCCCGCGCAATGTGCGAGCATCACCGTATCTAATTAGGCAAGGCTAACATCATTGATTCCTGAGAAGGGAGACTCCCGCCATGTCCGAATCGTCCACCGCCCTCGTCGCTGACGGTCTCGGTGCGCTCGCCGAGCAGAACCCCATCCTCGACGGAAAGGTTTCCCCGCACTTCACGTTCGACGGGGACGGGTTCCGCATCCGGCAACTCGCCTTCGACAAGGGCGCGGTCCTCGCGGAGCACAAGGCGCCCCTGCCGATCCTCGTGCACGTCGTCGAGGGGTCGGTGGACTTCGCCGTGGACGGCAACATCCACACGCTGCGAACCGGAGCCATCCTGCATGTTGCCGCAGAGAACCCGCATGAAGTGACCGCGCGGGAGCGGGCCCGGCTGATCGTCACCCTCGTCGGCTGATGCGCCGGTTCGCCACAGCTCCGCGGCGCGCGGAGCATCACCTCCTAGCCCGAAAGACAATTCGATGCCACGTAGATTCTCTGCTCTCGTCCTCGCGGGCACCATGGCCCTGGCGCTGGTCGGCTGCGCAGCGAACACCGATGCCGACGGCACGGACACCATCACCATCGTCGACCACACCGGCGAGGAGGTGATCATTCCCGCCGATATCGAGCGGGTTGCCATCGACGAGATCCCCCTGGCCTCGACCTATGTTGCGTATCACCAGGGTGACGCCCCGCACCTGGTGGGCATGTCCGACGCGGTGGTGCGCTCACTCGAGGAGACGGTGGTCGCGGACATGGCACCGGAGATCCTCGAGGTGGACACCAGCTACTACGACAACGGCGAGCTCAACGTCGAGACGCTGCTCGAGCTCGCACCCGACGTCGTCTTCTACAACGCGAACAACACCGGCCACGCGGAACTGTTCGCCACCGCGGGAATACCCGCCGTCGGCTTCTCCACCAGCGGTGACCCGACCACGGTGTATCAGGACTGGCTGAGACTCCTCGAGGACGTGTTTCAGGAGCCCGGGAAGATGAACGCGGTGATAGCTCGCGGCACCGAGATGATCGCCGAGACCACCAGCCGGACAGAGGGGATCGCCGCGGAAGCGAAACGCAGCGTTCTGATCATCTTCAACTATTCCTCGGGCACCCTCCGTGTGGCGGGCGAGACCCCGTTCTTCGGGTACTACTGGCTCCAGGCGGTCAATGCCGACAACGCCGCGGTCGGCGCCCAGGGCGGGTTGGCGGCCGTCACCGCTGAGCAGATCCTGGCGTGGGACCCGGACGTGATCCTGATAGGAGGGTCCGGCCAGGCCGGAATCACCCCCGAACAGATGCTCACGAACACCGTCGACGGCCTCGACCTGTCAGCGCTGCGCGCGGTGCAGGAGGGCACCGTGTTCAGCAACGACCTGGGCATGTGGAGCTGGTTCACACCGAACCCGGATGCTCCGTTGATCGCCGAATGGCTGGGCAAGGTCCTTTACCCGGCGAACTTCGACGACATCGACCTCATCGCGGAGACCCAGGACTACTACCGGGCGATCTACGGGTTCGATCTCGGCAAGGAGCAGGCGAACTCGATCTACCAGGGTCACTTCGCGCATGAGTGACCTCGCGGTCAGCGAAGGGCGCCTGCGTTGGTGGGTACCCGCCGCGCTGGTCCTGGCACTGGCCGTTTCGGCGGCGCTGTGCGTCGGGGCAGGCCGCTTCCCCTTATCGGCAGGGGAAGTGGTCGCCGCGCTCGGCTCGCGGCTCGGCGGCGATGCGGTGAGCCCCGTGCTGGACTCCGTCGTGTTCGGGTTGCGGTTGCCGCGCATCGTGCTCGCCGTCATTGTCGGCGCGGGCCTCGCATGCGCCGGGGCCGCGTTCCAGAGCATCTTCGCCAATCCCCTGGCCACCCCCGACACCCTCGGCGTCACTGCGGGTGCCTCCGTGGGCGCCGTGCTCGGGTTGATCCTGAGCCTCCCGATGATCGGCGTGCAGCTGATCTCGCTGGTGTTCGGGCTGTGCGCGGTAGCGCTGACGATCGCGATCTCCAAGACCAACGGCCGCAGCAATATCGTGATGTTGATCCTCTCCGGCGTCGTGGTCGCGGCCATCGCCACCGCGATCCTCTCGATGCTCAAGTACACCGCCGACCCCAACGAGAAGCTCCCGCAGATCACTTATTGGCTGATGGGTTCCCTCGCCGGCGCGAGCGGCGAGAGTCTGCTCATCGGCGTCCCTGTCATCCTCCTGGGGGTGGCGGTGATCGTACTGTTGCGATGGCGACTGAACGTCCTCGCGCTGAGCGAAGACGAGGCACGGGCATCGGGCATGAACATCCGCCGCACGCGGGCGATCATCATCGTGGCGGCCACCCTCATCACCGCCTCGGCGGTGTCGATGTGCGGGCAGGTCGGGTGGGTCGGGCTGCTGATCCCGCACTGCGCCCGAATGCTCTGCGGCAACAACAACCGCTTCGTGGTCCCGATCAGTGTCCTCCTCGGAGCCACGTTCTTACTGGTCATCGACACCCTTGCCCGCACCGTCAGCACGTCGGAGATCCCGATCTCGGTGCTGACCGCCTTCGTCGGCGCGCCGTTCTTCGTGGTGCTGTTGCGCAAGACCGGGGGGAAATGGGAATGACTCTGGTCATCGAGTCCGGCACCTTCGGCTACCGTCGGCGCCAGCCCGTCCTCCGAGACATCTCCTTCACTGTCGAGGCCGGGCAGATCCTTGCCATCCTCGGCCCCAACGGCGTCGGCAAGACCACCCTGCTGCGGTGCATGGTGGGCCTGCTGCCCTGGACTTCCGGGGTCAGCACGCTCGACGGGAACGATATCGCCACCATGCGCCCCACCGAACTGTGGCGCCGCGTCGCCTACGTGCCCCAAGCGCGTAACGCATCCTCCGTGTCTCTGACGGGGCTCGACATGGTCACCATCGGCCGCAGCGCCCATCTGCCCCTGCTCTCCCAACCCGGCGCACGTGAGGTCCGGATGGCCGAACAGGTGATGGCGGATATCGGAATCAGCCACCTACACCACGTGCCGTGCGGGCAGATGAGCGGCGGCCAGTTCCAGATGGTGCTCATCGCCCGCGCCCTCGTCGCCGAGCCGGCGGTGCTCGTACTCGACGAGCCGGAGACCGGCCTCGACTTCAAGAACCAACTCATCGTCCTGGACCTGCTCGACACCCTCGCGCACCAGCGCGGCATCTCGGTGGTGATGAACACGCACTACCCATCCCACGCGCTGCAGACCGCAGACTGCTCGCTCCTGCTCAGTGCGTACGACAAGCCCTGCTTCGGGCCCACCGAGGAGGTGATCACGCCCGCTCACATGCGGCGGGCCTTCGGTGTCGAGGTGCATCTGACGCGGATCGAGATCGCCGGCCGGATCCACCAGGGCGTGCTGCCGTTGCGGGTCGCCAGTCCATGACACCGGCCGTCCCACGATCCGGATGCACGGCGCAGAGGCCCGAGGCGTCGTCCTCCTCGCCGTGCATCCCCGTCGACTGGGTCAGGCGATCTGCGCCTGCCACATCCAGTGCAACTGCTCGAGGCGCGCTGTGATCCCGATCAAGAGATCCTGTGTGACCGGGTCGGCGGACGCGGTGTCACCGATTCGCTCACGCAGTCGCTCGATCACGGCGGTCAGGTTGCCGACCACGGCGGCCGTGACCTCGGTGTCCTTGGTCCAGCCTTCGCCGAAGCCCTTGGTTCCAGAATCCTTGGCGACCGTCGCGGCACGCCCGTCGGGGCTGACCCCGATCGAGGCCGCCCGCTCTGCTGCCTGATCGGTGAACGCGCGGGCTGCGGCGACGAGCTCGTCGAGCGCGAGATGCACGGACCGGAAATTCTGTCCGATCACATTCCAGTGCGCCTGCTTGGCGATCAAGGACAGATCTATGAGGTCCACCACAGTGCCCTGGAGGGCTGTGCCGGTGATCTTCTGCTGATCGGTATCGAGTGCGCTCGTGACAGGCGTGTTCATGATTACCTCACTTTCGGCTACATCTTGAAAAATTCCGCTGCCCGGATTGGGCGTTTCGGCCCTCCGCGATGGATGATGGAGTCAGTTCGGGTTCCACTGGAGGAGGGTCGTCATGGAGACGGTGGTCGTGTTCGCACTTGCTTGTGCCGTGTACTGGTTCGGGCTGCTCTGAGGCGGGCGCCCGGTCAGCCTTGCTGACCGGCACGCACCCCCTCTTCGACGCGTTTCCCAAGGTCCTCGTCGACGTTCTTCCAGTACTCGAAGACCCTCAGCTGCACGGGTTCGCTGACGCCTCCGAGTACGTGACCGACGATGTTGTCGACCAACCGGTCGCGCTCCTCGTCACTCAGCACCTCACGGACGAGAGTTCCGGCCTGCGTGAAATCGCCGTCCTCCGGGTGCTCGACGTATCCGGCGCGGATCGCCTGCCCGTCGAACCCCCACTGCCCTTCGTCGCCTGCACGTGCGGGGTCCGCGTGCGCGCCGCCGTACGAGTTCGGTGCGTACACCGGAGCCTGCGGCGGGTTGGTCGAATACCGCATAGCACCGTCGATCGAGTACGAATTCACCGTCGCTTTGGGTGCGTTCACCGGGAGCTGCTCGTAATTGGCGCCGATCCGGTACCGGTGCGCGTCCGCGTACGAGAAGACACGGCCGAGCAGCATCTTGTCCGGTGAGAAACCTATCCCGGGCACGACATTGGAGGGAGCGAAAGACGACTGCTCGATCTGGGCGAAGAAGTTGTCCGGGTTACGGTTCAACGTCCACTTACCGACTTCGATCAGCGGGTAGTCCTGCTGCGACCACACCTTGGTCAGGTCGAACGGGTTCACGCGGTAGCCCTCGGCCTCGCCGACCGGCATGACCTGCACCTTGAGTGTCCAGCTCGGGAACTCTCCCCGCTCGATGGCGTTGTACAGATCCGCCCGGTGATGATCGGGGCTCGTGCCGGCCAGCTCGTCCGCCTCGGCCTGCGTGAGGAAGTCGATGCCCTGGTCGGTCTTGAAGTGGTACTTCACCCAGAACCGTTCCCCGTCGGCATTGATCCACTGGTAGGTGTGCGATCCGAAGCCGTCCATGTGGCGCCACGTCTTCGGAATGCCACGGTCACCCATCACCCAGGTCACCTGGTGCGCGGACTCGGGGCGCAGAGTCCAGAAATCCCACTGCATGTTGTGGTCACGCAGGCCTGATCCCGGCAGGCGCTTCTGCGAGTGGATGAAGTCCGGGAACTTGATCGGATCCTTGATGAAGAAGACGGGCGTGTTGTTGCCCACGAGGTCGTAGTTGCCGTCCTCGGTGTAGAACTTCACCGCGAAACCGCGCGGGTCACGCCACGTGTCCGGGGCGCCCTGTTCACCTGCCACGGTTGAAAACCGAACCAGAGACTCCGTTTTCGCACCCGGTTGAAACAGCTTCGCCTTCGTGTACTTGCTGACGTCACCGGTGACCTCGAGTTCACCGAAGGCACCGCCGCCCTTCGCGTGGACGACGCGTTCCGGGACGCGCTCACGGTTGAAGTGAGCCAATTTCTCGATCAGGTAATGGTCGTGGAGCAGGATCGGGCCCTGCTTGCCGGCGGTCAGCGATTCGTTGTCGCTTGCGACCGGGATACCGGCGTTCGTGGTTGTTGCGGGCGTTGTGGGCATGACAAATCCTCCTCGTCGAGGGTGGTCGGACGGGATGAGCGGAAAGAGCTGTTCAGAGCGTCAGGAAGTCAGGGCGTCAGGGTGCAGTGGCGTGCAGTGTTCGGCACTGCTCGCACAGACCCCAGAACACGACCTCGGCCTCGTCGACGACGAAGCCGTGACTGCGCGACGGCTCGAGGCACGGCGCCGCACCGATCGTGCAGTCGACATCCACGACTGTGCCGCAGCTCCGGCACACGAGATGGTGGTGGTTGTCTCCGATCCGCGTTTCGAAGCGCGCGGGAGACCCGGCCGGTTCGATGCGACGGAGCAGACCCGCCGCCGTACACGCCTTGAGTACGTCGTACACCGCCTGAGTCGAGACTTTCCCGAGCTCACGGCGCACGACTGTCGCGATGTCGTCGACGTCCGAATGCGGTTGGGCTGTCACCGCATTCAGCACCGCAACACGTGGCGCAGTGACACGTAGGCCCACACTGCGCAACAGCGCTGCGGGATCCATGTCGTGTCTCATGGGAACCAGTATGCCCCTTTTCTGGAATTAGTCAAGAAAAGAGGATTCACCGTCGCCGCCGACAATCGTCGCGACATCGCACACCCTTATGGACGTCGACGTCAGTCGATCACCGCAGCGCCAGTCGTCATCTGTCCGTCCGTGATCACGGCACCGAAGTGGGGGCCGGGAGTCAACCAGCTATCGAGCGTCGGCCCATCGGCTCGAACCTCCACCCGCGCGAACCGACCGTGACCCCGTAAACGCGCCGACGCCACCGAGAGACGGTCACCTTGCCCGTCCGGTTGCGCGAAGCCGAGTGCACCGGCGATGGGCAGCCGTGGGCCGTGGGGCGTCGTTGCCGTCGACACCTGCCAGCCGACGCCCGAAGCTGAGAAGCCGCCGAGCACGTCACCGTCGAAGTCTGCCATCACCTTGGGAAGCCGCCAGTGTGTCCGGCCGCCGTGCACGGATGCCTCGGAGTCCACGGCGATGAACGGAACCGCCATCCGCGGAAAAAGGCCCGTTCTGACACCCGGCGCCCGCAGCACGGGACTCGCGAGTATCTCGCGATACTGTCCCACCGGCGATTCCAGGTACTCCACCATCATTGCCAGGGTGAGCGGAACGACGCCATCTCGCGGACCGCCCGTACCGATCCGACACGCCTCGGCAGTGCTGCGGTGCCACCAGATCGTGGCACGGACGCGTGCCGGCCACGGGGGTGGCCCGCTCGTCGGCCAGTCGATGCGCTCGGTGGTCGATTCAGCCACGCTCCACATCGACGGGCTCCTCTCGTCTCGTGTCGGTCGGTAGGCGCAACGCACCGGGTGCGTGAGCGGGAACGGCCGGATCATGCGGCGGGACAGGGCGAATACGTACGTACGGAGTGCCCGGCTCGGGTCGCGGATCCCGCTCACCCCTGTTGGGCCACAGTGCGAATGCGCGTTCGGCCTGGGCGGTGATCGTGAGCGAGGGGTTGACACCGAGGTTGGCGCTCACCACCGAACCGTCGGACACGTGTAGGCCCTCGTGCCCGTATACCCGCAGATACGGGTCCACCACGCCGGTCTCGGGTGAGTCACCAATCGCGCATCCACCGAGGAAGTGCGCGGTCATGGGGATGTTGACGACGTCGGCGAGGGATCCTCCCGCATCACCCCCGATCTTGCGCGCCGCCTTCCTGATGGCCGTGTGCCCTTGGGGAATCCACGACGGCGGCGCTGTCCCCGATCCCGGCCGGGACACGACTGCCCGACCGAAGCGTCGTCTGCCCTTCGTCAGTTCGAGAGAGTTGTCGTCCGTTTGCATCACCAGCGCGATGACCGTGCGCTCGGACCAGTGGCGCACCGACAGACTGCGGGCGAACGCGCCGGGATGCCGAAGCGCCACGGCCACCGTCTTCAACAGGCGCGGAACCCGTCCGCCGCCGTCGCTGAGGACCGTCTGGAGCAGTCCGATCGCGTTGCTGCCTTTGCCGTACCGCACCGGCTCGATGTGCGTGTGGTCATCCGGATGGAACGACGATGTGATCGCAACGCCCTCGGTGAAGTCCGTGTCACGGCTCTTCGACGTTGCCGCCAGTACGGCCTCGGAGTTGGTGCGCACCACCGACCCCAACCGCGGTGACAGGTTGGGCAATGCCGCCGATTCCTGCATCGCGAGGAGCAAACGCGCCGTCCCGTAGGTTCCTGCGGCGACCACCACCTGATCGGCGGTGAAAGTGGTCTCTCGTTTTCGGATACCGTCGGTGCGGCGGGTGCGCACTTCGTATCCGCCGTTCGGACGTGGCCGGAGCTCCTTCACCGTCGTCAACGAATGGATGCGCGCCCCCGCGCGTTCGGCTAGGTACAGGTAGTTCTTGACGAGGGTGTTCTTTGCTCCCACCCTGCATCCGGTCATACAGGCGCCGCACTCCGTACACCCGGTGCGATCGGGCCCCACTCCCCCGAAGTACGGGTCCGCAACACGCGTGCCGGGCGTACCGAAGTAGACGCCCACCGGCGTCGATGTGAAGGTGTCTGCTGCACCCATCTCCTCTGCCACGTCGCGCATCACTGCGTCCGCCGGCGTGAAGGACGGGTTGGTGTTCACACCCAGCATTCGTCTGGCCTGCTGGTAGTACGGATCCAATTCCCCGTGCCAGTCGGTGATGTGCGACCACTGCTTGTCCTCGAAGAATCGGCGCGGCGGCTGGTACAGCGTGTTCGCGTAGTTCAGCGAGCCCCCGCCCACCCCGGCACCGGCCATGACCAGAACATCGGGTAGCAGATGGATGCGTTGCACCCCATAACAACCCATCCACGGCGCCCACAGGTAGCGACGCAGGCGCCAGCTGGTCTCGGGCAGCTCGTGGTCTTCGAACCGGCGGCCTGCCTCGAGAACACCGACCCGGTACCCCTTCTCGGTGAGCCGCAGTGCTGCGACGCTGCCACCGAACCCCGAGCCGATCACGACGACGTCGTAGTGGGTCATGCGCTTGCTCCCTCGGGTGCGCTACCGACGACATAGTTCTGTCTGTCGAAATGCGAAAGCTGCGCACGAAATTCGAAGGTGAACGTGGGCCATTGAACCGAGTTGCGCCCCTGCGAGTCGTAATACCAGCTCGAGCAACCGCCCTTGTTCCATACGGTGGAGTGCAGATCACGCTGAATCTCGTCGTTGTAGCGTGCCTGTGCCGCTTCGCAGATCTCCACGGAACCGGCTCCCGTGCGTTTCATCAGTTGGATGGCATCGGCGATGTATGCGGCTTGGGACTCCAACATGTACACGATCGAGCTGTGTCCGAGATTGGTGTTCGGCCCGTACATCAGAAACAGGTTGGGAAACCCTGCCACGGTTGTCCCCTTGTACGCGCTCGGGCTGCCGTCCCAGTGCGCTGCCAGGGTGCGTCCACCTGATCGAATACCGTGTGCAATAGGCGGTTCCGTCGGTGTGAAGCCCGTTGCGAAGATAATCGTGTCGACCTCGTGTTCGTTCCCCGCTGCGTCCACCACGCCACTGTCGGTGACGGCGGCGAGTCCCGAATCCACCAAGGACACATCGGAGCGATCCAGTGTGCGCAGCCAATCGTTGGACAACAACATCCGTTTGCACCCGATCGTGAAACCGGGTGTCAACTTCCTCCGGAGTTCTCGGTCGCGTACTTGCCGAAACAGGTGTGCTTTCGCGGCGACCTCGAACAACGGCAAAAGACCTGTTGCGTGAGACAGCACGCCCCCCAGCGCCTCGCGCAGCGTATAGACGGATCCGCGCACCACTTTCTGCGCGAACGGAAGACGTCGGTAGAGGAGCTTCTCGAGCGCTGGGAGCCGGCGGTCGAGACGCGGGAGAACCCAGGCCGGTGTGCGCTGAAAGACGGTCAGGTGCGTCACTGCATCCGCGATCTCCGGCACGAACTGCACGGCGGAAGCGCCCGTGCCGATGACCGCCACCCGCTCTCCCGTCAGATCGTGATCGTGGTTCCAGGTGGCCGAATGGAATACGGTGCCGCCGAACGTCTCCAGCCCGGGGATGTCCGGGATGCTGGGCGTCGACAATGCACCGGTGGCCGCCACGAGCATGTTCGCGCTCAGAGTTCCCAGGCCCGTGGTGATGCGCCAGAGCTCCTCGGTTGCGTCCCACACCGCATCCACAAGTTCACAATCGGTGATCACCCGATCCCGAATGCCTTTGTCGGTTGCGACCTTCCGCAGGTAGGCGTAGATCTCGGGCTGCCGCGCGAACGTGTGGCTCCATGCTGCGCTCGGCGCGAACGAAAAGGAGTAGAGCGATGTGGGCACGTCGCACGCACAGCCGGGGTAGGTGTTGTCGCGCCAGGTTCCGCCGACGTCCGAACCCCGTTCGATGATCACCACATCCGCGCCCGGGTCGTCGCGGAGAATGCGCTCGGCAAGGCCGATACCGGCAAATCCGGCGCCCACCACGAGCGTTCGTACGTGCTCGGGAAGTCTCATGAGTTCTCCACCTTCGATTGCCATAGCGGTAGTAGCCGTGCGCGGAATTCACGGTCCGCTTCCTGTGAACGAAACAGTGCCGACACCGCCAACCCGCGAACGAGTTCGATGCTGAGCTCGATGGAGTCGGAATCGAACCTTTCTCCGAAAAGCTCCGAGCAACCGGCGTGCAACGCTTCGGTGATGGTCCGTTCGAGTGGAACCATCGCTTCGTGCAGAACAGCGTCGGTTCGCGCGGCCACCCACAGTTCGAGCGCCGCGTAGAAAAGCGGGCCCGAGAATGCGTCGGCGAGCAGCTCGAGCCCCGGCTCCTCAGTGGCGTCGACGGCGAGAATTTCGGCCAGCCGCTTCTCTACGAGATACTCCACCGCCGCCACCACCAGCGACTCCTTGGTCGGAAAGTGGTGCAACTGAGCACCGCGTGAGACGCCCGCCCTACGAGCAATGCCCTGAGTGCTGGTACGTGCGTACCCGTGTTCGACCAACGAGTCGATCGTGGCGTCGAGCAGGGTGCCGCGCATGGTCGCGGTGCGCTCTGATTGGGTTCGCGTCTGCTTTGCCGGAGCCGGCCCAGCCAGTTCTGTGTTCGGAGTCACAATCAGCACCGTATGTGACAACTACAAAACAGTCCAGACTGATTTTAAGTTTGTTCAGCCGGTGACGGGTGCCGGCAGTCCGGCGCGCAGCAGGTTGCTCGGCACCTCGTGCCCGACGATCTCTTCGGCCACTTCCGCCGCCCGGATCACAGCTGCAATGTCTACACCGGTACCGACGCCGAGGTCCGACAACATGAAGGCCAGCTCCTCGGTGGCGATGTTCCCACTCGCACCAGGAGCGAACGGGCATCCGCCCAGACCGCCGACGGACGCGTCCAGATACCGAACCCCGTGCTCCACTGCCGTGAGGGCACAGGCCAGGCCCACCCCTCGGGTGTTGTGGAAATGCGCCCCCAGATTCACATCGCCCAGGCGAGAATGAATCGACTCGATCAGCCTCGACACCCGCCCCGGCGTGGCAGTGCCGATGGTGTCCGCGACGGAGATCTGGTCGGCACCCCATTCGACCGCATGCTCGGCTATCCACAACGGACGCTCCTGCTCGGTAGGCCCGTCGAACGGGCAGTCCCAGGCCGTGGCGATGATGACCTCGACCTTGCCGCCCTCCCCATGAACGAGCCGGACGATGTCCTCGATCCGCGCCACCGCGTCGTCGGTGGACGACCCGACGTTGGCACGGCTGTGCCCGTCCGCTGCCGACACCACGTATTCGACCGTCCGCATACCGGCCGCCAGCGCCCTCTTCGTGCCGCCGATCCCGGCGACCAGGGCCGAGAACTCCACGTCCGGCCACCTGTGTAGTTCGGCAGCAAGGTCCGCCGCGTCGGCCAGCGCAGGAACCGCGCGGGGCGACACGAACGAGGTGGCCTCGATACGCGGCACCCCCGTCTGGGCGAGCGCCTCCAGTAGCCGGATCTTCGCTTCCAGCGGCACCGGATCCTCGATCTGGAGGCCGTCGCGGGGGCCGACCTCACGAATGCTGACCGCCTCGGGAATCATTCAGATCACGCCTTTCTCACGCAACGCCCATAGTTCGTCGTCCGATTTGCCGACCAATTCGCACCACACCCCGTGGTTGTCGGTCCCCGGGTTCGGCGCACCGGCACGCCGGACCGACCCCGGCGTCTGACTGAACGTGGGCACCACGCCGAGACCGAGCACATCCGAGTCGATGCGTTCGTCGAAGTGCTGTACCAGCATCCCGCGTTCGATGAGCTGTGGGTCTTTCACCACGTCCTCGACGGTATTGATGGGACCGCACACCACGCCGGCGGCCGTAAGCTTCTCCACGATCGTGTCGGGATCCTGCTGCGCAGCCCATGCGGCGATCATCTCGTCGAGTTCGTCTTGGTTACGGCCGCGGTCGACATGTGTTCGAAAGCGTAGGTCCTGCGCCAGTTCGGGCACCCCCATCACCTCGCAGAGGCGCGCGAACAGGGTGTCTTGGTTGGCGGCGATCACCACCCAACTTCCGTCGGCGACGGCGTAGATGTTGGACGGCGCGATGCCGTCCAACCGGGTGCCGGAGGGCTGTCGGACCACACCGCCCACGTCGTAATCGGGGATGGTCGATTCCTGCACTGCGAGGCAGGACTCGGTGAGGGCGACGTCGACCACCTGCCCGCGGCCGGTCTTCTCGCGCGCCAGTAGCGCTGCCAGAACACCTTGCGCAGCGAACATTCCGGCGAGCGAATCACCCAGCGAGAGAGCGATACGCGGCGGAGCCTGGCCCGGATAGCCGTTGAGATGACGGAACCCGCTGACGGCCTCGGCCACCGAGGCGTAGCCGGCGCTTCCGGCCTTCGGTCCGGTCTGCCCGTACCCGGACACCCGGGCGAGCACCAGCCCCGGATTCCGCTCGGACAGCACGTCGAACCCCAGACCCCACCGCTCCAGGGTGCCGGGACGGAAGTTCTCGACCACAACATCTGTCTGCTCCACGAGGTCGAGGAACAGTTCGCGCCCCTCGGTGACGCGCAGGTCCAACGTCACACACCGCTTGTTGCGGGCGTGCACCGTCCAGAAGAATCGGTGCCCGTCCCGCTCGGCCTGCCCCCAGGTTCGTAGCGGATCGGGCCGGTCCGGTGATTCGATCTTGATGACGTCGGCACCCATGTCGCCGAGCAGCCTTCCTGCGAACGGGCCCGCAATCAACGTGCCGAGTTCGATCACCCGGTATCCGTCCAGCGGGCCGGTCACCGCATCTGCCATTCGACGACTCCTCCTCGGTCAGGCTGATCCCATCCTGCGCTGCGACTCGAATCGCCGCCACCGTTCCGCCGAACCGAGCCCCACAGTGTCCAGCACCGCAGCGGCCGACACAGCCACAAGATCTTCGACGTAACCCGACAAGGGTTGATCAGACCGGGACCGTCGCCTCGCAAGAGGACTGCCAGATGAGCATGCTCACACTTGCTCACCACAAGGCAACGGTCACCGACCACTTGGCTGCGTGGAGTCAGATACGTTTTGCTCCTCGGTCACCGATGTACTTCAGATGGTGGACCTCGTCGAGCACTTTCACCACCTGTCCAAACGTGGCAGAGTCGGTCAGTACATCCTGAGAGCTGACAATCCGCAGTGCGGTCGAGCCGAGGTCATTGCGGTCCAGCAGTATCAGTACTTTCTCAGCCGGATTGTTCCGGCAGCGATAGATCACCCCATCTGCGTGCAGGAGGGTGTCAAGAATGGCATGACACGTGGATCGGCACCAGTTGTAGCCGTCCCGGCCGCACCCGACGAGGGTTCCGGACAGGTTCAGTGATTGCAGGTCTCCATCCAGCAGTGACGCAACAGTGATGTGGCGTTCGAGAACCATCACCGTGTGAGTTTTGTCTGCGAGACGTTTGCGTCGCAGGATGCCGCTAGAGGGAATGTCGATGTCGCGCAGGATGCCCTCCGCGACCGTGCCTGCGAGCGAGAACGCGACGTACAGATACCCGCCGTGTGAGGTATCTACAGGCTCGAACCTGCCCTGGAGCGGATGGCCTAGATGGCGGATACCTTTCAGATTGAATGAGTTTGGCGGGTGGTCCGAGGACGTGCTCGAGATCCGGTGTAGCTCGGTCCCGGCGGGGATCAGCTGTGTTTGTGGACGTCTGCCGTTGTATTGATCTGTGGCCACCGATCAGTCCATGCCCAGCTGTTCGGCCTCGACCATGAGATCGACATCGTGCTTGGACAGGAGGCCCTGCTCGAGCCGATCCGCAGGTCGATCCCCGCCGATGAGGTGGTTCTCGGTGAACCACCAGTCGAGCGTTCCCCACGGGTCGAGGGCGCATTCCATCGCCCGGTTGGCGTGCTCGGCGATCGGGCGGATCTGCTTGCGTTCGCGGTCGAACTGGAACCGCGGATAGCGGTACAAGTTGCCAACCTTGAGCCCGAGTAGCTGATTCGATCTTCTCTTGTTGTTGGCCAGCGCGCGATTCGGCTTGCCTTGAGGGGAGAGAACTTCGGAGACCTGCATTGACGTGAGGGTGTCTCGAGACAGAGAAATGGGCAGTTCGTAGGTCAGGTGACCGGTGGTGGTCCCCAACTCGACAACGTCGGGACGATCAGGATCCTCCGTGGCATCCAGCCGATCGCCTGCATGTCCTATGGAGGCGGGTTCTGCCACGGTCGAATACAGCAGATCGGTCCCGTGAACGACGACGTTACGAGCCTGACGAAGCGCTGAGAGCAGCTGGATGGTCACCTCATCGGTGTTGCCGGCATCGAAAGCTGCCCTCATGACGAGATCCCGAACTGCGGGTACTTCGACTGTATCCAGTGCGTTGCGGAACGTCTTGGTGAGCCACTCCAAGGTGAGTCCGGTCTCCCGCAGATTGAAGGTGACTACGAAGTCCAGTCCTATCTCTCCAACGACGTCTTGGGCTGCGATTTCGAAGGAGGAGACCACACTTTTGATCTCTTTGGCCCAGGCCTGGAAGTCCTGGGCCGCGTCGTCGACCGTAATCTTGTTTGCGGCAGGTCCGGGCGACGGCCGGGCGGGGAATCTGCGGACGATGAAGTGGCCGCCGGCTGAGGATCGGGCCGCAAGCTTTTTGAGGGTGACCGGCCGAATTTTTGTGACCGGAACTGCAGCGGTTCGGTCTACGGACCGGTGCAGTGTCGTCTCCTTGTACGCCTTTCGAAGGCCGAGGGTTTTGCGGGACCTTGTCGCGTTGGCCATGGATCCTCCTGCAACATACGTTATTTACAGTCTTGCGATTTATCGTATCGTGCGTAAGTTTCGTAGTCCATCACAGCGTATGCGATGTCGACTCCTCGACGCTCCTGCAGCGTGACCAGGGGGCTCTACTTCGGCGTCCGGTATCGAGCGCACCCCTCGGTTGTGCCGACCAGCGGCTACAGCCCCTCCAGCACTGTGAGCAGCTCATCGCAGAACGCATCGGCGCGGGCTTCGATCTCATCGAAGGCGGCGGTCAGATCCTTGAGGTCCTGGTGGTCACGGCGGCAGGCTGCCGTGCCACGGTCGTAGCGCGACGGATCGAGGGTGAGGTCGGGCTCGACCCGGACATCGATCCCATCCTGTGTACGTACCGGCAGTACCTTCCAGACCGGGGCCTGGGCGGACGATGCCCCCGCGCCAACGCGGACACCGAGTGCGGTGTCATCGGTTGCGCATACGACAGGTGCCCCCAGCGGTCGATCGGACACAGCAAGGGCTGCCGGGCCTGCCTACCGGGGAGCGCCTTCCCGATCCCCGATCCCCTCGATCGGGTCGATGACCCCGGCTCCGAATACTGGGCGATCAGACACGTCCGAGTCCCAACGATGCCCTCGTCGCCAGGAACGTGAATTGGATTACAGAAGAGGCGAATTAGCGTTTACCTGACATATTATCGGTAACCGTTTTCGATAACGTGCGGTTCCGATACGTCCGCAG
Organism: Rhodococcus quanlei; assembly: GCF_055231015.1. Lineage (NCBI taxonomy): Bacteria > Bacillati > Actinomycetota > Actinomycetes > Mycobacteriales > Nocardiaceae > Rhodococcus > Rhodococcus quanlei. The sequence goes on along the minus strand of NZ_JBUYWD010000006.1, from coordinate 180,266 downwards.
GCATGAATGACCCGGGCCAGCGCATATGACGGTTGTCGGGCATAGGGTGGATCGTGAAGTCATGACCGAGAATCGTCGCGTCACCGGACTGGACAGGTGGACTACGGAACAGCTCGAGGACTTCCTGAAGGATCTCGAGCGCGAAGCCGTGCCGAATGCGGAACCGGGAAAGCCGTTCCTCGTCTACGACGCCGCGCGCGCCGAACTCGGTCGCCGCCGTGGGTAGGGCTGCTAAACGATGCCTGCGCCGTTCGTGCGCGCCCACAGCGCCAGCTCCAATGTCAGGCACTTGGCAGTGTCGGTGTGAGAATCCCATGCCTCTGTCATCGGCTCACCCCGGGGCATCTCCTGCGCCAGGCGTTCACCGATCGGGGCCAAGTACTGCTCCCCCACAGCGTGTCGCGCAGTGGATCACCCCGGCGTGTCCGGAGACTTCGTTCTTTGGGATGGATGGAGTCATGTCGTTCCGGGCGACCGCGAACCCACACAGCCGTACCGATTCTCAGATCAGGTTCTCCACCAGCTGCGGGTGATTGTCAGTCGATCTCGCAGCCCACGGATGGTGGACATAGGTGCATCGGCAGCGTACTCGACGACAGCGATGATTAGGGTGGGCGTGTGAACCGCTTTCAGTCCGCTGCCGTCGGTCTATACGGGTTGTCCGTCGTTGCTCAGGCGTTGACGTGGTCAGAGCTGGGCGCCGATGCCCGGAGCACACGAGTTGTGGCAATCTTGCTGGTCGGCGCATTGCTGTTCGCGATTATCGGCATCCCCGGCAACCGGCGGGACTGAGAAAAGGCCCACCGAATCGACGGTGCAATGGTGGATTGCGAATCATTGCAGCAGTCGGTATCTGAGCATCATGTCGTGATCTTCGTGATCGAGCATGTGGCAGTGCCACACGTACCCCTGCAGCGGCTCGGAACGACCGCCGTGATCGTGCATGCCCGCACCGAAGGTGGCGTCGGGGTCGAAGCCGAGTTCGTCGGCCGTCGGGAAACGGACGATGATTCGGGTGACCGAGTTCGCCTCGGCTATCACGGTGTCCTTGAACCCGGATTCCCACGGCTGCGGCGGCCGGGGTGATCCGAGCACGAAGGGCTCGGGATCGGGGGTCCAGCGGGTGCCCACGGGAGGTATGGGGTGCGCACCGGTCAGACGCGCCGTGTCGAGCGCCTGGCGGCCCAGCACCCGGAAGGTGACCAGGTGCAGATGGATGGGGTGCGGCTCGGACGTGATGTTGACGATGTTCCACTGCTCGACCGTGCCCTGCCGCGGCGTTTCGATGTCGGTGGTCGTGTAGTGCAAATTGTTCAGGGACATGGTGATCGACGGTGACGCCAGAGGGTTCGACAACTGCATCACCGACACGTTTCGCACCCGCTGCGGCGTGGACACCGGCGCCAGCACGGCCGGTTGCCCCGAGCGGCCGCGCAACGTCTCGGGCACCGGTCCCGTGAAGCCCCGCGCACCACCGATGACGAACCGGCAGAACAGCGGCATCACCTGCACTCCGCGCTGCGCCACTCCCAGTGGCACTGGTTCATCATTACGAAGTTCGACGGAGTCGCCGGGGGCCAAGCCGCCGAAGTCCACCAACACGTCCGCCCGTTCGCCGGGGCTCAGTCGCACATGATCGGTGGGCACCGGCGCGTCGAGCAGCCCGCCTTCCATCCCGATCACCCAGAACCGCATACGGTTTCCGAAGTGCAGGTTCCACACGCTGAACGACGCCGCGTTCAGCAGCCTGAGCCGGTACAGGCCCCGCGCCACCTCCATTTCAGGCCACACCTTGCCGTTGACGAGGCCGACGTCACCCGGTGTAGCCACATCCCAGGTTCCCTGCGGCGCCAAGACGTACGTGCGCACGCTCTGCCGCCCCGACTCCGTGAATCTCTTGTCCTGCAGGACGAGCGGTAACTCGAACTCCCCGGACGGAAGCCCGAGCACATTGTTCGGCCCGCCCGTGTCGTACCGGTCACGCAGCAGGTACATCCCGGCCAGGCCCGCATACAGATTGAGCCGCGTGATGCCCATCGCGTGATCGTGATACCAGAGACCGCACGCCTCCTGACGATTCGGAAAGTGGTGCACCAACTCCTGGCCCGGTCGCTGCGTCAACTCCGGGTGGCCGTCGGATTCCGGTGGCGTGGATCCGCCGTGCAGATGCATCGACGTAGGGACGGCTGTGCGATCGTGGTCGTTCACCCCGTGCAGGCTCGTGTCGAAGTCCGCGGCCAGCGGATGAACTGCAATGTCGTTCCGGTAGACGATGGTGGTCTGCCGTCCGACCTCCGCTTCGATCGTCGGACCCAGGTAGTCCACCCCGCCGTACGCGAGAGCCGAGGACACAGCCAGATCGGGGTGGAACCGGTGCAGCGTGGTGCGCGCCTGCAGGTCGATCGACGACCCGCCGAGTGTGGGCAGGATCGGCAACTGCTCACGAAAAGGCTCCAGCGGCGGCGAGGAGAAGATCAGCGGGTTGGCCGGATCCACGTCGAACGGGAAGGCCCTGGCGGCGCCCACGCCGACTGCCCCGGCCCCAGCCGCGAAGGCAAGACCACGCACCATCACTCGCCGCGAGAACTGTCTGGCCATCGGCACACTCCCCTCCCCGCATCCGGTTGCCTACCGTTCGGGACGGTACTCCGGAATCGACGCACTACCCCCCGAATTCGAAAAGGCCTCGGTGGGAGCCGACTGCGGCCGCCCCCGATAAGCCGCGAAAGCAAGCCACACCAGAAATCCGAAGCCGACCGTCACGTAGAGGGTTCCGAGCAGGTGCTGCCACAGCGCCCAGTCCAGTTCGAGGTCGTCACCGGCCGGCAGGAGGTGGTGCGGACCGACCAAGAAGACGACACCCAGACCGGCCGCTCCGGCGAGGTTCCGGGCGTCGGAAACTCGAAGCACTCCGACCACCAATCCCAGCAGCGCGGGGGCGACCCACACCCAGTGATGCGACCACGACACCGGTGATGCCAACAGGATTGCCACCGCGTTCGCCGTCATTGCCAACACGATGTCACCGCGGTCGAGGGCCCGCCGGATGGCGATCACCGCAACCACGAGCATCACCGCGACGGCAATCACCCACAACACCGATCCGAGCTGATCGGGCGGCCCGAAACGCGAGATGACAGCCTTGAAGGACTGGTTGTTGGCGAAGTACTCGGCGCCGATTCGCCCCGTATCAGCGAGAGTGTGCAGCCAATACTTCACCGAGGTCCCGGGCATCACGACGAAGGCCAGTGCGGTCGCTCCCAGTGCCCCACCGACGATGTGGGCACTGGTCCGCCAGTCTCGTTTGACCAGGAACAACAGCAGGAACCCGATGGGGGTCAACTTGATCGCGGCTGCGATACCGATCAGCAATCCACGTGGCCATTTCGGATTCTTCGCCAGGACGTCGATCGCCACCAGTGCCATCAGGATCATGTTGATCTGCCCGAAGCTGACGGTCTCGCGGATCGGCTCGAGCACAAGTGCCACCGCTACCGCGATGGCACTGGCGGCCCATGCAGCCCTCGCCTCGAGTTGCGGCCACACCCGAGCGAGCACCATCCGCAGTGTCATCGCCAGCGCCGCAACGGACACCAGAGTGAAGACGACCTTGCCGAGCTCGACCGGAATCAACGCCAACGGAGCGAACAGCATTGCCGCGAACGGCGGATACGTGAACGGCAACCAGACGCCGTCGACAACCGCAGGCAACGAGCCGTAGATGTCGTCGCCGTCGAGCAACACCGTTGCGCCGAGCCGGTACACGAGCAGGTCGATGAAGTCACCGAGCAGGAACATGACGCCGAGATAGAGCGAAACCACCACTGCGGACACCGCGACGGCAGCACGGCCCCGGTTGCCGAGGAACAGTTCGGATGGTGTCGAGTCGATTCGGTTTTGCCCAGAATGTCGCACTCGGCAACCCTATGCAGTCCATGTCGACACGCAAACCGGGGCCTGGGCAAGCGGCCTGGAAGACGCGTCACCCGCGGCGAGACATGCTCGCCGCGGGTGACGCGACACAGAACTGTCGGTGACTCAGACCAGCAGTTCTGCGATCTGAATGGTGTTGAGTGCCGCGCCCTTGCGTAGGTTGTCGCCCGTGACGAACAGCGCGAGTCCGCGGCCTTCCGGCGCTCCCGGATCCTGACGGATACGGCCGACAAGCGAAGCGTCGCCGCCTGCCGCCGCGAGGGGCGTCGGCACGTCCGCCAGCTGAACTCCGGGGGCGGCCTTCAGGATTTCCTGGGCACGCTCGACCGACAGCGGGTTCGCGAACTCGGCGTTGATCGACAGCGAATGACCGGTGACGACCGGGACACGCACGCAGGTGCCGGACACCAACAGGTCGGGAAGGCCGAGGATCTTGCGGCTCTCGTTGCGCAGCTTCTGATCCTCGTCGGTCTCGCCGCTGCCGTCGTCGACGATGCCGCCCGCCATCGGGAGCACGTTGAACGCGATGGGTGCGACGTACTTGTTCGGTGCCGGGAAGTCGACGGCACTGCCGTCGTGAACCAGCTTCTCGGCGTCGTCGACCACGGCGCGCACCTGACCGAGCAACTCCTCGACACCGGCAACACCGCTACCGGACACGGCCTGGTAGCTGGACACGACCAGACGCTTCAGTTCGGCCTCGTCGTGCAGGGCCTTGAGGACCGGCATGGCGGCCATGGTGGTGCAGTTGGGGTTCGCGATGATCCCCTTCACCAGATTCTCGGTGGCCTCCGGGTTGACCTCGCTGACCACGAGGGGCACCTCGGGGTCCTTGCGCCACGCTGACGAGTTGTCGACGACGGTGGCACCGGCAGCGGCGAACCGCGGAGCCTGCACGCGAGACAACGTGGCACCGGCCGAGAACAGGGCGATGTCGATACCCTTCAAATCCTCGTCCGACGTGGCCTCCGCGTCCTCGACGACGATCTCCTCGCCGCGGAACGGCAGCTTCTTACCGGCCGAGCGCGCGGATGCGAAGAACCGCACCTTGTCGGCCGGGAAGTTGCGCTCCTCGAGGAGGGTGCGCATGACGATGCCGACCTGACCGGTGGCACCAACTACAGCAATGGTGGTCATGAAGATCTACCGCCCTGTTCCCGCATGCACGACAGCTTCCTGATCGCCGCCGAGATCGAATGCGTTGTGGATGGCCCGAACTGCGTCGTCGAGTTCGTCGTCGTCGACGAGAACCGAGATGCGAATCTCCGACGTCGAGATCAGGTCGATGTTGATGCCCGCGTCCGACAGCGCCTCGCAGAACGTGGCCGTGACGCCGGGGTGGCTGCGCATACCCGCGCCGACGAGCGACACCTTGCCGATGTGATCGTCGAACAGCACCTGGGTGAAGCCGAGGTCGTCCTGCAGCTTGGTCAGCATCTCCACCGCGCGGGGACCGTCGGCGGTCGGCAGGGTGAAGGTGATGTCGGTGCGACCGGTGTCGATCTTCGAGATGTTCTGCAACACCATGTCGATGTTGATCTCGGCGTCCGCGACCGCACGGAAGACCCGCGCCGCGTAGCCGGGGTTGTCGGGGATGCCGACAACGGTGACCTTGGATTCGCCGCGATCATGCGCGACACCGGTGATCAGGGCCTCTTCCACGGGAATATCCTCCATCGATCCGGACACGATCGTGCCGGGCTTGGCGGTGTACGACGAGCGAACGTGCACGGGCACGTTGTAGCGGCGGGCGTATTCGACGCACCGCAGCATGAGAACCTTCGCGCCGCAGGCTGCGAGTTCGAGCATTTCCTCGAACGACACCTTTGCCAGGTGCTGCGCGTCTTTCACGATGCGCGGGTCGGCGCTGTAGATGCCGTCCACGTCGGTGTAGATCTCGCAGACGTCCGCATTCAGTGCGGCCGCGAGTGCGACTGCCGTGGTGTCGGAACCGCCGCGCCCGAGGGTGGTGATGTCTTTGCTGTCCTGACTCACACCCTGGAATCCGGCAACGAGAACGATCGAACCCTCGTCGAGTGCATCCTGCACACGGCCGGGGGTGACGTCGATGATTTTGGCCTTACCGTGGCTGCTGGTGGTGATGACACCTGCCTGCGAACCGGTGAACGAACGGGCCTCCGCTCCCAAGGAGTGGATGGCCATAGCTACCAAAGCATTGGAGATGCGCTCACCCGAGGTGAGAAGCATGTCCATTTCACGGGCCGGCGGGGACGGGCACACCTGCTGCGCCAAATCGAGCAATTCGTCGGTGCTGTCACCCATCGCCGATACCACGACGACGACATCGTTGCCGGCCTTCTTGGTCTCTACGATTCGTTCCGCGACGCGTCGGATCCGCTCGGCTGATGCCACCGAGGATCCGCCGTACTTCTGGACGACGAGAGCCACGCGTTTCTACCTCCAGGTCGACAAAAATGAACTTATCCAGGTGGTGAGCCTACCGAGGAGGGCCTCGAAACCCCAGGCGGATTGCCCACAGCGCCTCATTCGAAGGTGGATCGGGCCGCGTCGGCCACCTTTCGGACGACAGTGCAGTCACCACCGTGAACAGTGATGACGGCGCGAGCGTGACCCAGGTCGCGGGCGAACTGGTCGACCTCGACATCCGGGCGTGTGACGTCGATCTCCCGACCCACCGGAAAGCTCGATCGGCAGCGATCCGCGACCGTTTCCGGCTCGTACGATTCGTCCGTTTCCCGGTCGCTCACTGCCTTCACGCCGATGGCCAACGACACCTCGTTTCCATTCGACTCCACACCGTCCGGATAGAAGGTGCACTCGAAGGGGGTCGGCGGCAGCGCAGTGTCGACGATGGGAGTTGCTTCGGGGAATGCCGTGAGAATCTCGCAGGGGTTCGAGTCCACGGCGTCCACGGACCAGTCGGCACCGTCGACACGGCTGGGGAGCCCCGCCTGCATACGAGCGGTCGCACCTTCGAGTACGGCGTCGGCGAGCGGGCAACTGTCCGTGTCGGCAGGCCCGCCGGTTCGCACGGTGGCGTACTGCGCCGGCGTGCGTTCCGGAAGATCGCCCAGGTCGAGCTCGAACACACGCTGGCAGGTGCCGCGCCCGAGATCCGGGCCACCGCCGAGGTAGGCGGTCACGCCGTTCATCTCGACAGGATTCGACACTGCGGTGTCCGACAGCATCGACGGGAGCAATGAGACGTCCACAGCGGTCTCGGCGCCTGCGCCGTCGCGAATCAGTGCGGAACAGACGGAGGGTTGCACCGCAGACCCGTATTGCAGCACCTCGCCTTCGCCGGCCAGCACTTTCTCGTCGAGTAGTCCGCACGGGTCCGCAGCACGCAGGGCGTCCTCGACCGCCAGTTGACGCGACTGTGCCGGACTGAAGGGTTTCGGCGGCACCGGCGCTGGACTACCCTCTGCTCCACCGCAGGCAGCCAGGACCATCCCCACGCCGAGGATCGCCGCGATCCGTGCCCTACTGCCCATGCTGCGTCCTCCCCAGAAAGTCCCGGGTGACACTACCCGCGCGCCGCGCCGAGCCCCTCGTACCGGGCGCCCGTCAGCTCCACGGACTTCTCCCACAGCCCGGCTGCGAGCTCCCGATTCTTCGAGGTTCGGGTCCGGGGGGACCTTCGAACGGGGCCGCGCGCCCCGCCGAGCTCGTTGGGACCCAGGTAGTCGTCGCTGCGCACATCGGGCATGGTGGCGGCATAGAGCTGACTGAGCGCACCGTCCTTCTCGTCGTTTGCGAACAGTTTCATGCCCAGGTGGGTCAACGCGAGTGCGCCGGGGATGGCGGGGATCATCGAGTCGAACAGGTTGGTAGCGGCGATCCCCGGATGCGCGGCAGCCGCTGTCAGATGTCCGTCTGCCGCGTCGCTTCGTCGTGCGAGCTCACTGCTGAACATCAGGTTTGCAAGTTTGGACTGACTGTAGGCGCCCATACGCGAGTATTCGCGGCGGTGGAAATTCAGGTCGTCGAGGTCGATGCGTCCACGGCGGTGAGCCACGCTGGAGAGGCTCACCACCCGTGGGGCCGGGGCGGCCATCAGCGCGGGCAACAGTGCGTCGGTGAGTGCGAAGTGCCCCAGATGATTGATCCCCAGCTGCATCTCGAAGCCGTCGACGGTGCGGCCGAAGGGTACGGCCATCAGGCCCGCGTTGTTGATGAGAACGTCGATGACCGGCGCTGCCTTGCGTGCCTGCTCGGCCGCATCGCGGACGGATGACAGGTCGGCCAGGTCGAGTGGGACAACGAGGTGCTCGGCCCCGGCAGGTGAGACCTTCCGAACCTGCGCGAGGGCCGCCGCCGCGGTCTCCTGGTTCCGGCAGGCAAGCAACACGCGAGCGCCCGCTCTGGCCAGTTCTGTCGCCGACTGTAAACCCAGACCATTGTTCGCTCCGGTGATCAAGATTGTCTTGTTCGTTTGATCGGGTATGGACGAGAGCTCGAAGTTCGTTCGATCCGGCAAGGGGAGTTCTCCTGGGAGTGGCGGCTGACGGTCGAAACCAGTATCCATGTTGACCCAAGAACGGAATAGGTGTTCACTTCTTGTATGGCCTACCGGCGCACCCCTGCCGTTCAAGACCGCCTCGACGCACTCCGCGAGCGGCTGATCGAGTCTGCAACGGGCCTGGTTGCGCAAAACGGGTACGCAGGCTGCTCCGTCGCCGCGGTCGCCGCGGATGCCGGGGTGGGCACCGGAACCGTCTACCGGCATTTCGCGAACAAAGGCGAATTGTTCGCTGAGGTGTTCCGCATCTCGTGTGGCCGCGAGGTCGACGCATCGGTGCAAGCAGGCAGCGCTGCCCGAGCGGCGTCGGGTTCGAGCACCGACGCGGCGACGGCGTTCGTACTCACCTTCGCCGAACGCGCGCTCCGTGCCCCGACGATGGCGTACGCACTTCTCGTCGAGCCCGTCGATCCCGCCGTCGACACGGAGCGACTGTTGTTCCGTGAATCGTTCCGCGATGCCCTGGCCGTTGCCATCGCCGCAGCCGTGGACGGAGGCGAACTCCCGCCCCAGGATGCGACCGTGACCGCCGCCTGTCTCGTCGGCGCCATCGGCGAAGCCCTCGTTCTCCCCCTTGCCAAGAGATCAGCTGCCACAGGATCGGCCGACTCGGCCATCCTGCCCGCACTCCGCACCTTCACCCTCCGATCGTTAGGGAGTCCGTTATGACCGCCACCCACGAAGTGTTCAACCAGACGCCGCCCCTGGTGGACTACGACGCCGCCGAGTACGCGCCCATCCTCGAGGCGCTGCAACGCGAGGGCGCCCACGAATCTTTGGACGAGGTGCATCGGGTCGGCCGGCTCGCCGGAAGCGATGAGGCGCAGCGGTGGGGTGATCTTGCCGAAGCCCACCCACCCGTGTTGCGAACCCACGATCGGTACGGGCACCGGATCGACGAGGTGGAGTACGACCCCGCCTACCACCATCTGATGAACACGGCCGTCGAACTCGGCTTGCACGGCTCCCCCTGGGCGGACCCGAATCCGCACGCGCATCTGGTTCGGGGCGCGAAGCTGGCCGTCTGGGGACAGGTGGACGCCGGGCATCAGTGCCCCATCTCGATGACGTACGCCGTCGTCCCGGCCCTGCGCCACAATCCGGAGCTGTCCGCCCAGTACGAGCCGCTCCTGACCTCCCATACGTACGATCCGAAACTCGGCGTCCCGCTCACGAAGACGGGCTTGATCGCGGGCATGTCGATGACCGAGAAGCAGGGCGGCTCCGACGTCCGGGCCGGCACCACCCAGGCGGTACGGCAAAGCGACGGAAGCTACCTCCTGACAGGCCACAAATGGTTCACCTCGGCACCGATGTCCGACATCTTCCTGGTCCTCGCACAGACCGAATCCGGTCTCTCGTGCTTCTTCCTTCCCCGAGTGCTGCCCGACGGCACTCTCAATCGGATGTACCTGCAGCGACTCAAAGACAAGCTGGGCAACCACTCCAACGCCAGCGCAGAGGTCGAATACAACGACGCCGTGGCGTGGATGGTCGGCGACGAGGGGCGCGGCGTTCCGACCATCATCGAGATGGTCAATATGACCCGCCTCGACTGCACGATCGGCACCAGCATCGGGATGCGAGCCGGGACCGCCCAAGCAGCCCACCATGCACTGCATCGCAGCGCGTTCGGCAAACACCTCGTCGACCAGCCGTTGATGCGCAACGTCCTTGCCGATCTGGCGGTGGAGTCCGAGGCGTCCACCACGGTGGCGATGTGGCTGGCAGCGCTCACCGACCGGGCGACGTCCGGAGACGAGCAGGCCATCGCCCTGCGCCGCATCTCCTTGGCCGTCAGCAAGTACTTCGTGTGCAAACGCGGCCCGATCCACGCAGCGGAGGCGCTGGAATGCTTGGGCGGCAACGGGTACGTGGAGGATTCGCGAATGCCGCGGCTCTACCGCGAGGCGCCGGTCCTGTCGGTGTGGGAAGGATCCGGCAATGTGGCCGCGCTGGATGCCCTGCGGGCGATGGCGAAGCAGCCGGAGTCGTTGCAGGCGTTCTTCGACGAGCTCGATCGCAGCGCAGGAGTGGACCGCCGGCTCGACGACGCCGTAGCCCGGGTCAAGGCAAGCTTCTCCGACATGGGCACACTCGAGCATCGGGCACGCAGCATCGTCGGCGACATGGCCCTCGCCCTGCAGGGGTCGCTGCTGGTGCGGTTCGGGCATCCCGCCGTCGCGGATGCCTTCACCTCGACCCGGCTGGCAGGCGACTGGGGCAGCGTGTTCGGGACACTGCCGACCAGCGTCGACACCGCAGCGATCATCGCGCGCGCAACGCCCAAGGTGGGTTCGTGATCACGGGTTTGCGTGCATACACAGATCTAGTGACCGGTGAGAACGACGTCTGCGACAGCCACCACCACCGCTGAGACGCAGCCGACGGCGATACCGGAGATACGCACTGCTGCGGGAGAACGGTGCCGTGCTAGGTAACCGGCTCCGGCTCCCACCGCGCCTATTGCGACCACACCGGCAAAAATAGAGAACAACGTCATGAACATGACCATGGTGATCGTCGCGCCGATCGCGGCTCCGATCGAGTGGCCGTGGGTGCCGGCGACAGCTATGGGGAACTGCCACGCCAGGGCCGTCAGACCAGCGGCGAACGGAGCGGAGAGCACGGCGAAACCGCCTCCGTTCCACAAGCTCGATTTCACATTCGGTTGCATAGCCCGCCAGTGTGCCCGCTTCCTGCGCGATCATCGTCCACACCACTGCCAAGGTTGGATCCTGACGCCACACCTACAGTGGGAACATGACTGCCGATTCGAATCCGAGTGTCCGCAAATCCGCAACTGAAAACCGCTACGAAATCACCGTCGACGGCGCTGTCGCCGGGTTCGCCGAATATCTCGATCGCGATCAGCAACGGATCTTCTTTCACACCGAGATCGGTGAAGAGTTCGGCGGCCGGGGGCTGGCGGGCACCCTCGCCAAGGAGGCACTCACCGACACCGTGCGGACAGAGCTGCGGATCGTGCCGATCTGCTCGTTCATCGCCGGCTACATCGAGAAGCACGACGAATTCGCGGCACACGCCGATCCGGTCACTCCCGATCACACTCGCGCGGTGGAAGCGCTCTCGTGACTGCGCGTCGGCGGGTCTACGTCGACTAGCAGACCCCGTCCGTGCTCAAAGCAATGAACGGGGTGGCTCTCGAGGTAGGCCACCCGCGCCGCCGACAGGGGGCTCGACCGGCTGATCTGAGCCGCGATCACGATCAACGCGTTCAACCGGGTGTCGATCCTGGGCGGCCATCGGATTTCGGCCGCACCCAGGTGACGATCTGTGCGTGCACAACTTCTACGCCGTTATTGTCGTAGATCGCGATCTCGACAGGAACGTCTTCACCTTCGTTGACGGCTGCCAGGTCTCGGTCGAGTGTGGCCACGGCGCGCAGGCTGGTGCCTGCCTTCGCGAGGTACTGCACGGTCATTCCCTTGGGAATCCACTGATGGGTGTGCGGCGTCGTAGCCTCCATCACCATCCCCATTGCGGTTTCGGCGAGGTTGCAGGCCGCGATGGCATGGAAAGTACCGATGTGGTTCTGCACACCGAACCACTTCGCAGACGTGACCACCGCACGGCCTGGCTCTACCTCCTGGACGGTCGGTAGGACCGTCGCGAAATAGGGAGCCTTCGCCCACACACCCGCCGAGAAGAGCACACGCCCGGCGGCGTTTGCGGACAGTTTCTGCCACAACGCGAGAGTTCGGGGGGTAGTCGAATCGCCCATACCCCGATCTTACTCACGAGTAAGGTCGGGGTATGGGCGCCACTCACTTTCCGGCGAGCCGGATGGACGCGTCGATCCGGTGAATCCGGAGATCGTTGCCGGGAATCCGGAACTTCTCGACAACCCGCACGGTCACCAGATCGCGCCCGAACAGACCTGCATCGAGCAGGTACTCGGCAGTGACGTCATCACCGGACTCCGCCCATTCCACGTCCCGGATCGCGCGAACCAGGTGGTATTGCGGACCGCCGGACAGACTGCGCCGCAGATGACTTCCCGAAAACGCGGTCTTGAGCCCGACCTCGTAACGAACGGCGTTCGGGGCGATGGGGACGGTGTTTCCGTCGTGGCTGAGCAGCGCATCGAGATAGGACTGCGCGACGTCGACTCGAGAGTTCATTTCATCAGTCGTACCTGTCCGCGGCGGCGATTGCCAGCGATTCTCTGCCGAGGAGTAGAGTGCAGATTATGCAGCGCGCACTCCTTCTTGGTTGCCGCGACGGGGTCTGATCCAGACTGGCTTCCCGTCGCGGGGTTTTTCGTGCGCCGGTCGACTCAGCCGTAGGACTCACAAAGTCCCCACCGAATCTGGAGATCAATCCCATGTCCCCCGCTGACGCATTCACATCCGGAACGCGCACCATCACGCCGCCGACGAAGCCGGCCCCGGCCGATCAGCCCGCGTGGAACACACAGAAGAACTCGTCCATGCCGACGTTCCGCTACCGCCCTTTCGCCGAAGAGGTCGAGCCGGTGTCGCTGGCCGATCGCACGTGGCCCGACAAGACCATCGACCGCGCCCCCCAGTGGTGCGCCGTGGACCTGCGTGACGGCAACCAGGCGCTGATCGATCCGATGAGCCCGGCCCGCAAGCGTCGCATGTTCGAACTGCTGGTGCGTATGGGCTACAAGGAGATCGAGGTCGGGTTCCCGTCCGCGAGCCAGACGGATTTCGATTTCGTGCGTGAGATCATCGAGGACGGCGCCATCCCCGATGACGTGACCATCCAGGTCCTCACCCAGTCGCGGCAAGAGCTGATCGAACGCACCTTCCAGGCGTGTGAAGGCGCCAACAAGGTCATCGTGCACTTCTACAACTCGACGTCGATTCTGCAGCGTCGCGTGGTGTTCAAGGCGGATCGTGACGCGATCAAGAAGATCGCCACCGACGCAGCCTCGTACGCCGTGGAGGAAGCGAAGAAGTACCCGGACACCGAGTGGCGCTGGGAGTACTCCCCCGAGTCGTACACCGGCACCGAACTCGAGTACGCCAAGGAAGTCTGTGACGCCGTCACCGAGGTTCTGGGCGCCACCCCGGAAGCACCGGTCATCGTGAACCTGCCGGCGACCGTCGAGATGGCGACACCGAACGTGTACGCCGACTCGATCGAGTGGATGCACCGCAACCTCGCCCGCCGCGATTCGGTGATCCTGTCCCTGCACCCGCACAACGACCGCGGCACGGGTGTGGCGGCCGCCGAACTCGGCTACCAGGCCGGTGCCGACCGCATCGAGGGCTGCCTGTTCGGCAACGGTGAACGCACCGGCAACGTCTGCCTGGTGACGCTGGGTCTGAACATGTTCACCCGCGGCGTCGACCCGCAGATCGACTTCTCGAACATCGACGAGATTCGCCGCACCGTCGAATACTGCAACCAGTTGCCTGTCGCCGAGCGTCACCCGTACGGCGGCGACCTGGTGTACACCGCGTTCTCCGGCAGCCACCAGGACGCCATCAACAAGGGTCTCGACGCCATGAAGGTGGATGCGGACTCGCAGGACTCCGACGTCGACGACATCACGTGGTCGGTCCCCTACCTGCCGATCGACCCCAAGGACGTCGGACGTACCTACGAGGCCGTCATCCGCGTCAACTCGCAGTCCGGCAAGGGTGGCGTCGCCTACATCATGAAGTCCGATCACGGGCTGGCCCTGCCGAGACGTCTGCAGATCGAGTTCTCGCAGGCCGTGCAGAAGATCACCGACGGCGAAGGCGGCGAGGTCTCCCCCAAGGAAATGTGGGACGTCTTCTACGAGGAGTACCTGGCACCGGTTCGCCCGCTCGAGCGGATGAAGCAGAAGGTCACCGCCGCAGAGGTGGACGGCGGCACCGACTCGATCACCGCAACGGTGAAGATCGAGGGCAAGGAGCAGGACATCTCCGGCTCCGGCAACGGACCGCTCGCTGCGTTCGTCGAGGCACTGTCCACCGTCGACTACGACGTGCGCGTGCTCGACTACTCGGAACATGCCATGTCCGCCGGCGACGACGCCCAGGCCGCCGCATACGTCGAATGCGCGGTCACCCTGCCCGCCGGTGAGACGAAGGTCGTGTGGGGCGTCGGCATCGCCACGTCCATCACCACCGCATCACTGCGGGCCGTGGTGTCGGCGGTCAACCGCGCGCATTAGGCGGAGCCTGTGAGTGGTTGACGAGTCTCTGGACTCGACAACCACTCACAGGGGTTTGGGGTTTTGGCTACATCAGCATCACCAAGATGAAACACTGGCCCCATGGACTCTTTCTGGGATTTCCTGTGGGTCATTATCGTCAGCTTCGCCTTCCTGGCGTACCTGATCCTGCTGTTCCTGATCATCACGGACCTGTTCCGTGACCACAAAAGCTCCGGTTGGGTGAAAGCCGTCTGGGTGCTGTTCCTGTTCCTCCTTCCGCTGATCACCTCGCTGATCTACCTGATCGTCAAGGGCGACGGGATGGCCCAGCGGTCCGCCTCGGCGGCGCGCACCATGCAGGAAGCGCAGGAAAGCTACATCCGGGATGTGGCGGGGAAATCACCTGCCGAACACATCGCGGACGCAAAAGCGCTCCTCGATTCCGGAACCGTCACCGAGGCCGAGTTTCAAGCACTCAAGGCCAAGGCGCTCAGCTGAGGTAGATGCGAATCGGCGCAGCGAGTGCTGCTGTGCCAAACTCGCTCGGTGAGCAGAAGTACCAAGATCACCACGCGGGGCAAAGTGGCGCTGCGCGCAGCAGCGGCGGCCTCGTGGGCGTCGCAGAAGGCCGGCCGCGGCAAGGGTTCGATGATCGGGGGACTCATCGCCCTGAAGATCGATCCCTCGGTGATGACCCAACTCGGGCGCGAGCGCCGCACCGTGGTCGTCACCGGCACCAACGGTAAGTCGACGACGACGCGTATGACCGCAGCCGCCCTGGCGACCCTCGACGACGTCGCGACGCAGGCCGACGGCGCCAACATGGATGCCGGAATCGTCGCGGCCCTCAACTCGCACATCGACGCACCGCTAGCCGCGATCGAGGTGGACGAACTGCACGTGCCGCACGTCGCGGATGCCATGAACCCGGAAGCGATCGTGCTGCTCAATCTCACTCGCGATCAGCTCGACCGGGTCGGTGAGATCAACATGATCGAGCGGAAGTTGCGCGCTTGCGTGGCAGCACATCCCGACGCCGTCATCGTGGCGAACTGCGACGACGTTCTTGTCACTTCCGTTGCATACGACGCGAAGAACGTGGTGTGGGTGGCCGCCGGAAGCGGCTGGGTCGGCGACGCGACGAGTTGCCCTCGCACCGGGGAGCCGATCGTGTGGGAGGACGCGCATTGGCGCAGTACGGGTTCCGACTTCGCCCGCCCCGAACCGGATTGGTGGCTCGACGACGCCAACCTCTACGGCCCGGACGGACTCGTCGTCCCGATGAAACTCGCCCTTCCCGGTAAAGCCAATCGCGGCAATGCCGCTCAGGCCGTTGCCGCGTCCGTTGCGATGGGGGCTACGGCGCAGGATGCTGTTGCGGCCGCGTCCACCGTTCGTGACGTCGCCGGCCGGTACAGCACCGTGCAGGTGGGCGCGCATTCGGTACACATGCTGCTCGCCAAGAACCCGGCGGGCTGGCAGGAGGCCCTGTCGATGATCGATCCGACGGTCGACGGTCTGGTCATCGCCGTCAACGGTCAGGTGCCGGACGGCGAAGATCTGTCGTGGCTCTGGGACGTGCGCTTCGAACACTTCGAGAACGTGAAAGTCGTGTCCGCAGGAGAACGCGGAACCGATCTCGCGGTCCGGCTCACGTACGCGGGAGTCGATCACACTCTCGAGCGAGACCCGCTGAAGGCCATCGCATCCTGCCCTCCCGGTCGGGTCGAAGTGCTGGCCAACTACACGGCCTTCCGTGACCTGAACACCGCGATCGCCAAGGAGACCCGCAATGACTGAGTCGACTGTGCGCATCGGACTGGTACTGCCCGACGTGATGGGCACATACGGCGACGGCGGCAATGCGCTCGTCCTGCGTCAGCGGCTGCGGATGCGCGGGCACGACGCCGAGATCGTGGAAATCACCTTGAATGATCCGGTCCCGGAATCGCTCGACATCTACACCCTCGGTGGCGCCGAGGACTCGGCGCAGCGTCTTGCCACCCGGCACCTCACGAAGCACCCGGGTCTGCAGCGCGCTGCCGAGGGCGGCGCACCGGTACTCGCAATCTGCGCGGCGATTCAGGTGCTCGGGAACTGGTACGAGACCTCGTCCGGCGAGCGGGTGGACGGCGTGTCGATGTTCGACGTCACCACCTCCCCGCAGGAGAAGCGGTCGATCGGCGAGGTGATCACCACCCCACTGCTCGACGGCCTGACCGCGCCACTCACGGGTTTCGAGAACCACCGTGGCGGCACCAGCATCGGCGACGATGCGACGGCATTGGCGAAGGTGACCAGCGGCGTCGGCAACGGGGTCGGCGATGGACTGGAGGGCGTGGTGCAGGGTTCGGTCATCGGTACGTACATGCACGGTCCCGTGCTGGCGCGGAATCCGGAGTTGGCGGACCTGCTGCTGATGCGTGCGTTGGGAGTCGACGAACTCGCGCCCCTCGATCTCCCCGAAGTCGAGCAGTTGCGCCGGGAGCGGCTCGCATAAAAGATTCTTCCCCGAACAGGGGTTCGGCCGGGAATGCTTTCACATTCTCGGCCGGATCTCTGCTTCACGAGTTTTCTCTGCTCACAGGTACTTTTTCCTCGTTCCGCATTTTTGATGCTACAGCAGTGTGATGTGCATCACAAGTCTTGGTCGGACGTAATTTTCTCGGACCGCTTCCCCGGCAGTGCCAGGCAAGCCACGAACACGACGACCGCCAGTACTGCGCAGACCAGGTAGGCAAGGGTGAATCCACTTGCGGTGCTGAAATGACTGCCGGCAACGAGGTGGGACGCCAGGATCGTCGCGACCACGGCACTGCACACGGTACTGCCGACCGTACGCAGGAGCACGTTCACGCCGTTCGCCGCCGCCATCATTCCCGCTGGTACCGCACGCACGATCAGGATCGACAGTGTGCTGTACACCAGCGCCGTCCCGATCGCGGTCACGCCGAGTGTGGCGATCACTGCCCACAGCGATTTGCCGGCGACCGAGTGGACGGCGTAGCCGACCGTCAGGACAGTCGCACCACACATCATCGTGACCTTCGAACCGAACCGCTCCGTGATCCACACCCCGACCTGCGCGAAGACGATCATCGCGATACTCGGCGGGATCTGACACAGCGCCGCCTGCAGGATCGTCAGGTCGTAACCGGCGCCGCCGTCCACGGACGGCGTCTGCAACAGCTGAGTGGTGATCAGCGTGTTTCCGAAGAACGCGAACCCGACCAGCAGCGCCACGACGTTGGGGATGAGAACAGCTCGCCGCATCGACACTCGAAGATCGACCAGTGGGTTCTCGTTCCGCCACTGGTGAAACCCCCACAGAGCGAAGAGCACCGCGGCCGTTGCGAACAGGGACAGAATCGCCGGACTCGACCAACCCCAGGTACCCCCCTGGGTCACCGGAACCAGCAGACACACGAGCGCCGCGGCAAGGCCTACGGACCCGACGCCGTCGAATCGGCCGGACGAGCCGACCGGAGATTCTCGGACGTAGATCGCGGTGGCTCCGATGAGTACGACCCCGATCAGCGTCGTTACGACGAACAGCATGTGCCAGTTGGAGTATTGCGCGATCGCCGCGGAGAACGGCAAGCCCAGGGCAGTACCGAACCCGAGAGTGGAGCTCATCATCGCGATGGCACCGTTCACCTTGTGCGGTGGCAGTTCGTCACGAAGCAGCGAGACGCCGATGGGGATGACAGCCGCACCCGCACCTTGCAGTGCGCGCGCGGCGATGAGGACTGAGATGTCGGACGAGACGGCGCACAGCAGCGAACCCACCGTCATCAACACGAACGCCGTGAGCAACATGCGCTTCTTGCCGTACATGTCCGCGAGCCGACCGAAGATCGGCGTGATCACAGCGCCCACGAGAAGCGTGATGGTCACCATCCACGACACGGCGAGCTGACTGGAGTCGGTGAGCCCCGGCAGCACCGGAAGCAGAGGCACGATCACCGTCTGCATCACCGCGTAGAAGATCGCAGCGCCACACAGGATCGGGAAGAGAAATCGCGACCCGCCGTCGACTGGCTCGTCGGTGTTCACGTCCGGACGCTCGATCGTCTCCAAGAAACACCGCCTGCCGTCTGTGGTAAATGAACGTTCACCACAGTAGGTGAATAATCGTTCACCTTGCAAACGATCAGGTGGCCTCGCCGTCCAACAGCCGCTGCACCAGCGGTGCGTAGTACGCAACCACGTCCTGCTGCGAACCCGCACCCTGGTTCAGCATCATCCGGCGGCGCATCATCGCAAGCCCCATCACCATCGACAACGCCAACTCGGCACGCAATCGCACGTCAGGGCCATCAAGACGCTGCGCAAGGCCATCGATCATCTGACTCGAATAGTTCTCACGCAGCTTCGCACCCGGCTCCTCGCCGGCACCACTCATGATCAGAATGTTCATCGACAGCGGCTTGTGAGACTCGAGCGATCTGGTGAACAACCTCACCATGCGTTCCCCCAGGCCCTCCAACGGGCCGTCGAACACCATCGCGGCGGCCGCCCGGAAATCCACCAGCTCGTCGAAGAGCTGCTCCTTCGAGCCGAAGTACTTGATGATCAACGGGGCACTCACCCCGGCATCATCCGCGATGTCCTTGAGCGTGATCTCCCGGTACGGGCGGGTGGCGAATGCCTTGCCCGCCGAATCGACGATCAGCGCACGCGTCTCGTCGGCAGTGCGCTTGGGACTGCTCACTACAGCTCCCGACGACCGGACAGGGCGCGGCCCAGTGTCAGTTCGTCCGCGAACTCGAGATCACCACCCATAGGCAGCCCGGACGCCAACCGCGATACCGTCAAACCAGGAAAATCGCGCAGCATCCGGACCAGATACGTTGCGGTCGCCTCACCTTCGGTGTTGGGGTCGGTTGCGATGATGACCTCGGAGACATCGACGCCGTCTTCCTGGTTCCCGATGCGCGCCAGCAATTCCCTGATACGCAGCTGATCGGGGCCGACACCGGACAACGGATCCAACGCGCCGCCGAGCACGTGGTATCGCCCTCGGTACTCGCGAGTACGCTCGACGGCCTGCACGTCCTTCGGCTCTTCGACGACACAGATCAGTGTCCTGTCACGGCGCGCGTCGGAGCAGATCCGGCACGTCTCCTTGTCGGAGACCGTGCCGCACACAGTGCAGAACTGCACCCCGTCCCGCACCTTCTGCAGTGCATTCTGCAGCCGGTCGATGTCCGGCGGCTCGACGCTGAGCAGGTGAAACGCGATGCGCTGCGCACTCTTCGGTCCGACGCCGGGAAGCTTTCCGAGTTCGTCGATCAAGTCCTGGACTGGACCTTCGTACACGTGCGGCCTCTAGATACCGGGGAGGCCGGGGAATCCGCCTCCGCCGCCCATACCTCCGGCGAGCGGGCCGAGCTTCTGCGCGGCGAACTCCTGCGCCTTGCCGGATGCATCAGCGATTGCGCCGATGACCAGATCCTGCAGCGTCTCGACGTCGTCCGGGTCGACCACCTTGGGGTCGATGTTCAGGCCGACGACTTCACCGGTGCCCTTCACCGTGGCGGTCACGAGTCCGCCGCCGGCCTGCCCGGTGACTTCCGCCGCGGCCATCTCCTGCTGGGCGGCCATCAGCTGCTCCTGCATCTGCTGAGCCTGCGCCAGGAGCTGCGACATGTCCGGCTGTCCGTCTGGTTGCACTGATGTGGTCCTCTCGAGGATTCGTCCAGGTGGGTGGTGTTCGTGCCAGCGTAGCCCGTGGCCGATCAGGCCAGTTCGGCCTTCAGGTTCTCGAGCACCTGAGCCTGGATCTTCTTCAGACCGAGCGGAGCGAATGTCTTCTCGAAGAATCCGCCGATGCCGCCTGCGCCCTTCCATTCGGTGTGGGTGGTGACGGTGGATCCGGCACCACTCGGCTCGACCGACCAGGTGGTGACCAGCGACGAATTGGCGTCGGTTTCGGTGATCGTGTTGTCGGCAACCGTCACGGTGGCCTTGATGTCACGCGACCGCTTCTCGGTGGCTTTCAGAGTCCACTGCGCCACCGTGCCGTTGCCCTGGCCACCCTCCAGAACCCGGTAATCGAGGTACTGCTCGGACAGAATGCGGGGCCGCACGACCTCGTAGTCGGACAGGGCAGCAAGCGTCTTCTCCGGCGTTGCTGAGACTGTGATGGAACTGCTCGCGCTGACCTGACCCACTGTGAAACTCCTCGGCGTAAGAACTCTGCGATAACTAGCGAACGTCACCATCCTGCCTGTCGATGCCGACAACTGGCGAAGGCTCGACTCACGTTCGTGAGGTAGGTCACTTTCCTGAATCGAACCTGTGAGTTGTACGCGCCGCTCATGATTTACCTAGCCGGAACAACACTTCGGGGTTAGCGTTGTGGTGTGGCTGACTCTTCGGTCGAACTCATGAAGAAGATGCGGGCGGGGCGAGGACAACCCAGCCGTGTCCGCCGAGACACGCCCGAGAGCGGCATCGCTGCTCATCGGGCGGGGGTTTCGCGCCTCCTCGCGTCGTATCGGGCGATCCCGCCGGATGCGAACATCCGCTTGGCGAAGAAGACATCCAATCTGTTCCGGGCCCGCGCGAAGAATTCTGCGCCAGGCCTGGACGTGTCGGGGCTGGGCGGCGTCATCTCGGTCGACGCCGAGGCACGTACCGCAGACGTATCCGGGATGTGCACCTACGAAACCCTGGTCGACGCAACACTGCCGTACGGTCTCGCCCCCTTGGTGGTCCCCCAGTTGAAGACGATCACTCTCGGCGGTGCGGTCACCGGCCTCGGTATCGAGTCCACGTCATTTCGCAATGGCCTTCCCCATGAGTCGGTACTCGAGATCGACGTACTCACGGGCGACGGCGACATCATCACAGCACGCCCCGACGGCGCGCACACCGAACTCTTCTGGGGCTTCCCCAATTCGTACGGCACCCTCGGTTACTCGACTCGGCTACGTATCCAGCTCGAACCCGTGAAACCGTATGTGGTCCTTCGCCACCTGCGATTCGATTCACTCGGTGAACTGCAGTCGACCATGGATCGAATCGTCACGGAGCGCGCGTACGAGGGGATCGCCGTCGACTATCTGGACGGCGTGGTCTTCACCGCCCACGAAAGCTATCTCACGCTCGGACAGCAAACCGACGACAGCGGTCCCGTGAGCGACTACACCGGTAGCGAGATCTTCTACCGCTCGATCCAGCATGCGTCGATCAATCATCCGAAGACTGACCGACTCACCATTCGTGACTACCTGTGGCGCTGGGACACCGACTGGTTCTGGTGCTCACGGGCCTTCGGTGCACAGAACCCGAAGATTCGTCGATTCTGGCCGAACAGCCTGCTGCGCAGCAGTTTTTACTGGAAGCTGATCGCCCTGGATCACCGCTGGAACATCGCCGACCGCATCGAACACCGCAAGGGCAACCCCCCGCGCGAACGCGTCGTACAAGACGTCGAGGTACCCATCGAGCGCACCGCCGATTTCGTCCGCTGGTTCCTGGACGAGATCCCGATCGAACCACTGTGGTTGTGCCCATTGCGTTTGCGTGAACCCGCTCCCGCAGGCGCGTCGTCCGCGCGTCCGTGGCCGCTCTACCCACTCGAGCCGAAGCGCACCTACGTGAACATCGGATTCTGGTCGTCGGTGCCCGTGGCAGCCGGCGAACCGGAAGGTGCTGCAAACCGTCTGATCGAGAACAAGGTCAGCGAATTCGACGGTCACAAATCGCTGTACTCCGATTCGTTCTACTCACGTGAAGATTTCGAACGCCTTTATTACAGTGGCGATCTCTACGCGAACTTGAAACGACGCTACGACCCCCACGTCCGGTTGTTGGACCTCTTCTCGAAGGCGGTACAAAGACGATGACAACGTTGAAGAGCCCTCGTACACAAGAACACAGACTTTCCATCGCGGAGATTCTGGAAACCCTCTCCGGCGGAATGCTTCCGCTACGATTCACCGCTTACGACGGCAGTTCCACGGGACCCGAAGATGCCCCCTACGGACTTCATCTGAAGACGACGAGGGGCACCACTTACCTCGCCACTGCACCGGGTGATCTCGGTATGGCGCGCGCCTACGTCTCGGGTGACATGGAGGCTGTCGGCGTTCATCCCGGCGACCCCTACAATCTCCTTCGCGTCATGGGCGACGAGTTGCACTTCCGGCGACCATCCGCCCTCACCCTTGCCAGTATCACTCGCTCGCTCGGTTGGGATCTGTTGCGTCCCATCGCCCCTCCACCGCAGGAGCATCTGCCGCGCTGGCGTCGGGTTGCCGAGGGAATTCGCCATTCGCGCACCCGTGATGCCGAGGCGATCCACCACCACTACGACGTGTCGAACGCCTTCTACAGGCACGTACTCGGACCGTCGATGACCTATACGTGCGCGTGTTACGACAACGCAGAACAAAGCCTCGAACAAGCGCAGGAGAACAAGTACCGTCTCGTCTTCGAAAAACTCGGTCTGCAAGCCGGCGACCGACTCCTCGACATCGGCTGCGGCTGGGGCTCCATGGTCCGCTACGCGGCACGCCGAGGTGTGAAGACCATCGGCGTGACGCTTTCCCAGGAGCAGGCCGAGTGGGCGCAGAAAGCCATCGCCGATGAAGGTCTGTCCGATCTGGCCGAGGTACGGTTCTCCGACTATCGAGACGTAGCCGAAACCGGATTCGATGCGATCTCGTCGATCGGACTCACCGAGCACATCGGTGTCGGAAACTACCCCGCCTATTTCTCCTTCTTGCGTGACAAGTTGCGTGAAGGCGGAGTGCTCCTCAATCACTGCATCACCCGACCCGACAATCGCAGCCAGACGAAGGCCGGCGGGTTCATCGACCGGTACGTGTTCCCGGACGGTGAGCTAACCGGGTCCGGACGCATCATCTCCGAGATTCAGAACGTCGGCCTCGAGGTACGGCACGAGGAGAACCTGCGCGAGCACTACGCACTGACCCTCGCCGGCTGGTGCAACAACCTCGTCGAGAACTGGGATGCCTGCGTGGAAGAGGTGGGCGAAGGCACCGCCCGGGTGTGGGGCCTCTACATGGCCGGGTCTCGCCTCGGCTTCGAGCGCAACGTCGTTCAGCTTCACCAGGTAGTCGCCGTCAAACTCGGACCCAAGGGTGAAGCCCACCTACCGCTGCGGCCTTGGTGGCAGGCATAGGTGGCTCCGCCGCCTGTGAGTGGCTGGCGAGCTCGGGCTCATGCGGCCGGTTCAGGCGCATGCCGATACGTATTGTGGTTGTCACCACCAGCACAGCCCCTACCGTCACGAGGACGATGCGTCCGGCCGAGTGCTGACCCGCAACTGCGCCAACGGAAACCAGCGCAGCGGCCCACACGAGGGCCGCAACCGCGTCGAGAAGCGCGTACCGGGCACGCGTGAGTGGTGAGGTTGCAAGCAATCGTGGCATGACCGTGCGCAGCCCTCCGAACATCCGACCTGCAACGGCGCACCACTGCGCTGACAATGCGACAAGCGCAATAGCTCTCGCTCGCACTCTCGCAACCGTTGGAAACACGGACTCCACGAAGGGTGGAAGAACTCGACCGTCGACCCTACGCGCACGCCCGAACGCGAACTGCGCACCCACCGTCGAAGCCACCGCCGAAACCAGAACCGCCCATGGCACTTCCACCACGTCTGCCGAGGCCAGCACTCCGAGGGTCAGCGGCACACTGCCACCCGGAAGAACGAGGCCCACCAGCATCCCTGACTCGACGAACAGGACACCGGCGGCAACCGCAAGCACCCAGCCGGGCGGAACCTCGGCCCATCCGCCGCCCACGAACGCATCGACCCGACCAACGAATAGCCACAGCGTGTTCATGATCTCGATGTCCGGCTACCGGCCGGCACGCGGGTTGTCCCCACAGCCGGGACGCGCCTGGGGTCGCGGATGAGGAGTCCTAGGAAACTGCCCGCCAGGCAGACCACGACGCCGAGCCACAGCGCGGGTTGGAGGCCGGCAACGAAGGCGTCGGCAGTCGGCAAATCCTCGCCGGCGGCGTCGAGGTATGCGTGGGTGAAGACGGTGGTGAGCACGGCCACGCCAAGCGCCCCACCGAACTCGCGTACCGTGTTGTTCACCCCGGATGCCTTGTTGTGGTCGGAGTCGTGCACTGCGCTGATGAAGGTGGCGGGGTTAGCCGCGAACACCATGCCCATGCCGATCCCGGCGAGGGTCATCGAGGGCAGGATCGCTGAATAGGAGAGGCCTGACTCGACGATGAGGGCGATCCACCCCATGGCAGCGGCCTGAAACAAGAGCCCGATGGCCTGGAGGATTCCTCCGCGGCCGAACCGGTCGATGATCGCGGTGGTAATCGGCACCACGATTACCGGCGCTACAGTCCAGGGCAGGGTCCGTATACCGGCCTCCAGTGGGGTGTATCCCATCGGACCCTGAAGGTACTGGGCGAGGAAGAAGATAGATCCGAAGATGCCGAAGTACATGGCAAAGGCGATACCGTTGCTGAGCATGAACGCCCGGGAGCGGTACATCTTCGTCGGGATCAGTGGATTCGGGCTCTGGCGCTCGTTCCACACGAAACTGGCCAGAAGGAGAACAGCGACAATCAAAGCAAGCCGGGTCGCCGGCTGAGTCCAACCCTGTTCGGCTGCGCGGACGATGCCCCAGACCGCCACGACTACTGCGCTCACGCACACCATCAGGCTGGGCACGTTGAGGTTTCGGTCCTCTCCTCGACTCTCCGGGAGCGCCCACAGCACCAGCGGAATCGCGATCAGACCGAAAGGGACGTTCAGCCAGAAGATCCAACTCCAATTCAGACCTTCGGTGACGAGGCCACCTGCCAGCGGGCCGACAGCGATTCCGATCCCGTTGACGGCTCCCCACACTCCGACCGCCATATTGCGCTGCTCCTGCGCGACCGAAGCCACCGCGAGCGTGAGCGACACCGGTAGAATCAGGCCGGCGCCGACGCCCTGCACGGCGCGGGCGAAAACCAGCCAGTCGACCGACGACGCCATCGCGCACGCCATCGATGCAGCAGTGAAGAGCGCGATGCCGGCAACGAACACCCGGCGGCGTCCGACGCGGTCACCGAGCACCGCACCTGCCAGCAGCGCCCCCGCGAAGGGCAGTGTGTACCCGTTGACCACCCACTGCAGTTCAGCCTGGGTGGTGTCGAATTCTTCGGCGATCGTGCGCAGGGCCGTCGTCACGACCAGGTTGTCCAGGGCGCCCATGAACATCGGCAACGATGCGGCTATGAGCGCCCACAGCACCCCACGGCCATCGGTGGTCATCGGATACGTCTCCTCAGTCGTCCGGTGGGATGCGGTTCGGTCTCATCGGCATCCACAATAGATTTCATAACTATCGATAGTAAAACTATCAGTTGTTGGGTCAAGATGCACCAAAACGAGAGATGCACTGCGTATGAACGTCGGTCAGCAACGTCCCCGACTACATGACCCCTTATGGAAGAGGCGCTTTCGGCGCAACGAACCACACGTGCGTCGCAACTACCCGGTGTTCCGACCTGCGATTCGTCCGGACGCGTCCTCCTGTGCAATGCGGCGCAGAGCGGCCATGGCCGCGTCACCGAGCACAGTGCCCAGCAGAGCCCCTTCCACTTTGTCGTCTACCGTCGGCATCTTGGAAACAACATCGAGCTCCGCCGTGGCCAGCCGACCGGCCGCATCTGCGTAGACGTCCAACAACGTCAGCAATTCACCCTGCCCGAGCGCCCGGTACGTCGCGACGATTTGGACCAAACTCTTCCAACCCGGGTTCGACTCCCCCAGTGAGTCCTTCTTCAGTTCCCAGCCGTGCCTTTCCACCAAGGCGTCCACTTCGCGCGCGGCGAGCTGCCAGTCTTCCTCGTCGCCGCGGTCTTCGGTGCGGCTCACCGCAGCTTGGGCCAGTCCGAGCATGCTGTGCACGCTGGTTCCGGGAGCGTCGACCTGCGCGAGGACCTCACGCGCGTCCGCAACGGACATCTCACCCACCTCCAAGAGCGCACGGATCAAACGGAGCCGACGGACATGGGCGGCCGCATAGGAGACCTGATTCGGGCTTGTGCGCTCCCCCGGTGGCAGCATGCCCTCGCGGGTGTAGTACTTGATCGCCGACACGGAAACACCACTCTGCCGCGACAGTTCGCCGATACGCATTCGTTCAGGGTATCCATGTCGCGTCCTCACCAGAGAAGGCGTGGCCAGACAGCGAAAATCCCCAGGCCTGTGAGCGAATCACAGGCCTGGGGACAACTTTCACTGCGAGTGGGTCGCGAGTCCCTACACTCGCAAACCAGTCACAGGCCGCGGAGGCGCCTACTTCAGGGAGGCGGGCGGTGTGAAGCGCTCACCGTACTTGGCAGCGAGTTCTTCGGCACGCTTGACGAAGCCTGCCTGGCCACCTTCGTAACCCTGGATGTACTGGTGCACACCACCGGTCCACGCCGGGTAGCCGATACCCATGATGGAGCCGATGTTGGCGTCCGCGCTGGTCATCAGAACACCCTCGTCGAAGCACTTCTGCGTCTCGATGGCCTCGATGAACAGCATGCGCTCGACCAAGTCCTCGAACGGAACGGTGTCATTCCCCGTCGCTCCGCTCGCCCCGGTGAGTTCCTTGGAGCCGAACTCCTCCCGCAGGCCCGCCCACAGGCCGGTGCGCTTGCCGTCCGCGTAGTCGTAGAAGCCGGCGCCGCCGAGCTTGCCCTTGCGGTCGTGCTTCTCGACGAGTGCATTGATGACGTCGCCCGCCGGATCCGCCGGAAGCTCCTTGCCCTCTGCCTCGGCGGCCTCCTTCGACTCCTTGCGGATCTTCTGCATCAGCGTCAGGTTCAGCTCGTCCGAAAGCTGCAACGGTGCCGCCGGGTAGCCGGCCTGCAATCCTGCCTGCTCGATGGTGGAGGGCTCGATGCCTTCCTTCAACATGCCGATGGCCTCGTTGATGAAGGTACCGATGACACGTGAGGTGAAGAAGCCGCGCGAGTCGTTGACGACGATCGGCGTCTTGCGG
The DNA here is from genome assembly GCF_055231015.1 of Rhodococcus quanlei. Taxonomy (NCBI): domain Bacteria; kingdom Bacillati; phylum Actinomycetota; class Actinomycetes; order Mycobacteriales; family Nocardiaceae; genus Rhodococcus; species Rhodococcus quanlei. The sequence continues at coordinate 152,701 of NZ_JBUYWD010000006.1, read as the reverse complement.
ATGGCCTGCACGTAGTCGAACACGCGGGCCAGCGCCTCGTCAGACGTCTTCTCACCGCGGATGATCTCCACCAGCGGCATCTTGTCGACGGGCGAGAAGAAGTGGATGCCGATGAAGTCTTCCTGCCGCTTCACACCAGTGGCGAGACCCGTGATGGGCAGCGTCGAGGTGTTCGAGCCGAGCAGCGCCTTGGGATCGACGATGTCCTCGATCTCCTGGAACACCTTGTGCTTGAGCTCCTGGCTCTCGAAGACGGCTTCGACGACGAAATCGACACCCGCGAAGTCTGCGGGGTCGGCGCTCGGCGTGATCCGATCGAGCAGCGCCTTCGACTTCTCCTCGGTGGTCTTGCCACGCGAGAGAGCCTTGGCCTCGATCTTCTCCGAGTAGTTCTTGCCCTTCTCGGCAGCCTCGATGTTGACGTCCTTGAGGACGACATCGAAGCCCGCCTTGGCGGATACGTAGGCAATACCGGCGCCCATCATTCCGGCACCGAGCACGCCGACCTTCTTGATGGTGGTCTTCTCGATGCCGTCCGGCCGCGACTTTCCGTTGTTGATCGACTGCAGGTCGAAGAAGAACGCCTGGATCATGTTCTTCGCGACCTGGCCGGTGACGAGGCTGGTGAAGTACCGGGACTCGATCAGCAGGGCGTTGTCGACGTCGACCTGCGAACCTTCCACGGCTGCGCCCATGATGGCGCGCGGCGCGGGCATGGGCGCACCCTTGAGCTGCTTGCGCAGGTTTGCGGGGAAGGCCGGAAGGTTGGCTGCGAACGCCGGAGTGGCCGGGGTGCCGCCGGGGATCTTGAACCCCTTCTGGTCCCAGGGCTGCACACCGCCCTCGGGGTTGGCCTTGATCCACGCCTTCGCGGCAGGAACCAGTTCTTCGACCGAACCGACGACCTCGTCGATCAGTCCGGTTTCCTTGGCCGCTGCCGGTCCACGCTGCTGCCCCTGGAGCAGCACGCCCATGAGGGCGTTCTGCAGTCCGAGCATGCGCACGGTGCGCACCACACCGCCGCCGCCGGGCAGCAGGCCGAGTGTGACCTCGGGGAGACCGATCTTGACGCCCTTCACGTCCGCCGCGATGCGGTGGTGCGTGGCGAGGGCGATCTCGAGACCGCCGCCGAGCGCGGCACCGTTGATCGCGGTGACGACCGGCTTGCCGAGTGTCTCGAGGCGACGCAGGTCTGCCTTGACGTTCACGCTGCGGGTGTGGATCTCTTCTGCGTTCTCCGGACCCACCTTGATCATGCTCTTGAGGTCGCCACCGGCGAAGAAGGTCTTCTTACCGGAGGTCAGCACGACGCCGGTGATGGAGTCCTTCTCGGCCTCGAGCCGGTCGACCGTCTCCTTCATCGAGTTGATGTAGGAGTCGTTCATGGTGTTGGCGCCCTGGTTGGGGTCGTCGATGGTGAGAACGACGATGCCGTCGGCGTCGCGCTCCCAGTTGATGATGTTCTGCTCGCTCACTGTTTCTCGTCTCCTGTTCGTGTGAGCGTCAGACGCGCTCGATGATGGTGGCGACACCCATTCCGCCGCCGATGCACAACGTGATGAGGGCGTATCGGCCGCCGCGACGCTCGAGCTCGTCGACCATCGTTCCGGTGATCATCGCGCCGGTCGCGCCGAGCGGGTGGCCCATGGCGATCGCGCCGCCGTTGACGTTGAGCTTCTCGTCCGGGACATTCATGTCCTTCTGGAATTTGAGGACGACGGAAGCGAACGCCTCGTTGATCTCGACGAGATCCATGTCGTCGACGGTCAGGCCAGCAGTGGCGAGCACCTTCTTGGCGGCCGGGGTGGGCCCGGTGAGCATGATCGTCGAGTCGGCGCCGCTGGTTGCGGTCGCAACCACGCGGGCACGCGGGGTCAGGCCCGACGCTTTACCGGCCTCTTCGGTGCCGACCAGAAGCAGCGACGCGCCGTCGACGATGCCGGAGCTGTTGCCGCCGTGGTGAACGTGGTTGACCTTCTCTACCTGGTGGAACTTCTGCAGTGCCACAGCATCGAAGCCACCCGCTTCGCCGATGCCCGCGAACGACGGCTTCAGACCGGCGAGCTTTTCGACGGTAGTGCCGGGACGCATGTGCTCGTCGTTGTCGAGGATGGTCAGGCCGTTCATGTCCTTGACCGGCACGATCGACTTCGCGAAGTAGCCGCCGGTGGTCGCCTTGGCGGCCAGGTCCTGCGAACGCGCTGCGTAAGCGTCGACGTCCTCGCGGCTGAAGCCCTCGATGGTGGCGATCAGGTCGGCACCGATGCCCTGCGGGACGAAGTAGTTGTCGTAGTTGGTGGCCGGGTCCAGTGCCCATGCGCCGCCGTCGGAGCCCATCTTCACGCGGGACATCGACTCGACGCCACCGGCGATGACCAGGTCGTCCCAGCCGGAGCGCACCTTCTGCGCGGCGGTGTTCACGGCCTCCAGTCCGGAGGCGCAGAACCGGTTGAGCTGCACGCCACCGACGGTGTCGGGCAGTCCGGCAGCGGTGACGACGCCGCGGGCGATGTCGCTGCCCTGGTCACCGATCGGGGTGACGACGCCAAGCAGCAGATCGGAGATGCGGTCTTCGTCCAGATCGGGGTACCGGACGCGCAGCTCGTCCACCAAGCCGATGACCAGGTCGATCGGCTTGACCGAATGCAGTGAACCCGTCTTCTTGCCGCGCCCACGCGGAGTGCGGATGGCTTCATAAATGAATGCCTCTGTGGTCACTTGAGGTGTTCCTTCCTGAATTTGCGTCGACGCCGACCGTGCACACGGCGTACTACCCGGGGAATAGACCCCGACACGAACACTCTAGAACGTGTTCCAGAAATAGGGGAAGGACCGAACCGATCGAAGATCGTGACCGCGATGATCCTCAGCCCTCGATCTTCTTCGCTCCGAGCATGTCGTGGAGCAGTTCGAGCGCCACGTCTTCGGGGTCACGCCTCGTGGTGGGATCGGCCGGCTCCGCGGCTTCGGCGAACATCTCGTCTTCGTCTTCCGGCGTGGAGGCCGGCGGTGTCGCCTCGTAGTCCACGGGTGCGGGGCCCGGGTCGTCCGGATAGTCGGGCGCTTCGGGGGGTGGAATGTCGTCGACGGGTGAAGCAGCGCCGGCACCCGAGTGCGCCCCGCCGTTGCTGGACGCCGGGCTTCTTTCGGCCGGCGGTGTCGGTGCGGACCGTTCTTGACTCGGACGCGAGAACCTCGGTGTACCTGCCGGACGGGGAGGTGCCGCACTCGCACGAGGTGTCACCTTCGCCGGTGCCGGCGCGTCGACACCGGGCAGGTATTCCACCTCCCACGTTCCTCCGAAGTGGTCGGCGAGAACCTCGCAGATGACACGGGCATTGTGCGGCTGCACGATGCGCGCGCCCAGCCCCGGCGTGGGATGCGCGAGGAGCACCTTGCTGCCTTGAACGTCGTACACGGTCGCAGCGGAGAGCATGGCCGGAAGAATCTTGTTTCGTTCACCGACCTTCACACGCAGCGTGTTCCACGCCTCGCGCACGGCACCGACATCGGGCCCCGCCGCTGCCGGGACATTCGCCGCTGGGACAGCTTCAGGTGTCGATACCGCCGCCGAAACCTCGGGGGCAGCTTCGGGCTCCGGCGGCACAGGGTCGGGTTCCGGCGTCGGCTCGGGTTCCGGCGTCGGCTCAGGTTCCGGAGTCGGCTCAGGTTGCGAAGTCGGCTCAGGTTGCGAAGTCGGCTCAGGTTCCGGCGTCGGCTCGGGTGCCGACACGGGCGCAGAATCCGGTTCGGGCCGCGACGCTGCTGACTCTTCGGCCGCCTTCCGTGCGGAAGGCCTCTGGAACTTGAGTGGCACGTCGGGAATCGGCGTCGCGGCAGCCGCAGCGGCCGGGCCGGTTCCCGAGGTGGGGGCACCCGTGGGCGACGAAGCCGCAACAGCACCAGCCGGCGGTAGCCCTCGCTCGACGCGCTCGAGGCGTTGCAGTACTGCCGACTCCGCATCGGATGCGGAAGGCAGCAGAAGCCGTGCGCACACCACTTCGAGAAGTAGGCGTGGCGCGGTTGCTCCTCGCATCTCCCCCAGCCCGGCATGAACGACCTCGGCATACCGTGTCAGCGTGGCGGGACCGATGCGCCCGACCTGCTCACGCATCTTGTCGAGAACGTCAACAGGTGCGTCGACGAGTCCTCGCTCGGACGCGTCAGGGACGGCCTGCATCAGGATGAGATCGCGCAGCCGCTCGAGCAGATCGGACGCGAATCTGCGCGGATCGTGGCCTGCGTCCATCACCCGTTCCACGGTCCCGAACAGCGCCGCACCATCGCTGTCTGCAAGGGCATCGACGGCGTCGTCGAGCAGAGAGGCGTCGGTGACCCCGAGCAGTGCGAGCGCCCGCGCGTAGGTGACGCCCTCGTCGACAGCGCCCGCGAGCAACTGGTCGAGGATGCTCAGCGAATCACGTGGCGAACCGCCGCCGGCCCGGATGACCAGGGGGTACACCGGATCCTCGACCGGCACACTCTCCTGAGTGCACACCTTCTCGAGCAGGCCACGCATCACCGGTGGTGCGAGCAGACGGAACGGATAGTGGTGCGTACGCGACCGGATGGTGGGCAGCACCTTCTCGGGCTCGGTGGTCGCGAAGATGAAGATGAGGTGTTCCGGTGGCTCCTCCACGATCTTGAGGAGCGCATTGAACCCGGCCGTGGTGACCATGTGCGCTTCGTCCACGATGAACACCCGATAACGGGACTCGGCCGGCGCGTAGAACGCACGATCACGCAGCTCACGTGTGTCTTCCACACCGCCGTGGCTGGCCGCGTCCAGCTCGGTCACATCGAGATTGCCCGGCCCTCCCGGCCCGAGCGCTACGCAAGACGCGCAAGCACCGCACGGTGTGGACGTCGGTCCTTCCACACAGTTGAGTGACCGCGCGAGGATGCGCGCCGACGACGTCTTGCCGCAGCCGCGGGGACCCGAGAACAGGTAGGCGTGATTGATGCGCTTCGAGTCCAGGGCGGTGCACAGAGGTTCGGTGACATGCTCCTGCCCCACCACCTCGGCAAACGACGCAGGTCGATACTTCCGGTACAGGGCCACGCGCCAAAGACTACCGGCGAGCTCCGACAGCAAGGCGAGGGTGTGGACTCACATCCCAGCAGGTGCCGGTGTGCCGATTGCGTAACACGCTCGCAACTTCCGGGCAGCGCAGGCGAAACGGTTCGGCGTCATCGTGACTTTCTGCGCACGGCGACCACTCCGTGCCTGTGAGGAGAAATTTCGTGCACGCAATCGACCCCGGAGCTACCGCGTGGCTCCTGATCAGCACCGCACTGGTACTGCTCATGACGCCCGGGCTCGCCCTGTTCTACGGCGGCATGGTCCGATCGACGGGCGTACTCAACATGATCATGATGAGTTTCGTCGCAATCGCGCTGGTGACGGTGTCCTGGCTTTTCGTCGGATACAGCCTGGTGTTCGGTGAGGACATCGGCGGCATCATCGGCGGCCTCGAGCACTTCGGGATGGCCGGTATCGACCCCACGGCGGTGCACGGTCAGGTCCCCGAACTGTTGTTCGCGACCTTCCAGCTGACCTTCGCAATCATCACCGCAGCCCTCGTCAGTGGTGCGATCGCCGACCGCGCCAAATTCTCCGCCTGGATGATCTTCGTGCCGATCTGGGCGTTGCTCGTCTACGCGCCCGTCGCGCACTGGGTATGGAATCCGAACGGCTGGATCGCGCAACTCGGTGTCCTCGATTACGCAGGTGGCCTGGTCGTGGAAATCGTCTCCGGCGCATCCGGTCTGGCGTTGGCGCTGGTCCTGGGGCCGCGACTCGGTTTCAAGGCCGAGTCGATGCGTCCCCACAACCTACCGTTGGTGCTGCTCGGTGTCGGGTTGCTGTGGTTCGGGTGGTTCGGATTCAACGCTGGGTCCGCTCTCGCCGCAGACGGCATGGCCGCCGCGATCTTCCTCAATACCCTGGTCGCCGGCTGTGCGGGTCTGCTGGGCTGGTTGCTGGTCGAGCAGAAGCGGGACGGGCATCCGACCACCTTCGGCGCTGCATCCGGTGTGGTTGCCGGTCTCGTCGCCATCACACCGGCGTGTGGCACCGTCAGCATGACCGGTGCGCTCGTCGTCGGCGCCCTGGCCGGCATCGTGTGCTCGTTCGCGGTCGGTTGGAAGTTCAAGTTCGGGTACGACGACTCACTCGACGTCGTCGGAGTCCACCTGATCGGCGGGGTGGTCGGCACGATTCTGATCGGATTGCTCGCCACCGAGATGATGACCGGTGGGGCTTCGGGGCTGCTGTACGGCGGTGGGTTCGTCCAGTTGGGCAAGCAGATTCTCGCGGTGATCGTGGTGGGTCTGTATGCATTCGCGGCCAGCTACGGAATCGGCAAACTGATCGATAAAACCTTCGGTTTCCGAGTGAGCGCCGAGGACGAATCGGGCGGAATCGATTTCGCGCTGCACGCCGAGACCGCCTACGAACACGGCGTTCTCGGGCACGGCCCCATCGGAGGCCAGAAGCCGGGTCCGTTTCCGCACCTGCTGGAAAAGCCCGCCGACGACTGAGCCGCACGGAGAACTGGGCCGACCGACTACTTCTTCGCCTGCTTGGCGGCCGCCTTCGCGGCCTTCTTGAACTCGCGGACCTCGAGCAGACTCTTCTCGTCGACCACATCGGCGATGGAGCGGCGGGCGCCGTCGTCGCCGTAGGCTCCGGCGGCCTCACGCCAGCCGTCGGGCCGAACGCCGATCTGTTTGCCGAGCAGTGCGAGGAAGATCCGGGCCTTCTGGTCCCCGTACCCGGGCAGCGCCTTAAGTCGCTTCAACACGTCCTTGCCGTCCGGGTTGCCGGCCGTCCACAACGCCTCGACGCTGCCGTCGTAATGCTCGACGAGGAACGCGCACAGCGATTGGATGCGTCCGGCCATGGACCCAGGAAAGCGATGCACTGCCGGCGTCTGCGCGCACAGTGCCGAGAATTCCTCCGGGTTCATGGACGCGATCGTGTTCACGTCGAGACCGTCGAGCCGGTCGCGGAGCTTCTTGGGCCCGAGGAAGGCTGTTTCCATCGGAACCTGCTGATCGAGGAGCATTCCGATCAGCAGCGCCAGCGGATCCTCGGCCAGGAGTGCGTCCGCTTCGGGGTCACCTACGAGGTTCAACGTGAGCGCCATGGCCATCATCTTGCCACCCTGCCCCTCTCCCGCCCCGACCAATGTCGCACGCGTTCTGCTCACGCGAACCGGGGTGACATCGGGCCGAGGCCGGGGAGACGGAGAATGAGAAAGTTCTCATCTTCGTGCCATCACCGGGCAAAGGTGAGATGAGAGAGTGCCCTCATGAGAATTGCCTGGATCGTGGGTGCCATCGCCGTCGTGGCGGCCGCGATCGTCGGTGGCGCGGTGTGGCTGACTCTCGACACCACGTCGAAGAACGAACCGGTTCCGCCGGCACCGATCGTCGCGCCCGCAGTGCCGGATGTTCCTGTACCGGACGTGAACGCTCCCGCACCTGCTCCGCCTCCGGCCGCACCACCGGACGAGGGCATTGTTCCCCCGCCACCCATCGACGACGATCATGACGACCATGACGACGGTCCCGACGACGACGGTCCCAATGACGATGGTCCCGACGACGACATGGACGAATGAGGTGCGTGCGTGAAACTTCGCGCCACCAGCGCCCGAACCAGGATCATCGGGTGGGTGCTGCTGTTGGTTCTGTGCTCGTTGGCAGTCGTCACCTTGGTCACCTGGCTGTTGATGAACCGTGCGACCGATGAGCGGATGCAAGGATCCCTCCGTACCGAGATCGCGGAATTCACCACGCTGACCGAATCCGGCGTCGACCCCGCGACCGGCGCGCCGTTCGCCACCGTCGCGGACGTGCTGAAGGTGGTGATCACCTACAATCTTGCGCGCCCGAACGAGAAGTTCCTGGGGTATGTGGACGGTGTCTTCCAGTTCCAGAGCCGTCAGCAGGCACCGGTGAAACTGGCCGAGGATCAGGCGTTCACCGACCTGGTCGGCTCCATCACCGAACCCCGTGAGGGTTCCTACGACAGCGGCGCCGGCGAAGTGCTCTATCTCGCCGTCCCGGTGTCCTTGGAAGGGCAAGCCTCCCAAGGTGTCGTGGTGGCCGCATACTTCGCCGACCAGGAACGAGAAGGCGCCGACGAAACCGCACGCCTGATGCTCATCGTCGGCGCTGTCACCTCCCTGGCGGCAGCGGGGGGTGCCTGGGTGGTCGCGGGCCGCATTCTGGCTCCCGTTCGCGACATCGCCGAGACGGCGCAAACCATCACCGATACGGATCTCTCCGGGCGGATTCCCGAATCCGGATCAGCGCGGGGCGACGAGATCTCGACCTTGGTGACGAGCCTCAACGCCATGCTGGACCGCGTGGAGACCGGCGTGCGCGGGCAACGACGATTCGTCGACGACGCAGGACACGAACTACGAACACCGATCACCATCGTCCGAGGACATCTGGAGGTGGTCGACGCTCACGACCCCGACGATGTTCGGCAAACGATCGCGCTGGTGGACGACGAACTCGAGCGCATGAACAGGATGGTCTCGGATCTGCTGCTGTTGGCGCGGGCCGAGCAACCCGAGTTCGTTCGACGCGAAGAGGTGGACGTGGCTGTGCTGTCGGCCGAAATCTACGACAAGGTCACCCGACTCGCCGATCGAGAGTGGGTGCTCGAGACGTACACGTCGGTACACGCGATGCTCGATCCGCAACGGATCACCCAGGCGATGGTGGCATTGGCCGACAACGCAGCCCATCACACATCGGACGGGGATCGCATCGGGATCGGATCCCAGTTGTCGGACGGGGAGATCCGATTCTGGGTCACCGATACCGGACCGGGGGTTCGGCCCGAAGACCAGGAGATCATCTTCGACCGCTTCGCACGAGGAAGTTCGGCTGCCGGGCGCTCCGACGGTGCGGGTCTGGGGCTTTCGATCGTGCAGGCCATCGCGAACGCCCACGGCGGACGAGTCACGTTCGGCAGCGCGCCAGGACGGGGAGCGAACTTCACGATCGCCGTACCGGCGGCACCGTCTACCGGAAGGATCGAGTAACGATGAGCCGAATACTGATCGCAGAAGACGAACCGCGCATCGCGTCGTTCATCGAGAAAGGGCTGCGAGCCCAGGGATTCGCCACCGAGATCGCGGCCGACGGCGTGACGGCGTACGGGCGCGCCCGTAGCGGTGAATACGACCTCGTCGTCCTCGACATCGGCCTTCCCGAGATGGACGGGTTCGCCGTGTTGAAGCTGTTACGTGCAGACGGGGCGGCTGTGCCCGTGATCGTACTGACCGCACGGGACAGCACACACGACGTAGTCGCCGGTTTGGAAGGTGGCGCCGACGACTACATGCCCAAACCGTTCCGCTTCGAAGAATTACTTGCGCGAATCCGGCTGCGGCTGGGCGGCGAACGGTCTGTCGACGCCACGGTCCTCCGCAGCGGTGGACTGTCACTCGATCTGCGGACGCGACGCGCGACCGTCGGCGACACCGTGGTGGACCTGTCGGCGCGCGAGTTCGCGGTGGCCGAAACGTTCCTTCGGCATCCGGGGCAGGTGCTCTCCCGAGAACAACTGCTGTCCCGAGTGTGGGGTTACGACTTCGACCCCGGCTCCAACGTTGTGGATGTCTACGTTCGCTACCTGCGCGGCAAGATCGGCCCCGAGCGTCTGGAAACCGTGCGCGGCATGGGTTATCGACTGGTCGAGAAGGACTGACCCTCGACTGCCACCAAAGGGAGCCCCGCCCCGGGCATCACCGGTGCGGGGCTCCCGACGGGAAGAGCTGAGCGATCAGTCCTCGAGGTCGTCGTCCCGGGCATCGTCGTGATCGTCTTGGTCATCGTCGTCATGCACGTCGTCGTCATGCAGATCGTCGCAGCGATCGTCCCATGCCTCGTATGCGTCTTCCACCGAATCGGGGACCGTGTCGTCCCAGTCCTCGAACCACTCCGCACAGGTCGCAGGGTCGACCGGCGCGGCGACGTCAGTGGGCTGAGAGACGTCGTTGGCGGGTGCGGGGCTCTGCCCTTCAGTCGGGCTCTGAACTGCGATGGACGCGGGCGCAGCAGGGGCGTCGTCGTTGTCGTCGGCGAATGCAATCCCGGTGGTCCCGAGCGCAAGGGTGGCGGCCGCGATTCCCGCGACGGCCCATTTTTTGTCGAATCCCATGATGGTCTCCTCGTTCGATGATGCGGTGCGCTTTCCTTTTCGCACACACCACATTCGTCAACGAAGATGACGCATTCAGGAGACGATCATGAGGGAGTTCTCATCCAACCCCTCCATCTCCCCCGACGAATGTCACACCCGTTCGCGTGAGCTGAACGGGTGTGACATTCGTCGGGGAAGGTGGGGGAAATCAGTCGCGGAGAGACATCTCGGTCGCCGCCAACAGCACGCAGGTGGCGACGCCGTCCATAGCCGTTGCCAGTTCGTCCGTCGACGGGAAACTGGGGGCGATGCGAATGTTCCGATCGTCCGGGTCGTTCTTGTAGGGGAAGGCGGAACCGGCTGCGGTGAGCGCGATTCCGGCATCCTTGGCCAGCTCGATGACACGCTTGGCGGTGCCGTCGATCACGTCGAGGCTGATGAAGTAGCCACCCTTCGGCTCTGTCCAGGAAGCAACCTTCGACGCACCGAGTCGGTCTTCGAGAATCTTCAGCACCAGCGCGAACTTCGGCGCCAGCAACTCCCGATGCTTTTCCATGTGCGCCCGAACACCGTCCGCATCCTCGAAGAATCGGAGGTGACGGAGCTGGTTCAGCTTGTCCGGCCCGATGCTCTTCTTGCCGAGGTGGCTCTGGTACCAGGCGAGGTTGTCGGAGGAGCTTCCGAAGAAGCTGACGCCGGCACCCGCGAACGTCACCTTCGACGTGGACGCGAAGACGTACGGACGGTTCGGGTGCCCGGCTTCCGCAGCCATTCCGAGAATGTCGAGGGCCGGTGCCCTCTCGCCGACGAGTGGATGCACCGCGTAGGCGTTGTCCCAGAACAGGCGGAAATCGGGTGCGGCCGTCGGCATCGTCGCCAGTGCGTGGGTGACCTCTTCGGAGTAGACGACGCCGGTGGGGTTCGAGTACGTCGGTACCGCCCAGAGCCCCTTGATCTGCGGATCGGAGGCGACAAGGTCCTCGATGACATGTACATCCGGGCCGTCCGGGTTCATCGGGACGGTGATCATCTCGATGCCGAAGGACTCGGTGATCGCGAAATGTCGGTCGTAGCCGGGAGCCGGGCACAGGAATTTGACCTTCTGTTCCTTGGCCCAGGGCTGCGGAGAATCCGGGTTGCCGTGCAGCAATGCGAACACGACGAGGTCGTGCATGATCTCGAGGCTCGCGTTGTTGCCGGCCAGGAGATTGTCGACCGGAATGCCGAGCAACTCGCCGAAGATCGCGCGCAGTTCGGGCAGACCCGTGAGTCCGCCGTAGTTGCGGCAGTCCGTTCCTTTCCCGTCGCGGTAGTCACCGTCACCGGGAAGCGAAAGCAGGCCCGACGACAGGTCCAGTTGCTCCGGTGACGGCTTACCTCGCGTCAGATCCAATGTGAGCTTTTCCGAAAGGAGCTGTGTGTAGTTCGCAGTCTGGCGCTCATGCTCCGAGCGCAGCTCGTCTTGGCTCATCAAACCGATCTGGGTTTGGCTAGGCATCCGTGCGGCCTTTCACCGACGTGACGGGGTCGGGTATGCGAAAAATAAGGGGACCCCGCGCACCCGGCAGAGCCCATTGACCCTTGCTGCCTTCCGGCCCTGGGGGAGTTCACAGGATGCGCGCCGCGCGGGATCCACCAACGAGTGTAGACGGACCCCCAGCGGCCGGTGGCAGGTGCCCCGCTCCCCGATCTCCGGGACCTCCTCGGTGCTGTCGGTCTTCAACTATCCGAGTGCTACCGTCGCCCGGCATCAGCTGTTCAGAGTACGGGGATTTCACATGAAGATCGTCAAGACAGTGCAGGTAGCGGTAGCAATAGGCGCACTCACGATGGCCTCGGCCTGCGGAGGAGACACAGACGTGGACAGCTCGGGTCCCGTTACCTGGGACGGCGCCGACCCATGCTCTCTCGCCACCTCCGACACGATCGAGAGCCTCGTCACACCCACCCCGGAAGAGGGCGTTGCAACCGATTCGCCGGGGCGGACCAGTTGCCTGTGGGGTAGCCCGGAATCGTTGAACACGGTGACAGTCACGCTCGCCGCACTCCCCCGGTCGATCAAACCGCTGCACACCGTCACCGTCGGCGGTATCACCGGGCCCGTGCTGGCGGAATCCAAGTACCACTGCATTCTCGAGCTCCAGAGCGATTCCGGCGTGCTGGCTGTGGAGGCGAAGTTCGGTCTCGACGCCGCCATCAACCCCGACACGTCCTGCGACCGCGTTCTCCCCCTCGCCGAGCAGGCCGTTAAGGAGCTGCGCTGGGCCTAGAAACCGGTCCGAGCAGCCCGTTTAACGGTACGGCGCCGCTTTTGGGTATGCTCCTACGCGGAGGATTCGCCTAGTGGCCTATGGCGCTCGCCTGGAACGCGGGTTGGGTTAACGCCCTCAGGGGTTCAAATCCCCTATCCTCCGCCACAGGGAAGCCCCCGATCGGATTCGTCCGGTCGGGGGCTTCTCGCATTCGGCGCACGCACGGGAAGGCGACCGCATGACGACCGCTGAACTTCGTGGACTGACTGTCCACATCGATACCGGCCGATGGAGTGCAACAGTGCTGGAAGCGGTGAACCTGCTCGTACCCGAGGGACAGATCACCGCTCTCCTCGGCGAATCCGGGTGCGGCAAATCCATGGTCGCCGCAGCGTTGACCGGTCTATTGCCCAGTACGGCACAGAGCACGGGGCAGGTACTCGTCGACGGCGCGCCCGTGGACAGCCGGCTTCAGTGGCATCATTTGCGCGGCCGCACCGTCGGGCTTTCACCACAGGAGGGCGTGAGCGCCTTCGATCCCGACGACACCGTCGGCGCGCAGCTGAGGTCCCTGGTACGCCGCCACCGGAAATGGAGCATCGACCGTGCGTGCGCGGCGACCCGCTACCCCACTGACACTGCCGACCTGTACCCGCACCAGCATTCGGGTGGGCAAATCCAGCGCGCCGCCCTTGCCGCCGCACTGCTACCCGCGCCCGACATTCTCATCGCCGACGAGCCCACTGCGTCACTCGACTCCGAAACCAGGTACCGGATATGGGACACCCTGCGTAGATACGCCGACAGCGGTGCGGCCGTACTCGCCATCACGCACGATGTCGGCGCGCTCTGCGACACCGGCGTTGCCGACCACATGGTGATCATGCGCCGCGGGCAAATCACAGTCTCCGGTGCCGCGACCGAAATACGCAGGCTCGATGATCCGTATGTGCAAGGATTCTTCCGAGCGTTCGGACAGTAGCCTCACCCCTCGGTTTCGAAGATCGGGTTTCCCGCCGGGTCGAGCACCCACCAGATGCTTCCCACGTCCTGTCCGTGCACGTCACCGGGCTGCTTGTCCTGCTCGTAGCGGTACAGCGGGCGACCGTTGACCGTCACCTGGTAAGCATCGCCCGTCGCGGGAATCGTCCCGATTTGCGCCTCTATCCCGTCGGCCTCCGGTGTCTCGGTCAACGTGGTGACCCGTTCCCACGTATCGAGGCAACTCTCGTCGCACGAACTGACCTCGGAGCGCGGATTGTCGTTTCCGAACACATACATGGTCATTCCGTTGGCGTCGACGATGATGTCACCCAGTTGTGTCGGCGCGACGCCCAACGCCATCTTCCCTGCTGGGGCGGGCTCGGCGGCACTCGACTCCTCGACATCGAGACTCCTGGCGCCCTCGTTCATCGGGTCGTACTCGCAACTCGGCAGAATCATCGCCACAGCCGCCAGAGCGGCCAACACCCACTTCTTGGTCATCACACTCCCCGTTCGGTTCGGTCTTCGATGGCGGCGTGTCGGAGGTCGTGGCTACGCTCGATCACCATGGCCTGGTACACACCGACGCCCGCGGCCCCGGATCTCGCAGACACGCTGGTGTGCGCGTGGGAGGCGCGGCCAGACGGTAAATGCCTTCTGGTGCCGGACGGCTGCATGGACGTGTTGTGGATTCGTGGCGTCGGCATTCGAGTGTGTGGTCCGGAAACCACTGCCTGGTCGTTCACGCTGCCACCGGGAACGGAGTCCGTCGGCATCCGTTTCCGTCCGGGTGCGGCTACTCACCTCCTACGGACCCCCGCATCGGATATCCGCAACATTCGGGTCGGCCTCGCGGATGTGCTGGGGTCCACCTGGGACCGATTGCTCACCGACCAGATCGAGAATGCCCCGAATCCGGCCGCCCGAATCATTGCGCTGGAGGACGGCGTGCGACGGTGGCGCACCCGCCACGACGCACCCGACGGACTGGTCGAGAACATTCGCGGCGCGCTCTTCACACGCTCGTGGGGTGTGGCCGAACTCGCGGACGCCGCATCGATCACCGAACGACAACTGCAGCGCCGCTGCAACGACGCATTCGGATACGGTCCCGCAACGCTTCGCGGGATACTCCGTCTGCAACGATTCATGGCCGCCGCACGGGCGGACACCGGCAACGGGCTCGCCGATCTCGCCGTCTCGACCGGGTACAGCGACCAGGCCCACCTGTCACGCGAATGCCGGCGTATCACGACGCTCACCCCCACCGCGCTGCTCGCCACCGCGGCACCGGACTGGCACGGCGAAGCATTCGTCGTCGATGTCGGAAATGTTCAATCGCACATGCCCACCTCGAGAGCAGAATCAGCAGCATGACAACCACATCTGCTGCGAATCACTACCGCGAACTGGCCGCCAAGTTCACCACTCGAATCGAAGCCGTCCCTGCCGACAGGTGGGAAAACGTGTCACCGTGCGAGGGATGGACCGCACGTGACGTGGTTCGCCACGTCATCGACACGCAACGTGACATCGTGACCGTCGTCGGACTCGAACTCGAGCAGGGCCCGTCGGTCGACGACGATCCGCTCGGCGCATGGATCACCACCCGCGATTCGATGCAGAGCATTCTCGACGACCCTGCGCGCGGTGGACGCGACTACGACGGACACTTCGGCCGTACCACCCTCGCGGCCACCGTCGACGGGTTTCACTGCTTCGACCTCGTGGTTCACGGGTGGGACCTCGCCCGTGCCACCGGCACCGACGAGACCATTCCCGTGCCGGACCTCGAGTGGGTCGAATCGGTCGCAACGTCGCTGGGCGACAACATCCGGATGGCCGGTGTGTGCGGACCGGCAGTACCGGTGTCCGGTGATGCGGATGCACAGACGAAGGTTCTGGCGCATCTCGGGCGCAGCGCCTGAGCGCGTACTAGCCTGACTTCCATGCCGCTCGGGAGGCTCGCCGCCGTTCTGGTGACATGTCTTGTCATGGCCGTGTCCTCGAACGCGACGGCGGTGGTCACAGAGCCGCGATCCGGTGACTCCGTCGGCGTTGCCGCACGGGGATTGACCTCTTCGGTGCCGACTGAATCGGCGATCATGTTTTCGGGCACCACTGACGAAGCCTTCCCCTACCTGCGGTACGAGGTGAATTTCGGGTTCGAAGCCCGTTCCGTCGAACTCGAGTGGCACGGCCGTTCGGTCAACCTGAACGACTTGGCGATGCATGTGTGGGACGAGGGCTCCCAGTCGTGGGGTGAGCCGGTGAGTGTCGCAACGCCTACCGTTCCGGGTGGCCCGGTTGCATTGTCGGCAACCTTGGAACGGACCGCGGAAACGGTGGACGTGTTGGTGATCGACAGCCCGCGCCGCGACGACGCGTTCCGGCGCGCCAACTCGACGCCGGATCAACAGTTCGCCGACCCCGACGAATACGACTTCGCTCTTCAGCACATCACCGACACTCAATACCTCGCGCGCGACAACCCCGCCGTCTTCGAGACGATGACACAGTGGACAGCCGACAACGCGGCGCACCGAAAGATCGCGTATGCCATGCACACCGGAGACGTGATTCAGAGTTGGATCAGTCCCGGCCGTCCACCGGACAAGGCCCGGAAGGAGTTCGAGGCTGCCGACGACGCCATGTCGATCCTCGAGGAGGCCGGTGTCCCCCACGGCGTATTGCCCGGCAACCACGACAACATCTGGAATGCGGCGGGGCGACTCGTGCCCGGCGCCCATGAGGAGAACCACGCCCTCTACAACGAGTACTTCGGCCCCGCCCGCTACCGCGATCAACCGTGGTGGGGCGGTTCGGTCACCGCATCCGACAACTCTGCCCACTACGACCTGATCGAGGCGGCCGGTGCGAAGTTCCTGATGCTCAGCATCGGCTACAACCCGCCCGAGCACGTGATGAGTTGGGCCGAGGACGTGCTGCGCGCGCATCCGGACCACAACGTCGTCATCGGTACGCACTACTACCTGGACGAGTCCGGGGATCTGCGCATGTCCGGGTTCGGGGACGTGGGAGGTAGTTCGGGCCAACAGATCTGGAATCGGCTCGTGGTGCCGTTCGAATCGGTATTTTTGGTGTTGTCCGGCCATGTCGACGGCCAGACCACCGTCACCGATCGCAAGGTGGGCGACAGCGATCGCACCGTGGTGGAGCTTCTCGCGGACTACCAGAACTTCACCGTGGACGGTCGCCGTGAAACCGGATTTCAGCGGCTGCTGCAGTTCGACATCGACGGGGGCACCCTGGCCGTCACCACGCATTCACCTGCGCTGAACAGTTTTCGGGTGGAGGATTTCGACCCGCAGCACCGCTATTCGCCGGAGGACGGCGATTTCGTGGTGGACTTCGAATTGCGGGCCGATGTGCCACGCGCGGTGATACCCGACAGGTGATCGGCCACGATCGTTCGCGCTATTCGGTCGGTGTCGATCCCGTCGGCCACCACGTTCAATGCGCCGGTTCCGGCAAGTATCGCCAGCCCGTGCAGGTTCGTCCAGAGTTTCACAGCAGAGACCTCGGGGTCCGGTGCCTGGGCCAACAGTTCGACAAGGACCGCGAAGAGTGGACGGGAGTGCTGCCGCAGGTGGGCACCCGATCCTTCCAGCAGGTCGTGTCGGAACATGAGTTCGAACAGCGGACGTCGACGAACCCCGAATCTCGTGTAGATCAGTGCAATCCGCTCGAGTCGCTCGGCAACGGGCACGGTGTCGTCGACCTGCGTGATTGCGCCCCCCAGTTCGACGAACCCTCGGGCTGCGATCTCGGCGAGTAGCAATTCGAGCGTTGGGAAATATCTGCGGGGAGCCCCGTGCGAGACCCCCGCGCGTCTGGCAATCGCTCGTAGCCCGATGGATTCGGATCCCTCTTCCAGCAGAAGGTCGATCCCGCACTCGACCAGTCGCTCGCGTACGTCTCGATGCTCCACCATGGTAGACAGTGTCTACCAATAGTCAGGAATAGTCGAGCGGAGCACGCCCGTGTGGTACTGGATCTTCAAATACATCCTGATCGGCCCTGTCCTGAGAGCATTCGGGCGGCCGACGATCACAGGAGCAGAACGGATTCCACGAGAAGGGCCGGTAATCCTGGCGAGCAATCACCTCACGGTCGCCGACTCCCTCTTCCTCGTCCTGATGGTGCGCCGCCGGATCACCTTCGTCGCCAAGAGCGAGTACTTCACGGCGCCAGGCGTGGTCGGCCGAATGAAGAAGTGGTTCTTCACCGCTGCCGGCCAGGTTCCGATCGACCGCAGCGGCGGCGATGCCGCGGCGGGAGCGCTCGCCACTGCACGCCGGATTCTCGCCGACGGGAAAGTGTGGGGCATCTACCCGGAAGGCACCCGATCGCCTGACGGTCGACTCCACAAAGGCAAGACCGGAGTTGCCCGCGTTGCGCTGTCGACCGGCGCCGTGGTGGTTCCCGTCGCCATGCACGGGACACGTGAGGTCAACCCCATCGGCACCCGAATGTGGCGATTCGGGAAGGTGTCGATCACGGTGGGCGAACCGCTCGATCTCAGTCGGTACGTACCCCTCGCCGATAACCCGAATGTAGTGCGCGCCACAACGGACACGGTGATGCAGAAATTGCTGGACCTTAGCGGACAAGACTACGTCGACACGTATGCCGCGCGGGGGGCTCGCTAGTACACGCCCCCATTCGGTGCCGCATTCCGTACGCATGTACTGTGCCTGCAATGCGAGAGCGGCGTTACTCCTCCACGAGCCCCGACCAATTGGCCGCGGCTCTGTTCGACGTGGCGGCAGACGCAGGACTCGAGAATGCCAGCGTGCGTGAGGTGGCCAAACGCGCAGGTGTTTCGATTGGCGCTGTACAGCACCACTTTTCGACCAAAGACGACATGTTCGCCTTCGCGCTCGGAAAGTTCGTCGACAAGGTGCTCTCACGCCTCGCGACGGTCGAACAGGACGACGATCCGGCCCGCGCCCTGTTCGGGGCACTCTCCCAGCTGCTTCCTCTCGACGACCAGCGTGCGCGTGAGGCACATGTCATCACCGCTTTCGCGGTCCGTGCGGCAACCTCGCCCGCTCTCGCCGAGATCCGCCGCAAGACGTTGTTCACGATCCGCACCGGAATCTCGGCAGTCCTCATCGGCATCGGCACACCCGAGGCCGAAACCCGCGCAGCACTCCTGCTGGCCACGGTCGACGGGCTCGCTCTCGACGCCGTCGGCAGTCCCGCGCTGTACCCGCCGGAATACCTGCAGCACGTTCTCGAAACCCAGATCCGGCTTACGCTGACCGGAACGGACGCACATCGTCACGAGATCGAACTCGCCAGCTGACCGATCTCGGCAACGAGAAGGGAGACAGCCCGTGGGCGGTGCAGGCCGATTCGCTCCGAGCCCGTCCGGCGATCTCCATCTGGGAAATCTGCGGACTGCCCTGATTGCGTGGCTGTTCGCACGCAGCACCGACCGCCGATTCCTGCTGCGCGTGGAGGATCTCGACCGAGTGCGCGAGGGGTCGCGGCAACACCAACTCGACGACCTCGCCGCACTGGGGCTCGATTGGGACGGTCAGGTCCTCGACCAGTCGGCCAGGCTCGAACACTACGAACATGCGATCACACAATTACGTGACGCAGGCCGTACGTACGAATGCTTCTGCACGCGCAAAGAAATTCTCAGTGCCCCCTCTGCGCCCCACGCACCCAGCGGCGCATATCCGGGAACATGCCGGGATCTCACGCCGCAGCAACGCCGCGACAAGGCGGCCACCCGGCCTGCCGCGCTGCGCCTACGCGCCGATACCTCCAGCTACACGATCACCGATCTCCTGTACGGCACCTACCCGGGAACGGTGGACGATTTCGTGCTGCGTCGCGGAGACGGGACCCCCGCATACAACCTGGCGGTGGTGGTCGACGACGGCGCCCAGGGCATCGACCAGGTAGTGCGCGGAGACGACCTGTTGAGCTCGACACCGCGCCAGGCATATCTGGCCGAGCTGCTCGGACTACCGATCCCCCACTATGCGCATGTTCCCCTCGTCCTCAACAGCGAAGGAAAGCGCTTGGCGAAGCGTGACGGTGCCGTCACCCTGGCCGACCAGAAGGCACTCGGCCACACACCCACCCAGGTTCTCGGAGTACTCGCCGAATCCTTGCGGATGGCGAAGCCCGGTGAAATCGTCGGTCCGGAAATTCTTCTCGAACGCTTCGACCCCGCCGCTCTTCCCCGAGAGGCATGGATTTTCGACGACTCGGACACTCGCTGCCCCTAGGTGTCAGTAACCGTAGGGTGAGGTGGCCGCATCCCTGATCGCGTAGACGAAGAACAGCATGTAGGCAATGATCACCAGAATGCCGACGACGCCGATCGCGATACTGGCTATGGCCAACCCTCGGCCCTGCTGACCCGACTGCTTGATCTGCCCGAGCGACACCATCCCGAGAATCGGACCGAGGACGAACCCGAGACCGCAGGCAAGGAATCCCCCGAGGAGCGTGACGGCCAGCGAGGCAATGGCCAGCCCGTTGGTTCCCGATGTCTGGGTGTAAGGGTACGGATTGGAGCCGAAGGCACCGGGCGCCCCGTACTGCACAGGTGGGGCGTACTGGACCGGCGCACCATAGTGTGCTGGCGACATCTGAGGCGGCACAGTCTGATTGCCGTATACAGGCTGCGAATCGGGGGGATTCTCCGTGGGAGCCGAGTACGTTGCCTGACCACTCTCGGATACTCCGTAACCGTCACGAGGAAGGGGAGGAATTTCCCCATAGGTGGGCCCATCGGGCCCGGCGTAGCGGTTGTTGCTGTCGAATCCCCCGGTGTTCGTCACTCGACCAGCATAAAACATGAGGTGAGTGGTGTTGTGAGGTGACCCGACGCCATGCAAAGGTGAGCAAAGCCAGTAACTTCATCGTAAGTTGGTTGGAGCACATGCGAATATCCATTCGCGCACTAAACGAGGGGATTACATGACGACCGGTGGATACGACCCGAACAACCCGACGGGAGGGCAGCAGCCCTACGGCCAGCCGCAACAGGGCAACAACCCGCCGCCGCAGGGTCCCGGTGGCTACCCGCAGCCTCCCGGCAACAACGCGCCCGGTAATTACCCACCGCCCCCGCAGGGCAACTACCCCCCGCCGCCGCAGGGTCCCGGCGGATACCCCCAGGGTGGATACCCGCCGCCGCCCGGAAACTACCCCCCGCCGCCGCCGTTCCAGCAGCCGCAGCAGGGCGGCCCCGGTTCCGGCCAGATCTCTGTCGGCGATGCGATCTCGTACTCGTGGAAGAAATTCAGCGAGAACGCCCTGGTGTGGGTGGGCATCGCCTTGGTCGCCATACTCATCAACGTCGTCATTCAGTTGATCTTCGGCAACAGCCTTGTTGTCGACGCGTCCGGTGACTTCTCGGTCTCCGCGGCCGGAATCATCGGCATGTTCGTCAGCACCATCGTGGGCTACCTCATCAACGCCGCATTCGTTCGGGGCGCCCTCCACGAGATCGATGGCAACAAGCCGGCCTTCGGGTCGTTTTTCCAGTTCACCAACGTGGCCGCGATCGTCATCGCCAGCATCATCATCGGTATCGCGTCGACGATCGGCTTCGTACTCTTCATCATCCCCGGTCTGGCCGTGATATTCCTGACATGGTTCACGCTGCAGTTCGTCGTCGATCAGGATCAGCAGCCGATCGATGCCATCAAGGCGAGCTTCGAGCTGATCAAGAACAACGCCGCTCCGCTGCTGCTGCTGGCATTGGCGTTCGTCGGCCTGAACATTCTCGGCGCCATCCCTTGCGGTCTGGGATTGTTCGTCACCGGGCCGATGACCATTATCGGATCCACCTACGCGTACCGGGTTCTGACGCAGCGTTACGTCTCTGCGGCCTGATCGAATCCCACCCCGACCAATGTCACACCGGTTCGCGTGAGCTGAACGTGTGTGACATTCGCCGGGAGGCGCGAGTCCGCCTCGGATGGGGCGGGCTCGCGCTCTGCTGTGCCGAAGTGCTTGGATGGCGGCTGTGACAGCACAGGATCAGCAGGAAAACACGGCCACATTCGCGCACGTCAGTCGCGGGTACTACCCCACCATCGTTGCGCTTTTCACCGCGACACTGCTGATCTCGAATATCTGCGCGACCAAGGGGGTCGCGTTCCTCGGGGATTCCGAGTTCGCCATCGGACCACTCCAGATCCTGCCCATCATCACGGACGGCGGATTCTTCCTCTTTCCCCTCGCCTACATTCTCGGTGACGTGCTCAGCGAGGTGTACGGATTCAAATCCACCAGACGGGCCATCTACCTGGGGTTCGGTGCCCTCATCCTCGCCGCGTTCTGCTTCTGGGTGCTCCTGGCGCTGCCGTCCGCGGACTTCTACGAGAACCAGCCGGCGCTCGAGTCCGTCGTCGGCGTCTACCCGCAACTCCTTCTCGCCGGGCTCGCCGGGTACCTCGTAGGCCAGCTGCTCAACTCGGTGACGCTCGTCCTCATCAAGGAACGCACCAAAGAAAACCATCTGTGGGCGCGCCTCATCGGATCCACCGTGGTCGGCGAGTTCGCCGACACCCTGATCTTCTGCTCCATCGCCGCCACCGCCATCGGCATCAGCACCTGGACCGACTTCGCCAACTATGTGATCGTCGGCTTCCTGTGGAAGACCCTCGTCGAGGTGCTGGTCATGCCCATCACTTATCGGGTGATCGCCTACGTGAAGAAGCACGAGCCGACCTACGTGCTTCAGGAGTAGAAGCGGCCCAGCGTCTGCTCCTTGAACTCGTGGAAGGTGCCGTCGTCGATGCTGGCACGAATATCGTCCACCAACCGAACCGTGAACCGCTCGTTGTGAATGGTGCACAGCGTCGACGCCAGCATTTCCTTCGCCTTGAACAGATGATGGATGTAAGCGCGCGTGTAGTTCGCGCACGTGTAGCAGTCGCAGTTCTCGTCGATCGGAGTGAAGTCACGCTTGAACCGGCTGGTGTTGATATTGAACCGGCCGTCCGGGTGGTAGATCGCCGCATTGCGCGCCACTCGTGAGGGATTGACACAATCGAACGTGTCCGCCCCGTTCTCGATGGCGGTGAAGAAGTCGTCCGGCTCGCTGATCCCGAGCATGTGGCGCGGCTTGTGTTCGGGTAGCTCCTCGTTGCACCAGCGCACGATGGTCCCCAGGTTCTGCTTCTCGAGCGCGCCGCCGATGCCGTAGCCGTCGAATCCGCGGCCGGTCTCACCGACGATCGATTCGAGCCCGCGGCACGCTTGCCTGCGCAGGTCCTCGTACTGCGCGCCCTGCACCACCCCGAACAACGCCTGGTACGGCCGGTGCGTCCGCTGCGCGGTCAACTTCTCGTGCTCGGCGATGCACCGCACCGCCCACGCCTGTGTCCGCTCCACCGACTCTTCCTGGTAGCCGCGCGTGTTCATCAGCGTCGTCAGCTCGTCGAACGCGAACATGATGTCAGCGCCCAGACGGTGCTGGATCTGCATCGACACTTCGGGGGTGAACCGGTGCATCGAGCCGTCGAGGTGCGACTTGAACGTCACCCCGTCCGCGTCGACGTGCGCGAGGCGTTCCTTGCCTTCGGCGATGACGTCGTCGGACTGCACCCCGATGTGCTCCATCGCGATGACCTTCTTGAACCCGACACCCAGCGACATCACCTGGAACCCACCGCTGTCCGTGAACGTCGGGCCGCCCCAGTTCATGAACTTGCCGAGGCCGCCCGCCTCGTCGACGACGTCGGACCCGGGTTGCAGATACAGGTGGTAGGCGTTGGCCAGCAACGACTGGGCCCCGAGGTCCTTCATGCTCTCCGGCAACACCGCCTTCACCGTCGCCTTGGTTCCCACCGCAACGAACGACGGCGTCGCGATGTCCCCGTGCGGGGTGTGGATGGTGCCGGTCCGACCGAGGCGGTCTTCCAACCGGGTTCCGACGGTGAAGAACGGATCGGGCGGAGCGGGCACGGCAGCGGGAACAGCATTCACGTCGGCCATCCAATCACAGAACGCTCAGACGTCCGCACCGACGAACTGGCTGTTGTACAGGCGAAAATAGGCGCCACCCTGCTCGATCAATGCCTCGTGGCTGCCCTGTTCCACGATGTGGCCGTCCTCCATCACGACGATCACGTCGGCGTCGCGGATGGTCGACAACCGGTGTGCGATCACGAAACTGGTCCGGTCACTACGCAGCACCGCCGTGGCGTGCTGCACCAGCGACTCGGTGCGCGTGTCCACCGAACTGGTCGCCTCGTCGAGGATCAGAATCGACGGCTTCGAGATGAAGGCTCGGGCAATCGTGATGAGCTGCTTCTCGCCTGCGCTGATGTTGCTGCCTTCTTCGTCGATGACGGTGTCGTACCCACCGGGCAGGGAGTGCACGAAACGGTCCACGTAACTGGCACGCGCCGCCTGCAGGATGTCGTCCTCGGTCGCGTCCGGCCGACCGTAGGCGATGTTGTCGCGGATGGTCCCGCCGAACAGCCAGGCATCCTGGAGCACCATGCCGATGCGCGATCGCAATTCGTCTCGCGACATCTGCGCGACGTCCACGCCGTCGAGAAGAATGCGGCCGCCGTCGAGCTCGTAGAACCGCAGGATCAGGTTGACCAGCGTGGTCTTGCCCGCGCCCGTCGGTCCGACGATCGCCACCATCTGCCCCGGTTCGGCCACCAGGTTCAGATCTTCGATCAACGGGACCTGTGGCGAGTACCCGAAGGTGACGCCATCGAACTCGACCCGCCCCTTCGGGTGCGGCGGCGTCGGGGCATCCGCCCGGTCGGGGGTCTGCTCGTCCTCGTCCAGGATCTCGAAGACACGTTCCGCCGACGCCACCCCGGATTGGAGCAGATTGACCATGGCACCGATCTGCGTGAGAGGTTGGGTGAACTGTCGCGAGTACTGGATGAACGCCTGCACATCGCCGATGCTCATCGTGCCCGAGGCGACGCGCATACCGCCGATCACCGCGATTGCCACGTAGTTCAGGTTTCCCAGAAACATGATGGCCGGCATCACCAATCCCGAGATGAACTGGGCGCGGTAGCTTGCCTGGTACAGCGCATCGTTCTCTTCCTCGAAGCGGGCCTGCACCTCGCGGCCACGTCCGAACACCGTCACCAGTTCGTGGCCCGTGAACGCCTCCTCCACGTGGGCGTTCACGTGTCCCGTCGACTTCCACTGGGAAACGAAGTGCGGCTTGGAACGTTTCGCGATCATCGCTGTCACCAGTACCGACAGCGGCACCGTCAACACCGCGATCAACGCCAGCAACGGCGAGATCACGATCATCATCGTGAGAATCCCGATCACCGTCATCAGCGAGACGATCAGCTGACTCATGGTCTGTTGCATGGCCTGTGACACGTTGTCGATGTCGTTCGTCACCCTGCTCAGCAGGTCGCCGCGGGCGTGGGAATCGAAGTAGCGCAATGGGAGTCGATGAATCTTGCGTTCGACGTCGGCACGGAGTTTCCGGACCACCGACTGCACCACGATGTTCAGCACATACGCTGCCGACCACATGAACAGCGACGAGCCGATGTAGAGGATCAGCACGGTGACGAGTACCTGAGCCACTGCGCCGAAGTCGATTCCCACACCGGGAATCACATTCATGCCGGACACCATGTCCGCGAAGGTGTCCTGGCCTTGGTCACGCAGATTGTCGACGGCCTGCTGCTTGGTGAGATCGGAAGGTAGTTGCTCGCCGATGACCCCGTCGAAGATCAGGTTGGTGGCCTCACCGAGCATGCGCGGCGCCAACGCGGTGAACAGCACCGAAATGGCGGTCAGCACCAGCACACAGATGCCGGCGACCCGATGCGGACGCAGCCGGCCGAGCAGCCGTTTCATCGACGGCCACAGCGCGTGCGGTTTCGTCCCCGGAGCGCCTGGAGTGCTGGGGATCGGTGGCCCCGCCGATTTGCGTTCTGCCATCACGCTTCCTGCACGGATCGTTGGGATTCCACAATTTCCACGTAACACGGGCACGTGGTCAACAGGTCCTGGTGCGTACCGATTCCGACGATCGCTCCGTCCTCGAGAACGATGATCTGATCGGCGTCCTCGATGGTCGAGACCCGCTGCGCGACGATGATCATGCAGGCATCGGCCGTTTCGGGGCGGAGGGCGGCGCGCAATCGGGCGTCCGTGGCGAGGTCGAGTGCGGAGAAGGAGTCGTCGAACAGGTACACCGACGGTCGCCGCACCAACGCGCGGGCGATGGCCAGCCGCTGCCGCTGACCACCGGAGACGGTGGTGCCGCCCTGGGCTATCGGGGTGTCGAGACCTTCCGGCATCGCGCGTACGAAGTCGGCGGCCTGCGCGATCTCGAGGGCATGCCACAATTCGTCGTCGGTGGCGTCGGTTTTGCCGTATCGCAGGTTCGTGGCCACCGTTCCCGAGAACAGATACGGCCGCTGCGGCACCAGACCGATCCCTGACCGCAACAGATCGAGATCGAGGTCTCGGACGTCGTGACCGGAAACGGTCACCGCGCCCGCCGTGGCATCGATCAGCCGCGGGATCAGGGACAACAGCGTGGTCTTCCCGGAACCGGTACCGCCGATGATCGCTGTCGTCCTCCCCGGCTCCGCCCGGAAGTCGATGCCGCGCAACACCGGTTCGTCGGCGCCGGGAAACTTGAACTCGGCGGCCTGCAATTCCACGACACCGGGGTTGGCGATGGTGGTGATCGGGTCCGAGGGCGGCACCACCGTCGAATCCGTGTCGAGCACCTCGCCGATCCGCTCGGCGCAGACGGCCGCACGGGGCGCCATCATCGCAATGAACGACGCCATCATCACCGACATGAGGATCTGCATGATGTAGCTCAGCAGCGCGGTGAGCGAGCCGACCTCCATGTCGCCGCCGGCGATCTCGTGACCGCCGAACCAGATGACAGCCACGCTGGTGACATTGGCAATGACCATGACCAGTGGGAACATCATCGCGGTGAGCCGGCCGACACGCAGCGCAGTTTCGGTCAGCTGCTCGTTCGCCGCAGCGAAACGTGTTTCTTCGGACCGCTCGCGGACGAAGGCGCGCACGACACGAATGCCGGTGATCTGCTCACGCAGCACACCGTTGACGCCATCGATACGTGTCTGCATCTCCCGGAATGCGGGCACCATTTTCGAGATCACCCACGTCATCGCCAACGCGAGAATCGGCACGGTGACCGCCAGAATCCAGGACAGGCCCGGGTCCTCGCGTACCGACATCACCACGCCACCGACGCACATGATCGGTGCCATCACCAAAATGGTGCAGCTCATCACCACCAGCATCTGTACCTGCTGGACATCGTTGGTGTTGCGGGTGATCAGTGACGGCGCACCGAATCGTCCGACCTCACGGGACGAGAAGGACCCCACCTGCCGCATGACGGCACTACGGACGTCGCGCCCGAATCCCATGGCCGTCCTGGCGCCGAGGTAGACGGACCCGATGGAGCCGAAGATCTGCACCACCGTCACCCCGAGCATCACGACACCGATGGACAGGATGTAGTCGGTGTCACCCTTGGTCACACCGTTGTCGATGAGATCGGCATTGAGGCTGGGCAGGTAGAGGGCCGCTGCTGTGGCCACCGCCTGGAATGCCACCGCCCCTGCAAGCTCACGCTTGTAGGGGCGGAGGTAGGTGCTGAGAAGTTGGATCAGCATGATGTCAAAGGCTACGCCTGTGCGTGGTTTGCGAGTCCAGAGACTCGCAAACCACGCACAGGCTGCGGAGCCGGCTTACGAGGCCGGAACCGATTCCTTTTCCTCCGACCCCGAATCGAGAGTCTTTTTCAGGTTCTCGCCCTCGATGTCGACGTTCGGGAGAATCTTGTCCAGCCACTTCGGCAGCCACCATGCCTTGTCGCCGAGCAGCGCCATCACCGACGGGATGATCACCATTCGGACGACGAAGGCGTCGAAGAACACCGCTGCCGCCAGCGCGAAACCGATCGACTTGATGAAGGAGTTCGGTTCGGCGATGAATGCCGCGAACACCGAGATCATGATGACGGCCGCTGCACTGACCACCCGTGCTCCGTGGTTGAAGCCGATGGTGACGGCCTGCTTCGCGGTCGCTCCGTGGACGTACTCCTCACGCATACGGGTCACCAGGAACACCTGATAGTCCATCGCGAGTCCGAACACCACGCCGATCAGGAAGATCGGCATGAAGCTGACGATCGGTTGCGGGTTGGCGATGAGTCCGCCCCAGCCTTCCTGGAACACCGCGACGGTGGCACCGAAGGTGGCCGCCACGCTCAGCAGGAAGCCGAGGGTTGCCGTCAACGGTACGAGGATCGACCGGAACACCAGGAGCAGCAGGATGAAGGCCAGACCCACGACCACCGCGAGGTACGGGATGAGCGCGTCCTGCAGCGTCTCGGAGATATCGCCTTCGAGTGCGGTCTGCCCGGTGACGCCGTACTCGACACCGATGGAATCGTTGAGTGCAGACTCCGCGCCGCGAATGTTGTCGACCAGTTCCATCGTTGCGGCTTCGGTCGGCCCGGTGGCGGGGGTAACCAGGATCTGCGCGGTGTCCCCGGCCTTGTTCATACCGACGACCTGTGCGTTGACCACGCCGTCCTGTTCGGAGATGGTGGCGACCACCTCTCCGAATGCCTCCGACGCCGGCACACTGGCGCCCTGGGCATCCGCGACCACCAGCAGCGGTCCGTTCTTACCGGGGCCGAAGCCCTCGTCCACGAGGTCGTAGGCCTGACGTGAACTCGTCGCCGGGTCTCCCGTTGCCTCGCTGGGCAACGCCAGGCTCAGACCGGTCGCCGGGATCGCGAGCGCCCCGAGCAGTACGACACCGCCGATCAGTGGGACGGCGGGTCGGCGGACGACAGCGCTGATGTAGCGCAGCGCCATGCTCGGCTTACCTTCGTCAGTTTCGAGGTCACGGCCCGAAAGGAAAGGAATCTTGCCCGCAAATGCCTTGTGCCCGAACAGGCCGAGGATGCCCGGCAGCAACGTCAACGCAATGAGGACAGCGATCAGCACGGTGAATGCGGCGGCTGCGCCCATATCCGAGAGGAATGGGATGCCGACGACGCGAAGGGCTACCAGCGCGATGATCACGGTGAGGCCGGCGAACACCACGGCGGAGCCTGCGGTACCGACTGCACGTCCGGCAGCGTCCGCCCGATCATCGGTCTGGGACAGTTCGTGTTTGAATCGGGAGACGATGAACAGCGAATAGTCGATGGCGACAGCAAGCCCGATCATGATGGCCAGCGTGGGGGTCATCGAGCTCAGGTCCGTGAAGCCGGTGGCGACGGTGATACCGAGGCTTCCGATCGCGATGCCGATGATGGCGGTGATCAGCGGAAGTCCTGCGGCGACGAGCGATCCGAAGGTCAAGGCGAGGACGATTGCAGCGACACCGAGTCCGATGAGTTCCGTAGTACCACCGGGGGGCTCTACCGCGCTGGCGGCAGAACCGCTGATCTCGACGGTCAAACCGGCATTGCGTCCGGCGTCGGCTGCTGCCGAGATCTGCTCGCGCAGTTCGTCGCTCACATCTGTAGCACTGCCCTCGAACGGGACCTCGACGTATCCGACAGTCTTGTCTTCGTTCAGCGGGGAGAGCGCTTCGGCGTTCGCCAGTGCAACGTCCTCGGGGATTCCTTGCTCGGACGCAGAGGCTTTGGACATCTCGGCCAGCTGCGCGTCGGCCACAACAGGGTTCACCAGCGCCTGCGGCGAGTCACCCGGCGCAGCCTGGGCCGCGTCCTTGACCTTGTCGATACCGCGAACCTTGGTCAGGACGGCATCCATCGCCGCCTGACTCTGTTCACTTTCGAGGGTCTGCCCCTCGGGGGCAGCGAATACGTACCGCGCGGACAGCGCAGTCATCGGATCCTGGCCCTCAGCCTGGGGGAAGCGTTCGGCCAGCAGGTCCTGAGCTTCCTGTGCCGGGGTACCGGGGATGGAGAACGAGTCCTTGGTGGGTCCGGACAGGGTGGCGGCCCCGACGCCCATGAGCACCAGGATCACCAGCCAGACCGAGAGGACGGCACCTTTTCGCCGATAGGCGAATCTGCCGATCCGATAGAGATAGGTGGCCACGAGCGGCTCCTCAGTTGTCGGTTTGCTGACGGTTGTCGGGTTGACGGGGAATGTTCGGTGCGGCTACTCGGGTTGGGGCAGGCCGGCGCGAATCTGCCGGAACGATTCACGTACCAGTTCACCGGGCCCGGATGCTCCGGATTTCCCGCTCATCCACAGCTCGAGCGAGGCTTTGCATGCCCCGCCGACCATCATGTGGACGAGACTCGGATACAGGTCCTTGTCGAGATCGGTGCCGGTGCGTTCGGCGATCACCGACCCCAGGAGACGGGTGATGCGTACGTGCATCTCGATCTTCTTCGCGATGAGCGCCGGACTGGACTCGACGATCTCGATCAGTTCGTAGGTGTCCTGGAGGGTTCGGGCAGGATCCGCCACGATCTGCACCATCAACTCTTCGAGCGAGTCGAGGATGGGCTCGTCCGCAGGACGGGCACGCAGTGTCTCGAC
Source organism: Rhodococcus quanlei (assembly GCF_055231015.1). Lineage (NCBI taxonomy): Bacteria > Bacillati > Actinomycetota > Actinomycetes > Mycobacteriales > Nocardiaceae > Rhodococcus > Rhodococcus quanlei. Next base: position 122,759 of record NZ_JBUYWD010000006.1, on the reverse strand, counting down.
CCAGTCCTGCACGTAATGCTCGAAGTGCTCGAGCACAGCTTCTTCTTTGTTGGCGAAGTAGTTGTGGAACGTGCGGGTCGAGACCCCGGCTTCGGCGGCGATTGCGTCCGCGGTGACGCATTCGATCCCGAGAGTGCGCGCGAGCCTGGCGGCCGCGTCACTCAAGGCGGCACGGGTTTCCGCCTTCTTGCGGTCACGGAGGCTCGGGCTTGGGGTCACCTCTTCGACAGTACCGATCTTGCACTCCTCTGCAACTTTGCAGAGGGGTGCAAATTAGTGCCGTTCGACACACGCGCCCGCGGCCTGTGCCGAACATCACCCGAGGTCAGCGCCTACGCCACGCACCCGGGTCCGCAGTCAACTCGTTCAGGAAGTCGGGCAAGGGCCCCGCGGCGACATCGGCGATGGTCACGTTCTCGAGTACCGCACGCAGGTTCACCCGCACCCCGATCCACACGTCCCGCAGCGTCCGGGCGTGGCCGGTGTAGTCGACATCTTCCGGCCGCTCACCGCGTACCGACGCCAACGGGCCCTCGACCGTTCTGATGACGTCGGCGATCGAAATGTCCGCCGCATCGAGCGCCAGCCGATACCCGCCGTCGGGCCCGCGGCGGCTGTCGACCAGGCCGCCGCGCCGGAGATCCGCGAGCACGGCCTCGAGGAATTTGTGCGGAATGGTCTGTGTGGTGGCCAGAAATTCCGCTTTGCACAGCGCAGGGGCGGCAGCGGCAAGCTCGACCAGTGTCCGGACGGCGTAGTCGACCCGGGCTGTGATGTGCACGCCCAATTCCTACCATTCGAGTAGAAATAGTGCGACGTCGATCAACTGATGCCGAACTGCCTGATCCGTCGATAGATGGTGGCCCGCGAAATGCCCAGTGCGGCGGCAGCAGCCTTCTTGTCGCCGGCGTTGTCGTGCAGACTTGCCACGATCGCATCACGCTGAAGCGCCTCGATCTGAGTCAGCCGCCGGCGCGTCACGGCTCGACACTCGGCTGGCAGTGCGTCTACAGGCACCGTGCCGGATCGCTGCTTGTGCACCACCTGACTCAGTATCCGGCGCAGTTGGGCGACGTTTCCGGGCCAGCCGTAGCGCGCGAACTGGGCCGCGGCCTCCACGGACAACGTGGGCCCAGCCCCCTGTGCGAGCTGCGCGAGAAGGTGCGGAATCAGTTGATCGAGATCACCGATACGATGCCGCAATGCCGTCACTGGCACCACACGCTCGAAAACTCCGAGCAACGCCGACGGTTCGGTGCCTCCGAACGCCCCGACCGTGCCCCCCACCCAGCCGTTGGACCGGCGTTCCTCGAGTAGCAGACTCAGCTCCTCGGCGACGGCGGGGTCCAGCGCGTCGAGATCACGCAAGACGAGCCTGAACTCGTTCGTATCCGTTGCCGCCAGGACGTCCGCGAGCAATCGACGGTGGTCGTCGTACTCGGTGACCGCGATCATCGTGGGCGCCCGACCAGGAAGGTTCTCTGCAGCCGCCACCCCCAGCAGGTGCCCGCGCCCGACCCCGGCCTCGCCTTCGACCAGCACCCAACGTCCGGTTCGCACGCGGCTCACGACCTCGGCGCAACTTCGGCCCCACGACGTACTGGAGCCGACCACGCCGGGCAGTCTCCGCGGCGCCACAGCCGCCAGGGCGGGCTCCGTCTTCGGCTCGTCGGCTGCGACCGTGAACACCACGGCACCACTACCTGCGATCTCGGAATCCGCGGGGACCAATCGGAAGCTCCGCCCGCTCGGCACCCGTACCGTCAGCGGCTGCACGATCGACGACACCAGCAAGTCGACTGCGTGGCCGACCAGAACCACCTGGTCGTTCTTACTCAACTCTTTTTGCACGTAGCTGTTCGCCAGCACGACATCCCCACCGACGGCCAGCACTCCCTTGGTGGTGCGTCGGCACGTGCGCTGATACACCTCGAACAACGCACGCTCGCGCATGGTGGAACCTTCGAGAATGCGGTTCTCGATGCTCCGGACAGTCGATTGAGCCAGAGCCGTCAGGAGCGGCCGCGAATCGGTCACCGGGCACGTGAGATCGAGCGCACCGAGCAAGGATCCCGAAAGGGGGTGAAGGATCGGTACGCCGACACACGACACCGTTGCCAGTTTCTCCACGTAGTGCTCACTGCCGTGCACCCGCACCGATTCTCGAGACTCGATGGCTGCACCGACCGCATTGGTGCCGAAGAACTCCTCGGCGCAGCTGTATCCGGTCTCTACGCCCAGCTTGTCGAAGGCCGAAGACATCCGTCCGTCTCGCGTGCGGTCGAGCACCACTCCGTCCGCCGACGCCAGGATGATGCCCACCGATTTCCCTGCGAGATCACCCATGAGTTGGGCCGTGACGGGAAGTGCCGCCCTGGTGAACGGCGATTCCGGGTTGGGTTCACGCACGAATCGCAGGTCTGGACGGTCGAGATCGACCTTCCATGCCTTCGAACGCTTCCACGAGTCGAGAATCGCACGCGGAACGGCGTCGAAAGCAACATCTTCACCGCCGATGAACGCTTCGCGGGCGGTCCGGATCGTCAGCGCCGACGAACTTTTGGGCACGTTTCACCTTTTCGCTGCATGTCAAAGCGTTACGCCCTGATCTATGTCACAAGTGTCTCAGACTGAGACGCGCCTCACATAATCGCCATGGTTGATTAAAGATATGACCAGTTTCGACAGAACCACCGACATGTCCAATGTGACCGTCATTTCTCGCACGCGGCGATCCACGATCGTCACCGACGACGGGGTGCCACTTGCTGTCGAAACCTGCGGTCCGCGCAAGGCTCCGCTCACCGTCGTCTTCATTCACGGTTTCACCATGCGCAAGGAATGCTGGGGCGCCCAGAAGGAATACCTGCAGCGTGTATGGGGTTCCGAAGTCCAAATCGTCTCCTACGATCAGCGTGGCCACGGCCGGTCCGGCGAAGGTCACCGCAACACGTTCCGGGTGTCGCAACTCGGCGACGACCTCGAGGCGCTGCTGCGCACCCTGCCCGCGCGGTCGAAGGTCGTTCTCGTGGGTCACTCGATGGGAGCCATGACGATCCTCGCGTGGGCTCGCCGTCACCCCGAGCGGGTCGGTACCACTGTCGTCGGCGCTGCACTGCTGTCCACCGCGGCCGCCAAACTGAAGCACTCGGGAGTCGCCCAGCTACTGCGCGGCCCCTTGGTTCCGACCGTTCAGGCCACTGCCCGGCGTATCGGCCCCCTCGCCGACGTCGCACGTGGCGCACTCAACCCCGTCATCGACACCGCGGTACGGCACTACGCATTCGGTAAGAAGTTCTGCGACGCTCCCACCGCCGAACGGACCGCGGCCACGATTCGTGGCACGAAAACCCGCACGATGCTGGGCTTTCTCAGTGCGCTGGCCGAACACGACGAAACCGCCGCACTGCCGTTGCTCGCGAGCATCCCGACCGTCGTCGTGTGCGGGGCCAAAGACAGGATCACACCCTTCCACCACTCCGCATCGATTGCGGACGAGCTACCCGACACTGAACTCGTACGCGTTCCCGGCTGCGGACACATGGTCATCGACGAGAAGCCACTCGTCGTCGGCGCCGCCCTGGACCGACTCCTGTCCGCGGCGCGCCACGGCGAAGAATTGACGGGCAGGCAGCGGATTCACGCGGTCCCGAACTGAGTCCGAGCCCGGCCTACCGGGCCGCCCCCAAGCTGACGCTCGATCAGGTTCAGGATCTGGCAGGGGTGCGAGTGGATGCTGACTTCACCCTTGATGTTCAGTCCGCCTTGGCGGGTGAGGTCGCGTCGTTCTTCGGTGAGAATTGTTCGGTTCGAGACATACGGGCAGATCCCCATAGTGGTTACCGCGCCGTTCACGTTTGGGTGCGGGTGCCGGCCGGACGTGCCGAGATCCAGTTCCGAACCGTCGCACAGAGCGCTTGGGCGAATGCATTCGAGCGTCTTGCCGACAAGGTTGGCCGCGGAATTCGCTACGGAGAGGCTCACGAATATCCAGAGATTCGCGCTATTGTCGAGGCTCTTCATGCCACATCGCGCGGTATAGCCACGTTGGAGCAGTCTCAGCAACAGCTCGCCAACGAATACTCGCGGCTGGACGCGGTGCCGAAGGCTGATCGTGACGGAGACTACGATGCTCACGTGCGACTCGCAGCGGAACTTGAACGATCTGTTTCAGCAGCGCATGAGGAGTATGTTACGAGCTTGCGCAAGATGGCACGTACTCTTGACGCTATGGAGGTTGGTTGACATGCCAGGATACGTCATCGAGTTCAATCGTCGGACTCGCGACAGGCGCGTGCATGAGTTCCCCGACCACCACGAAGCGATGCGCTATCGACTCCGTCTGGAGGCGGAACGGCAAGACCCCGATGTCGAGATCGCCGCACTGTTGAGTAGCTCACTAGCGACCTTGCAGCGCACCCATTCGCGCTACTTCACCGGCAAAGAACTCGCTTCGGCCACGTAACCCCCCTGGTTCTTCCACTGGGCGTAACGCTCGGCCGTCGAAGCACTATCCACCGTGTGCACGAGCGTCCGACAATCGCGACATCTGGCAAGACGGTTACGACCTGGACCTCGAGCACGGGAGAAGTTGGCGCGTGGACAGTCCGCGACGTAGCCCTGCCGCTCGGTGTCGGAATCGTCCGTGCAATCGAGGCAATGCGTGCCGCTGACTTTTCTGCGGCGCACGTGGCGTTCGGCGCGAGCGTCGGTGATGCGATCTCGGGCACGGGCTGAGACACAGAAAGCCCGCCGGTGATCTCGAGGTGAGGGCCGGGGCCAGACAATCGAACGGTTCGCTGTCCGGCCGACGAGGGGGGTCCAGCGGGTCACACCACACGATCTGCGGCACACGACACCTCGCTGGCGATCAGTTCCGGGGTGAACGCACTGGCGCTGGCGCGGATGCTCGGACACACGAGCGCGAAGGTCACGTTGGACACCTACAGCGACCTGTTCGACTCCGACTTGGACGGGGTAGCGGCTCGTTGAATGACGCCTACACATCGGCAAACGTGGGCACGGGACACCGGATCAGACTCGATCAGGGCACAAAAAAAAGCTCCCCACCTGCGTGAACAAGTGGGGAGCTATGGCGGTGGCGGAGGGATTTGAACCCTCGGTACGGGGTTACCGTACACAGCATTTCGAGTGCTGCACCTTCGGCCGCTCGGACACGCCACCGCCGGAGACATTACCGGAGGTGACGCCTGAGCCGAAATCGGCTGGTGAGGCGGGTGCGGCGGCTATCGGTGTTCGCGGAAGAAGTCGTCGAGCAGGGCGGCGCACTCGCTTTCGAGCACACCACCGCGAACCTGTGGACGGTGGGTGAGTCGGCGGTCGCGCACCACGTCCCACAGCGAGCCGACGGCCCCGGTCTTGGGTTCCCAGGCCCCGAAGATCACCCGTCCGACCCGCGCGAGGACGAGGGCACCTGCGCACATCGTGCACGGTTCGAGGGTGACCGCCAGCGTGGCACCTTCGAGCCGCCATCCGTCACCGTGTACCCGCGCGGCCGCCCGTAGCGCCGTGATCTCGGCGTGCGCGGTGGGATCTCCGGAGGCCTCCCGGGTGTTGGCGGCACGCGCGAGTTCGGTCCCGTCGGCAGCGAACACCACCGCCCCCACCGGTACGTCTGCGCTGTTCGAGTCTCGTGCCGCCTCGATGGCGACCCGGATCATGCGCTGGTCGTCGGGCAGACCCATCTAACGCGGGAGCTTGTCCATCACGGCGGACAGTTCCGATGTGAAGCCGAGGCGCTGCGCGATCATGCCCAACTGTTCGTCCGGGTACAGGTCCGTTTCCGCGGTGATCACTGCCATCATCGGCTCGGGCAGACCGAGATCGGACAACACACCCAGGTCGCCTTCTTCCCACGGCTCGACATCGTCGAGATCATCCGGGTCGATATCCGGGACGTCGATGTCGAGTGCTTCGAGGACGTCCGCCGCGATGTCGTAGTCGACGGCCATGGTGGCGTCGGAGAGCAGCATCCGCGTACCGGAGGGTGACGGGCGGAGCACCACGAAGAATTCGTCGTCCACGTCCAGTAGACCGAACAGGGCACCTTGGCTTCGTAGCCCGCGCAGTTCCTGCTCGGCTGTGCGAAGACTGGTCAGGCACGCCTGATCGAGCGCTTTGACCTTCCAATGGCCGTCCTCGTGTACGACAGCAACACCGAAGCCCTCCAGATCCTCCGCGGAATCCATAGAGGTCCTACTCTCTACCGTGCGGTTATCGCTTGTCCGCTGTGCACCCATGCGAGCAACGGTAGCCCGCAATACGCCACTGAATGAAGTCTGTGACGAAATGTGCCAACCTGTTCGGGTGTCCAACACTCGACAACCTGTTCCTGTTTGCGTGCTCGGTCTGGGCTTGATCGGTGGTTCGCTGTTGCGTGCCGCCGTGGCTGGAGGACGTGTGGCCTGGGGATACAACCGCTCGAGCGACACCGTGGAGGCAGCGCGTGCCGACGGTTTCGACGCCGACAGCGATCTCGTCGCGACGTTGAAGCGTGCTGAAGCGGACAAAGCGCTCATCGTCGTCGCGGTGCCGGTCCCGGCAGTCGATGCCGTTCTCGCGGCGATAACCGAATATGCGCCCGACTGCCCACTCACCGATGTCGTCAGCGTGAAGGCGGAGATCTCGGCAGCCGTCTCACGCCACGGGCTCGCGAGCCGATACGTCGGTGGGCATCCGATGGCCGGTACCTCCGAGTCGGGATGGGCAGCCGGTGACGCCGGTTTGTTCCGCGGCGCTGTGTGGGTGGTGGCGACGGACGACGACGCCGACCCGACGGTGTGGTCTCAGGTTGCACAGTTGGCGTTGGACTGCGGTTCGGAGGTGGTTCCCGCCGAGTCCGCCGAACACGACCGGGCGGCAGCACGTATTTCCCACCTGCCGCACATCCTCGCCGAGACGCTGGCTGTCACCGGAGATGACGGTGGTCCGCTCGCGCTCGGTCTGGCCGCCGGATCGTTTCGCGACGGCACGCGGGTGGCGGGCAGTGCGCCCTCATTGGTGCGCGCCATGTGCGAGGGCAATCGCGACGGCTTGCTCATCGCCGTGGACGAGGCTCTCGACCTACTGACCCGGGCCCGGCGCGATCTTGCCGAGAACGGCTCCACCGCCACGCTGGTGGAGGCCGGGCATGCCGCGCGCACCGCCTACGAAAATCAGCAGACGTCGGACATCACCGGGATCACTCCGGGCGACGACGGGTGGATCGACGCCATGCGCGAAGCTGGAAGGCGCGGCGGCCGGGTCCGTCGCCTCTAATAGCGGGACCGGGTCCGTCGCTGTGGCTCATCCGATTAGCACGTCGAGTCCAGGGGTATGTCTGCCCTGCCCCTGTCGCTGACCCAACGCCGACCGATCGACGCCGACCTGGGCACCGAATCACCGTCAGAAGCTCGTAAGTCCGGCCTACGGGGTGTGCGCGCGATGAGGAGACACCGCCTGCGTTGGCGAAGCCCACTGCGTGGGCCCTGGTTGACTTCGGTGTTCGGTTCGGTCCTGTTGATCGGCTTACCGATCGTCGCTCTCACCGGTCTGTTGTCGTATATCGCGTACGGTCCACAGTTCGGGCAGGCCCGGCCGGCCGACGTCGGCTGGCTGCACCTGCCGTACTTCGCGTGGCCGACGAGCCCGTCGTGGCTCTACCGGCTCACGCAGGGGTTGCATGTGATTCTCGGACTGATCCTGATACCGGTGATATTGGCGAAGTTGTGGTCGGTGATACCCAAACTGTTCGAACGGCCACCTGTGCGGTCGGTGGCGCAGGGTCTCGAGCGTTTGTCACTCTTGACATTGGTAGGCGGGGTGTTGTTCCAAATCGTGACGGGCGTGCTGAACATCCAGTACGACTACATCTTCGGGTTCGACTTCTACACCGCCCACTACTGGGGAGCGTGGGTTTTCATCGCCGGGTTCGTCTCCCATACCTGCCTGAAGTTCCCGATGATGTTGCGCTCGTTGCGGTCCCGATCGATGCGTGAGGTTCTGCATACCGGGGTTTCCGGCACTGAACCGGAACCACGTGACGAGCACGGGCTGGTGGCAGAACATCCGGACAAGGCGACCGTGAGCCGACGCGGCGCCTTGGCCCTCGTGGGGGGCGGCGCGCTCATGCTCGCCGTGCTCTCCGTGGGTCAGACGATCGGCGGCTTTCTGCGTGGCGCAGCTCTTTTGCTTCCCCGTGGACGCACGCACGGCGATGGCCCGAACGGCTTCCCTGTCAATCGCACCGCAGAAGCCGCCGGCATCACGCCGGATCTCACAGACTCCAGGTGGCACCTCGTGATCCTCGGCGGATCAGCGCCGCTGGAGCTGAGCCGACCACAGTTGGCGGCCATGAATCTCCACACGGCAATGCTGCCGATCGCCTGTGTCGAAGGCTGGTCCACCACCGAAACCTGGACAGGCGTGCGTCTGCGCGATCTTGCCGCGGCCGCCGGGATCGACTCGTTCGACTCCGCCGAGGTGATATCGCTGGAACGCTCGGGAGCCTTCAATCAGGCGATCCTGAACGAGGGACAAGCGCGCGACGACGACTCACTTCTTGCGCTCAGAGTCAACGGCGTCGACCTTTCGCTCGACCACGGCTACCCGGCCCGGGTGATCGTGCCCGCGCTGCCCGGCGTCCACAACACGAAGTGGGTGCAATCGATCGAATTCCGTGGGGTGAGCGCATGACCTGGTTCACCCGGCACTACGGCACCGGCCTCCCCCATCTGCTGGCGATGCTGTTCACGATCGCCCTCGTCGCCTACTCACTGCACGTGGTCGGCGTGCGCACCTTGTGGAATCCCGACGTGTGGTGGCAGTCGATCTCGGTGTGGTTCATCGGAGCCTTGGTCCTCCACGACCTGGCCCTGTTCCCGTTGTATTCGCTCGCCGACCGGGCGCTCACTGCAAGTGAACCTCTCGTGAGGGTGCGAGCGCTCAACTACTTGCGTGTCCCGGCGCTTGCCTCGGCACTGACGTTCGTCCTCTTCTTCCCCGGCATCATCGAGCAAGGGTCCGAGGCCTACTTCGCCGCGACCGGGCAGACGCAGGATCCGTTCTCGACCCGCTGGCTATTCCTGACCGCGGGATTCTTCACCGCTTCCGGTGTCGCCTTCGCCGTGCGGACGGTCATGGCCCAGCGAGCAGATGCGGGCCGACCATGACACGCATCGTCTCCGACCCACTCGACCCGGTATCCACCGACGTCCTGTTGACCCGGGCCGCCGCCGGACTGCCGTGCTGGGTTCGCACCTCGTTCGGACAACGCCACCCGGTGCCGGCGGGCCGATGGCTAGGCGGCGAAGCCGCAACCCCTACAGACCGCTGCGCCGACGCGGTGATGCTCGCCGACTGTCACGGCCCGACCCTCGATCTCGGGTGTGGTCCGGGCCGTCTGACGGCCGCGCTCGTCGCCGGGGGCGTGGACGCGCTAGGTGTCGACATCTCGTCGACGGCGGTGCGGATGACGATCGAACGGGGTGGGCTCGCTCTGCGCCGCAACATCTTTGACTCGCTGCCGCACACCGGCCACTGGGCGCACGTTCTGTTGGCGGATGGCAACATCGGGATCGGCGGTGACCCCGTCCAAGTACTCCGCCGCGCACGCCAATTGCTCGACCGGCAAGGCACGCTCGTCGCCGAGGTGGAAGCACATCGCGCTATCGACTTTCGCTGCGAGTTTCGCCGGTGGGAGACGGACACGCTCGTCGGGCAGTGGTTCGCATGGGCCCGCGTGGGTGTCGCCACGATCGGCGATCTGGCCTATGCCGCCCGGCTGCGTGTGGTGAACGTGCGAACACACGCGGACCGCTCCTTCGTACGGCTCGAATTACTGTGACGCCGTCACCAATTGGTGAAGATCAGGTGGACGATCGCCAACGCCGCGACAGCCTGTACCACCAACCAGGTCCGGTGGCTTCGGCGGGGCAGGAGCGCCGGTGCGGCGAGCAGCCACACTGCGAAGGGCAACCAGATACGTTCCACCTCGGCTTTGCTCAGTCCGCTCGCGTCGGCCGCGGCCACTGCTGCCAGCGCGGCAAGCACCAGCACGTTCACCGGCGACAACCCCCGAATACGGGACCACGTGAACACTCGCGGCAAGGCTGCGGCCGTTGCCAGACCCACCGCGCACACCAAGGCGGCGAGGTTGGCCCACCACCAATACGCGAAGGGTCGATCAGTGGCGATCCCCTGGTAGTAGCGTTCCTGCACCAGAAAGTAGCCGTCGAACCACCAGAACCCGTAAGCGGCGAAGACGGCCGTCACGGCAAGGGCACCGAGGATCGCTCCGATCAGCGGTCGGGCCGTTCTGCCGATGAGCAGCACCGCGATCGCCGGCAACCCGATCAGCACCAGTCCGTAGCTGAGGAAGATACTGAAACCGAGCACCACGCCGGCGCACACCGCAGGCACCGCGGACCACAGACCCGAGCGGCGGGTGGCAACCGCCAGCAGGGAGATTCCCCACGCCGCCACCCCAGCGAACAGCGCATCCGCCGAGGCCGCGATCCAGATCGCGGCCGGTGCGAGCGCAAGGAACGGCGCTGCCCGGCGAGCCATCGACTCGTCCCCGAGCACACGCAGCGTAATCATGACCGCGGCCGCGGCGCTCGTTCCGACCACAACACACAACGCCGACGCCCACGCCCCACCCGACAGTCCGAGGCGATCGAGCCAGACGAACGTGAGCACCGCGCCGGGGGGATGCCCGGAGACGTGCGTGGTCCACGAGTCCGGTTGGCCGTCGAGAATGCGGTCGCTGAAGCCGGACAGCACGGCCGGGACGTCCCGTATGCCCGGCACCTCGTGCAAGTACTCGTGCCCGTCCGTCAGCCTCCCGACGAACCCATCCTGCCACCCGTCCACCATTGCCAGCGCCATCGCCCACGCCACGCCGATCAGCCAGGTCAGCGCAGTGAGCGGACGCCACGACAAGCGCTGCGCCACAATGGGTCCCCACGCGACCACGACGACTGCGATCAGGATCGTCACCGGCGTAGCCCAGCCGACGTGAACCCGATACCACCCGAACAGCGGCGCCCCCTCGGCGAAGATCTGCCAGTCTTTCGCACTTCTGTTCACGAGCGGGGTGATGGTGTCGTTGTCCAGGTACGGCACCACGAAAGCCGCAACAACGAGCATCACGGCAAGGGTGGCGGCCGCGAGGTCCCACCCAGCGAAGCGCCGCCTTCTCGTATGCGACTCCGGAGACTTCACACCACCCCTTTTCACGAGTTTTCCACTCGTGAACAGCATAACGATGGAGGATGGCCAGATGAGCACAACGAGTGCACCCGCTCTGCCCGCCGCCGATCTCGCTGTCATCGGTGGCAGCGGCTTCTACTCGTTCTTCGACGACCCTTCCCACGCCGGCACGGAGGAGATCGCCTTCGAGACGCCTTATGGACGGCCGAGCGGTCCCATCGTGGTCGGCGACGTTGCCGGGCGGCGGGTCGCGTTCCTACCCCGGCACGGGCAAGGGCACGAGTATGCACCGCACACAATCCCGTACCGTGCCAATCTGTGGGCATTGCGGATGCTCGGAGTACGGCAGGTGCTTGCGCCCTGCGCTGCAGGCAGCCTCACGTCCGAACTCGGTCCAGGCGCTATGACGGTGCCGGATCAGCTCGTCGACCGCACCAGTGGACGCACTCAGACCTACTTCGACGGTGGCGGGGTGCACGTGAGTTTCGCCGACCCGTACTGTCACGAACTGCGTGAGGCGGCGCTCACGGTGGGCGCGCACGCCGGCGGCACACTGGTGGTGATCGAAGGGCCGCGTTTCTCCACGCGAGCAGAAAGTCAATGGTTCGCCCGGCAGGGGTGGACCCTGGTGAACATGACCGGCCACCCCGAAGCCGTGCTCGCCAGAGAACTCGAGATGTGTTACGCCGCCGTCGCTCTGGTCACCGACCTGGATGCGGGTATCGAAGTGGGGTCCGGAGTGCGCTCGGTCGACGCGTTCGCGGAACTCCACCGCAATCTCGAACCGTGGAAGGAGCTGGTGCGCGCGGCGATAGCCAGTGCGCCCAGGAAGCCTTGTGACGCATGCCGGCCGCACGAGGGTCTGTCACTGCCGATCGAACTGCCGTGACCGGATTGCGAGTTCTGGTCACGGGCGCCGCCGGGTTCATCGGAGGCGAGATCCGCGGCGCCCTCACCGACGCGGGCCATGATGTGGTGGCGGTCGACGCCGTACTAGCCTCCGCTCACGGCGACGGGGCTGCACCGCCCGAGGGGGTGCAACGGATCGATGTGCGTGACGGCGACAGCATGACCGGACTCCTGCGGGGCGTCGACGTAGTGTGCCATCAGGCGGCGGTCGTGGGCGCCGGAGTGGACGCCGGCGATGCTCCCGCCTACGCCAGTCACAACGACTTCGGGACCGCTGTCCTCCTCGCCGCGATGCACGATGCCGGTTGCCGTCGACTGGTGCTCGCGTCGTCGATGGTGGTGTACGGCGACGGGCGGTATTGCAATGCGGCCTGCGACGACATCGTCCCCGCACCGAGACGACAGCAGGATCTCGAGTCCGGCGTGTTCGACGTTCTCGACCCTGACAACGGTGTACCGCTGGACTGGGCGCTGGTCGACGAGACCGCACCGCTACGACCGCGCAGCACCTACGCGGCCAGCAAGGTGGCCCAGGAGAACTATGCGTATGCCTGGGCGCTGGCGACCGGCGGTGACGTGACGGCGCTGCGCTATCACAACGTCTACGGCGACTTCATGCCCCGCAACACCCCGTATTCCGGGGTGGCCGCACTGTTCCGGTCTGCCCTCGAGGCAGGGACTGCGCCCCGGGTGTTCGAGGACGGCAGGCAGATGCGTGACTTCGTGCACGTGCACGACGTTGCGGCGGTCAATGTTGCTGCGATCGAGTCCGCGGTGCCCGGGTTCTGCCCGCTCAACGTATGTTCGGGACGGCCGATCAGCATCGGCGGTGTGGCCTGGGCGTTGTCACGGGAGTGTCGGGGCCCGGAACCGGTGGTGACCGGCGAGTTCCGCCCGGGGGATGTGCGCCACATCGTGGCCGATCCGGCCCGAGCAGCCGACGTCCTCGGATTTCGTGCGCAGGTCGGTCCGGACGAGGGGATCGCCGCCTTTGCGTCTGCTCCCCTACGCGACGCCCGACCGGCGGGAGGCCCCGTTGCCTGAACCGATGTTGCCTGCACCGATCGCACCGTCCGACGTCACCGTGGTGATCCCGTGCCTGAACGAAGCGAGCGCGCTGCAGGGCGTCCTGGCGGCGATGCCTACGGGGTACCGCGCTCTGGTGGTCGACAACAACTCCACCGATGCCACCGTCGCGGTGGCGAGGGCCGCTGGGGCAACCGTAGTGTTCGAACGGCAACCTGGGTACGGAGCCGCCGTCCACGCCGGTGTCGAGGCCGCGCGAACCGCAGTGGTGGGCGTCCTCGACGGCGACGGTTCGATGGATCCCTCTGACCTGCGCGGACTGATCGCAATGCTGGACGACGGCTCCGACCTGGCTGTGGGCCGGCGCAGGCCCGACCGTCGCGGCGCTTGGTCGTGGCACGCCCGCCTGGGCAACGCGCTGATCGCGGCGCTACTGCGCAGCCGTTACGGATTGCCCATCCACGACATCGGTGCGATGCGTGCGGTACGACGACAGGCGCTCCTCGATCTGCAGGTTCCGGATCGCCGGTCGGGCTATCCGCTGCAACTACTGATCCTGGCTGCGCAGGCGGGATGGCGGGTCGTCGAAGGCGATATCACCTATCGGCCGCGAGCGGGTGGCGTGTCGAAGGTATCGGGCTCGGTTCGCGGCACCGTCACTGCCGTCCGCGACTTCTGGAAGGCGCTGCGATGGACATGACCGTCCTGGTGGCGGCGAAGGCCCCCGTGCCAGGGTTCGCCAAGACGCGACTCGCCGCTTCGATCGGCGACGGTCCGGCAGCCGAGCTCGCCGCCGCCGCACTACTGGACACACTCGCCGAGGTCACCAATGCCGACGTCACACACCGGATGGTTGCGCTCACCGGAGATGTGGCGCACGCGGTTCGCCGCGAAGAACTCGAGCAAGCGTTGAACGATTTCACCATCGTTGTGCAGCGCGGCGACACATTCGCGCAGCGACTCGCCAACGCGCACGCCGACGCCTACCAGGCCACGAATGCGCCGGTCTTTCAGATCGGTATGGACACCCCGCAGGTGACGTCCGCCTTGCTCGAGCGGTGCGCACAGCCACTCACCGCCGGTACCGAATGTGTGCTCGGCCCCGCCGAGGACGGCGGATGGTGGGCCCTCGGCGTCACCCACGCCCAGATAGCCGCACCGATAGGAGACGTACCCACGTCGAGCCCGGACACCGGCAGAACGACCCGCGCAGTCCTCGAATCGATCGGGGTCTCGGTGCACCTGCTACCGCTACTCCGCGACGTCGACCATGTCGACGACATCGCTCCAGTTGCCGCGCAGTGCGCGCCCGGCAGCCGCTTCCGCGAATGCTGGGCGTCGCTCGTCGAAACGGCGAAGATCACCCGCGACTAGTGGCAGCAACCTGATCTGAGGGGCAATCGTTCGGATCGTTCACGACTGCAGTCATTCGAACGGAACATGGAGGTCTGCACTCCTGCTATTCGACGACGGCGTCACTGAATACGGTCGGATGGCCCAAGAAGTGGCGGTGCGAGGGCGGCTGGTTGCCTTCGAGGTCGGTGACACCGAATTCCTCGGCTACCTCGGCGCCGATGAGTACCTTCCCCGAACGTTCCATCAACTTCGGGTCATTCGCAAGAGCGTCGATTACTCTGCCCGGAAATCCCGCGGATTCGGCCGCAGGCATGAACGCCTGGTACGGATCGGACTTGGGTTCGTCGTCGAACAGTGCGGCAGTACGTTCGGTCTTGACCATCCCCATCCACCGTGACGCTGCGCGACACCGTAGGGGCGCAGATCGTGCGCCATGTCGTGCGCCATTGTCGACGACCACCCGGTCCTTGGATCAGACTCATTTCTGCGTCCTCGCAAGCTTCCGGACACTGCTGCCGCGGTCACATACTCTGGTCTGGTTGCGCGTTACGGTCTATTTCGTCTCATGGCCTGCCGTGTCCGGAATCGGCAGGTTGTCCTCGACTTTTTTCCCTCTGCAAGTGGACGGGTGACCGGCCATAGTGGGATGGATTTGCAGTACGAGATCTTCCAGGCTCAGTCTTCGACGATGTGGCGATCCCGGTTGTTCGATAGCACCATGTGCTTGCCACCGTTGCGCTCCAAGGCGATCTTCCGGTAGACCTCAGCGATTCCGTCCGCGTCTGGAAACGAACCGAGCGGACCGAAATCGACGACAGCCCTTTATCGGTGAACACCTCGCGACGCCGGCGGGATCCCTTGTTGTCGCAGGGCGCGCCAATACCGGTACTCGAGAGCCTTGATCGCCTCGACCTTCTCGCTGCGCCAACCCGAGTAGGCGAGGACGAAGGCGTCACCCCTCGCTCGTCGAAACGGCGAAAATCACCCTCGACGGACGGGTTGACCGTCCGCGTCGTGGGTATTCGCGGCATGATGGTCGCGTTCAATCTGCCCAGAATCGTAACGGCGTCGGGGATGGTCCTGCTGCTGGGCATAGCTATGGTCCTGATGGGCACCCTTGCGACCGTGTCCGAACGCACCGTCCTTCTTTTTGTCTATGCGATTGTTCTCGCGATAATGCTGGTGACGGCTGCGGCGGTCATGACGCTGGGCGGATCCCAGTTCGGTTGGTTTCTCGGCAGCTCGATATGCGCACTCTTTCTCGTTACGTACCTTGTAAGCCGAATCACCAGCCACACGAGAGCGCCTCCCGCGCTGAGAGGGTGGGACTACGCACCCGGTACTGCCGCGCTCGGGTGTGCCGTACTCTTCCTTGCCTTGCACGCGTCGATTCTGCTGGGAATCAACGTCGCTCATCCGGGGCGTCAGGACTGGCATGACTGAATTGATGAGCTACCCTGCCTGGCTGCGTATCGAACACTGGCTGAACGTGCTGTTCCTGACCTTGGTGATGCGCAGCGGGATCGAGATTTTGGCAAGTCATCCCAAGCTGTACTGGCACGACGACAGCACTCCTGGCACCGAGTGGGCGCGGTTCACCAACAAGACAATGCCCACCGACACGCTGTACGACACGCTCGACGAGGAGGAGAGCTACTCGCCACTCATCGCATTGCCCGGCCGCAGAATGCTGGGCCTGGGTCGGCATTGGCATTTCGCAAGCATCCTCGGATGGATCCTGATCGGCGCGGTGTATTACGTGCTGCTGTTCGCAACAGGTCAGTGGCGTCGCTACATCCCGACCTCCTGGTGGGTGTTTCAACAAGCGTGGGAGGACATCCTCACGTATCTCAGCTTCACCCTGCCGCCGCTGATTCCGGGAGAATCACATGATGCGATCCAGAAGC
Source organism: Rhodococcus quanlei (assembly GCF_055231015.1). Lineage (NCBI taxonomy): Bacteria > Bacillati > Actinomycetota > Actinomycetes > Mycobacteriales > Nocardiaceae > Rhodococcus > Rhodococcus quanlei. The sequence goes on along the minus strand of NZ_JBUYWD010000006.1, from coordinate 106,350 downwards.
TCACCTACGCGGCGGTCCTGTTCATTCTGGCTCCATTCCAGATACTCACCGGCGCCGCGCAGTCACCGGCCGTGGAGGCCCGATTTCCCTGGTTCGTGCGACTGTGGGGTGGTCGCCAGTCGGCGCGCAGCCTGCACTTCCTCGGACTGATCCTGTTCGCATTGTTCATCATTGTTCACCTGACGATGGTGTTCTTCTGGGGCTGGGGGCACCTGAACGCAAAAATCATCTTCGGCGAATCCCGAAACCCGTACTGGGCCACGCTGCTGTCCGTGGTGATCATCGCGGTCATCATCCTGGCCCACGGCGCGGCGACAATGTGGAGCTACCGAAACCCACGGTCGGTGCAGCGGATACTCGGCGCTGTCGTCCGACAAGCGCGCCTGCGAGCACTCAGACCATTGACGTCGCGCCAGGACTACTCCTCTCGTGAGCTGTCCCGAGAGCACCGCGTGAACGGAAAGCCGCCTACCAGTACCTCCTACAAGGTCATGGCGGCCCACAATTTTGTGGACTGGCGACTCGACGTCGGCGGCCTGGTCGAGCGGCCGGCCGCCCTCGACCTGCCCACACTGATCGCACTGCGCGACACGCAAAGCCAACGTGTTCTACACAACTGTGTCCAGGGCTGGTCGAGCATCGGCGAATGGGGCGGGCTGCCGCTGCGCGACCTCGTCTCCATGGTTCGACCCTTCCCTGAGGCCCGCTACCTGTGCTTTTTCACCATGCAAGACAGTGGTCGCGACGAACCGAGCGCCGACGGCACAGGACAGTTCTACGAAATCATCGATCTGAGCCTTGCCGAGGACCCGCAAACACTGCTCGCATACGAGATGAACGGTCAGCCGCTGCCGATCAAGCATGGGGCACCGCTGCGACTACGCGTCGAAACACAGGTGGGTTTCAAGATGGCCAAATGGATCGACCGGATCGAGTTCGTGGCCGACTATTCCGGCATCGGGTACGGCATGGGCGGCTGGCGTGAAGACAACATCTACTTCGACAAGGACGTGGAAGTATGACTGGTCCGCTCCGGCCGGAGAATGTCATGCTGACCGAGCAGGAGCAGGCGTGTGTCTCGGTGCGGGTAGCCGAGACGGGTTCCGCCTGCCATTGGTGTGGGGGTCACGACTTCAGCGTCGGTGACGCGCTGCCCTTGGGCTTTCTGTTTCTCGACGAGAAGCCTGGCACATACATGGTCGCGTTGACGTGCGCCAACCCGGATTGCCCGGAGCCACATACCGGCATCACCGTGCACGAGAGTCGCTTTCGCGCGAAATTTTCACCGTGAGCGCCGCTGTCGAATGTAGTCCGGCACCGGGTGGATCGGTATCGCCGGGTGCGTAGACTGTAGGCGAGTCAGCAATGGCACAGCCTCTTGCAGTTCGCGACCGAGGGCCGCGTATCGTGCAGCGGACTCGGCGGTGAGCTGTCCACCATCGAAATAGTACTGCAGCCTCGGCAAGCGCCCGGACAACGCAGCGCCCCAACGAATGTTGAAGTCGTACACAGCGCCCTCGCCAGGGCCGTCGCCACAGTTCGCCACATCGTTCAACGCCTGCAACTGGTCGACGAGTACCTTCAGATCCGCGTCCACCCCCGCCGGTTCCTTCACGACTGTAATCGTTTCGCGAGTATCTGAGCGGTGTGCAATGGTTCCGATCCCGGCTGCAAATCACGGATCTGAGTGCGGCAACTGAAACCGTCGGCAATCACCAATGTGCACGGGTCGGCGCCGCGGATCGCGGGTAGCAGCTTGTCTTCCGCACATGCGACCGAAACGTCATAGTGGCCGCGTTCGAATCCGAAATTGCCCGCCAAGCCGCAGCATCCGGCATCGAGGACGTCCACGTCGACACCAGCGTCTTCGAGCGTCGCCTTGTCCTTCTTGGGGTTCAGGACGGCGTGTTGGTGGCAATGCGGCTGCAATAGGGCCGTGGCCGAAGCGGTGCTTTCCGCACCGGGGGGATGCCAATCCGGCGCCTTGTCGTGGAGAAGTTCGCCGAGCGTATACGTCTGGCCCGCCAACCGGTGTGCGTCCTCGTCGCCGTGCAACAGCTCGGGCAGGTCGGATCGGAACACTGCCGCGCAGCTCGGTTCGAGTACCACCACCGGTGTACCCGACCGCAACGCCGGACGCAGCAATTTCAGGGTGCGGCGCAACACCCGCTGGGCGGTGCGCAACTGCCCGGTGGAGATCCAGGTGAGTCCGCAACACACGGTGCGTTGCGGCACGTCCACCTCGAAGCCGGCTGCCTCGAGAACTGCCACCGTGTCCCGTGCAATGTGTGGGTCCAGGTTGTTGGTGAACGTGTCCGGCCACAACACCACCCGTCCTCGTGAGCCCCCCTCGCCGGGTCCCCGATCATGGAACCACTCGGTGAATCGTTCATCGGCGAATCGCGGAAACGGCCTACGCCGATCCACTCCGCCCGCAGTCTTGATTGCCGCCGAGACACCGGGCGTATGCGTCAGGACGTTGACCGCCCGGGGCGCTATCGCCGCCACGCGGGCCCACAAAGGAATCCAGCCCATGGAGTAGTGAGTTACCGGCCGTAGCCGATGCTCGTAGTGGTGGGAGAGGAACTCCGCCTTGTACGTGGCCATGTCGACATCGACCGGACAGTCGCTTTTACATCCCTTGCAGGCCAAGCACAGATCGAGTGCATCGCGCACCTCGGTGGAGCGCCAGCCGTCGGTGATGACATCACCTTTCACCATCTCGAAAAGCAACCTCGCACGGCCGCGTGTGGAATGCTCTTCTTCCCCGGTGGCGCGATAGCTCGGGCACATCACGCCGGATTCTTCTCCGCGGCACTTTCCGACACCGACGCAGCGGGCAGCAGCCCTACTGAATCGGTGGTCGTCGCCTGGATACGCAAAGTGCGTCTTCGGTTCGATCGGAAGGTAGTCCACCCCTTGCCGCAGGTCTTCGTCGAGCCTGTTCGGGTGAACGATCTTGCCCGGGTTCATCCGATTCCGAGGGTCGAACAGCGACTTCACCTGCTCGAACGCCCCGACAACGCGATCGCCGAACATCAACGGCAGCAGTTCACCCCGAGACTGCCCGTCCCCGTGCTCACCCGACAGCGAGCCCCCGTACTCGACGACGAGGCGGGCACTGTCCTCGGCGAAGCTGCGGTAATGGGCAATACCTGCGGCGGTACGCAGATCGAACGGAATTCGGGTGTGGACGCAGCCCTGCCCGAAGTGACCGTACAGCGACGAAGTGCCATAGTCGTAGCGGTCGAGCAGATCTCGGAAGTCGCGCAGGTAATCGCCCAGTCGATGCGGCGGTACCGCCGCATCCTCCCATCCCTCATGGGTTTCGGGTGCGTTCGGCGGGTAGGCAGTGGCGCCGAGACCTGCCTCGCGGGCCGCCCACACCTCCTGTCTACGGGTCGGATCGTCGAGTACTGCTGTATGCGGCGTGTATTCGCGCTCGATGTCCTCGATCATGGCTTTCGCCTTACGATCGGCGTCGTCCTGGTCGTCACCGTTGAACTGCACCATGAGCCACGCAGTGCCGTCGGGCAATTGCCGGAGCGCCTTCTCCGCCAGTCGCTGACTGTGTTCGAGTTCCACCAGACGATGGTCGATGCCCTCGAGAGCAGCCGGTTGGTGTTGCAACACCGTGGGCACTGCATCCGCGGCGGTGAAGACGTCACGGAATCCGAGCATCGCAAGCGCGTTGGCGGCCGGGGTGGGGACAAGTTGCAGCTCGGTGCGCAGCACTGTAACCAAGGTGCTCTCGCTGCCCACCAGCAGACCGGCGACCGAGAAGTTGTTCTCGGGGAGCAGTGAGTCGAGGTTGTAGCCCGAAACGCGACGCGGAATATCCGGATAGCGTTCGTGTACATCGTCCGCATAGCCGTCGATCAGCGTGCGCAGTTCCCGATAGATCTCTGCGCGGCGGCCGCCTTCGGCGATGATCTGGTCGAACTCCTCGTCGGACGTCTCCCCCACCCACATACGCAAACCGTCGTAGGTGAGCACCTCGAGACGCCGCACCGAATCCACCATTTTTCCGTACGCCTGGGCGGTGGAACCGCACGAGTTGTTCCCGATCATGCCACCTATGGCACAACTGACGTGGGTGGAAGGCTTGGGCCCCACCATCCAGCCGGTCGAGTCCAAGCGGTCGTTCAGATCGTCGAGTTTGATTCCGGGTTCGACCACGGCGACGCCTTCGTCGGTGTCCACCGACTGCACCCGTGTGCAGTACTTGCTCCAATCGAGCACGACCGCCACATTGCAGCACTGTCCGGCCAGGCTGGTTCCCCCGCCGCGGGACAGGACCGGCACGTCGTGACGGCGACACACGTCCACCGCATGCACCGCGGCCTCCGGCGTGCGGGGTACCACCACCCCAATCGGCACTTGTCGATAGTTCGACCCGTCTGTCGAGTACGCAGCCCGGCTACCCGCATCGAACCGAACCTCACCGTCTACCCGTTCGCGCAATTGTGCTTCGAGTGCTTCGAACAGGAGCGGTGGCCTCGACTTCTGGCTTCCGATGGTGGTCATGACCCAGCCGTCCCCGGCAACGGACGTCCATTTTCGATGTCCTCGGAAGGTGTCCACACATCGAAGGGAACTTGGAACTGAATCTCACCTGTGCGTTCGAAGACGAAGGTGAGCGGCATGGTCAGTCCGGATTCCACGGTGCCGTCGTCGAGCTCGATGGGCACCGTAATCGGCTGGTCCGGCGCCTGCGGTTTCTGGAGCTGTTCGATGGGCACACCTGCAGCGAGCGCCGTTTCCGGCTCCATGACGAGCTTTGCAGGGTCTGCATCGAGCGTGATGGTCGCCGCATCGGATTCGATCGCAACAAGCCGATCCGTTTCTCTGCCCGTGTTGACGGCATAGAAGTGCAGTTCTGCCCGGTTCGTCCGAGGCTGGTTCGGCTCCACCGCGACATACACGTTCCGCAAAGCGATGTTGCCGGTTTCGACGTTGACCCCGTTGACAGCCGAATCCTGCGAGGCTGTCTGTGTGTTCTGGCCTGCGCCACATCCAGCCGCAACAAGGGACAAAACCGCGGCTCCGGCGACCGCAATACATCTCAACCGACGACGGCGAAGTGACGAATGAAACTTGTACATGGATTGCCCCTTTCGATCGTGTGGACCTGGCATCCCATCCGGAAGGTCACGCAACCCGATAACGGTTGGCATCGGCGGTACGCAACGTGAGTCCGTTTCCGGGTGCAGCGTCGTCCGGAATGATCCTGCCACCCGTAGGGTCGAGAGTGCCGTCGAAGAACATGTATTCGATCCGAACGTGGTCGTGAAACCATTCGAGATGGCGCACCTTCGGGGTCACCGCAGCAACATGTGCGTGCAGGTGGGGAGCGCAGTGCCCGGAGACGTCGAGACCATGTGCGGCGGCCACTGCCGCAGCCCTTCGCCACTCCGTGATTCCTCCGCAACGGGACACGTCCACTTGTAGGCAATCGACGGCGCCGGCAGCACACATGCGCAGGAAGTAAGGCAGATGAAAACCGTACTCACCGGCCGTCACGTCCGGACGCACCGCATTACGAACCTCACGCAGGCCATCCAGATCATCGGAGGAGACGGGCTCTTCGAACCATCGGACGTCGTAGTCGTGCGCCGCAGCAGCCACCCGGATGGCCTGCTTGCGTCCATAGGCACCATTGGCATCGACATACAGTTCGGTCTCGTCCCCTATCGCTGTGCGAGCCTGACCGATTCGGTCGAGATCTCGGTTCACTTCCGTGCCCCACAATTCACCGATTTTGATTTTTACGCGTGGAATCTGTTGCCGGGACACCCAGCCCGACAATTGCTTCTCCAATCCGGTTGCGTCATAGGTGGTGAAGCCGCCGCTGCCGTACACCGCAACACTGCCCCCGACGCCACCCAACAGGTGGTGCAAAGGAACCTCGAGTATTCGGGCGGCGAGATCCCACAGGGCAACATCGACAGCCGACAGCGCGTAACCGGCAATCCCCGGTCTACCTGCGTTGCGCACCGCACGGGTCATCGCCTCGGCCGCACCGGCCACATCCAGGGCACTGCGCCCACGTACCACGTCGGCCAACATGTCGTCCACGACTCGTGCGCACGCCGCAGGGCCGTACGTCCAGCCGGTGCCAACGGTTCCCTCGGCCTGCACCTGCACCAGAACGAGAGTGGTGCTGTCCCAGGCAAGCGTGCCGTCTGCCTCGGGCGCGTCGGTGGGCACCGTGTACACCGAGGTGGTCACATCGCTGACTGGACACTCGACCACGATGTCAACCCTTCTTGTGGGGCAAGAATTCCTGAGCCTTGGTCTTGATGCCCTCCTTGACCAAACCGAACGCATCCGGGTCGCCGCCCAGAACTGCCGCGGTGGTGGATTTGAACTGATCCCATGTCGCGTGTGGCGGGATGGGCGGCATGTTCGGGTCGACGTGGACGTCGAGCACCGTTGGACGATCGGCCGACAGTGCCCTTTTCCACGCCCCCGCCAACTCGTCCGGCTTCTGGACCGTGATCGCTTGTAGGCCGAGTGAGGCGGCGAAGGCACCATAGTCGACGTCCGGAAGTTCCTGAGACTCTTCGAATTTCGGCGCCCCGGACATGGCACGCATTTCCCAGGTGACCTGGTTGAGGTCGTTGTTGTGTAACACCGCGATCACAAGGCGTGGATCGGACCACTCCTGCCAGTAGTGCTTGATGGTGATGAGTTCGGCCATTCCGTTCATCTGCATTGCGCCGTCACCGGCGAATACGATCACGGGCCGGTCCGGTGCGCCGAATTTCGCGCCGATGCCGTATGGCACTCCAGGCCCCATGGTCGCCAGGGTGCCCGACAACGATCCTCGCATGTTGCCCCGGAAGCGCAGCTGCCGCGCGTACCAATTGGCGGAGGAACCGGAGTCGGCGGTGACGATCGCGTTGCCAGGAAGCAGGGGTGACAGTTCGGAGAACAGGCGCAGCGGGTTGATCGGTTTACCGGACACGTCGGCTTCCATCGCCATTGTCTCCCACCAACGGGCCACATCGGATTCGATTTTTTCACGCCAACCCCGGTTCTCTTTGCGGCGCAAGTGTGGGATCAGTGCGCGTAGAGCGGTGCGGGCGTCCGCAACGAGGTTGATCTCGTTGGGGTATCGCATGCCGATATAGCGACCGTCGATGTCGATCTGGACGCCACGCGCTTGATCGTATTCGGGTAAGAACTGGGCGTAAGGGAAACTCGAGCCGACGGTGAGCAAGGTGTCACAGTCACGCATCATCTCGTAACTCGGGCGGGTGCCCAGCAAACCGATGGACCCGGTGACCCAGGGCAACTCGTCCGAGAGCACATCCTTGCCGAGCAGCGCCTTCGCGACGCCGGCACCGAGCAGGTCGGCGACCTGGGCGATTTCTTCGTGGGCACCGCGGGCGCCGTTGCCGACGAGAATCGCCACCTTCTCGCCCGCATTCAGGATTTCGGCAGCCGATCGAATGCCGTCGTCGTCAGGTTGGATGCTCGGCCAGTCGATCCCCACGCTCGAACGCACCATCTTGAATTCGTGGGTGGGCGGCGAATACTCCAGTTCCTGCACGTCAGCCGGGATGATGATCGCCGTGGGGGCGCGCTGCGATATCGCGATACGTATGGCACGGTCGAGCACGTTCGGCAACTGTTCGGGAACGGTCACCATGTGGAGGTAATCGCTGGCCACATCCTTGTACAGGCTCATCAGGTCGATTTCCTGCTGATACGACCCACCCATTGCGCTGCGGTTCGTCTGGCCGACGATGGCAACCACCGGAACATGATCGAGCTTCGCGTCGTACAATCCGTTGAGCAGGTGTACCGCCCCGGGCCCCGAAGTGGCCATACACACGCCCAGTCGGCCGGTGAATTTGGCGTAACCGACCGCCTCGAAGGCGCACATCTCCTCATGCCGGGCCTGGATGAACTTGGGTTGGTTGTCGGCGCGTCCCCAGGCCGCGAGCATGCCGTTGATGCCGTCCCCGGCGTATGCGAACACATTGTCCACACCCCAGGTGCGGAGTCGATCAAGTAAGTAGTCGGAAACTTTCTGGCTGGCCATGAATTTGTCCTCCCAGCTGATCGAGTTGTGTGGACCGATCGGGTCCGGCATCGTTGGCCGATTGCCCCGCCTCTTCGTTCTGAAACACATCTCCCGGGTTCTGAAACAGATCGCCGTATCGCGTGCTGGTTGCGCTTGCGCGCGCGTGGGTACACGAAGCCGATGACGCCACCGACAAGCCACCTCGACGAGGTTGTCGCACCCCATGTGCTGCGCGAGTACTCGCTGATCGCCGACGGTGAGCGAGGAGCCCTGATCGGCCCGCGAGGTGATATCGCGTGGCTGTGCGCTCCTACATGGCATTCCGGCGCCGTGTTCTCGTCACTGGTGGGCGGTGCCGGCATATACGTGGTGGCACCCGACGAATACCGCTACACCTGGGGTGGCTATTACGAGGACGGCACGCTGATCTGGCGTAGCCGCTGGGTCACCACTCACGGGATAGTCGAATGCCGAGAGGCGATGGCCTTTCCGGGGGACCCGCAGACCGCGATCGTGCTGCGACGAATTGTCGCGCTCGACACGGATGTACGGGTGCGCGTGGTAATGGCCCTGACCGTTGACTTCGGTACCGACAAGATGTCGCGAGTTCATCATTTTTCCGAAGGGTGGACGATGCGAGTCGGCCCGCTGAATGTGCGATGGTCCGGGGCACCTGAATCCCAACACAAGGGTGCCCGCATCGAAACGACCCTCGATATACCGGCGGGCGGGCATCGCGATCTGATTCTGGAAATCTCCGATACCGAACTCGACCGCACCGCACCCGATGCTGGGCACCTGTGGGAACGCACCGAACGGGCGTGGCGCGATGAGGTACCTCCGATAGCGGGGACCCTCGCAGATCGCGATGCCGGGCATGCCTATGCGGTGTTGCGCGGCCTGACCGCCAGCGGTGGCGGGATGGTGGCAGCCGCAACCGCATCTCTGCCAGAACGTGCCGAGCAGGGGCGCAATTACGACTACCGTTTCTGTTGGATTCGAGACCAGTGTTACGCAGGGCAGGCCGTGGCCACTGCTGGCCCCTACGCCCTGCTTGACGATGCGGTTGGATTCGTCGGTGCTCGCCTTCTCGAGGACGGCCCGGACCTGAAGCCCGCCTATACCGTCGACGGCAGTCGCGTTCCAGGTGAGACGCCGCTCGACCTCCCCGGCTACCCGGGCGGCAAGGTCACCATCGGAAACTGGGTCAACGATCAGCATCAGCTCGATGCGTTCGGCGAGGCCCTTCTGTTGTTCGCCGCCGCAGACCGCCACGACCGCTTGGACCGGGAGCATTGGCGGGCAGCGGAAGCAGCCGTAGCCGCGATAGAGCAGCGTTGGCAGGAGCCGGACGCCGGAATCTGGGAACTTGACGATCGTCGATGGGCGCACTCGACACTGACTTGTGCGGCCGGGTTGCGTGCGATCGGCTCAGTCGCGCCCACCGCGCAGTCGTCGCGGTGGAACAGCCTCGCTGACGCACTTGTCACCGACACTGCCAAACGGTGTTTGCACCCGACCGGTCGTTGGCAGCGGACCCCGGACGACGCGCGCGTGGACGCGGCACTGCTGTTGCCGAGCATCCGTGGTGCTGTTTCCGCGCAAGATCCTCGTAGCCTGCTGACTCTCGATGCGGTACGCAGCGAACTCGCATGGGATGGCTACGTGTTCCGGTTCGACCAGGACGGACGCCCCTTGGGCGAAGCGGAGGGTGCGTTCTTGTTGTGCGGGTTCCTCATGGCGCTCGCAGAGCATCAGCAGGGCAATGAGCGCGATGCAGCCCGCTGGTTCGAACGCAACCGCGCCGCCTGCGGGCCGCCCGGTCTGTTCACCGAGGAATTCGACGTGACGCAACGCCAGTTGCGAGGCAACGTGCCGCAGGCGTTCGTGCATGCGTTGCTCCTCGAATCCGCCCACACACTTGCCGACACCTGATTCGCATTCGACGCTCATACGGACAAAACACATAGCTCGACCGGGAGGAACGGATCATGACCACAGCTTCACGACGACGTGTCGTCGTGGTGACCGGCGCAAGCGGCGGTATCGGCCGCGCAGCGGCACGCGCTTTCGGGGCCCGCGGTGATGCCGTGGCCGTGCTCGCCCGCGGCGAAGAGGGACTTGCCGGAGCCGTCCGCGACATCGAAACCGCCGGCGGTGTCGGGCACGCCTGGCCCACGGATATGGCGGATCCGGGCGCTGTCGACGCAGCAGCAACAGAGATAGAAGGCACGCTCGGCCCCATTGACGTGTGGGTGAACGTGGCATTCACGTCGGTGTTCGCCCGGTTCCGCGACATCTCGCCAACAGAGTTCAAACGGGTGACCGAGGTCAATTATCTGGGCTTCGTGTACGGCACCATGGCGGCGCTGCACCGAATGTCGCCACGGGATTCGGGCACCATCGTGCAGGTGGGCTCCGCTCTCGCCTACCGGGGCATCCCTTTGCAGAGCGCCTACTGCGGGTCGAAACACGCGATTCAGGGGTTCAACGAGGCATTGCGTTGCGAACTACTGCACGACACCAGCAGCGTGCATGTGACGATGTTGCAGATGCCTGCGGTCAATACGCCACAATTCTCGTGGGTGCGGTCGCGCCTGCCGCGCCACGCTCAGCCGGTACCGCCGATCTTTCAGCCCGAGGTCGCGGCCAGGGCCGTCGTGCACGCCGCAGACCACCCTCGCCGACGCGAGTACTGGGTGGGAGCCAGTACCGTAGGCACTCTCACAGCGAACGCGATCGCACCGGGCATTCTCGACCGCTACCTTGCTCGGACCGGGTTCGAGTCACAGCAGACCGCTCAGCGCCGCGCCCCCAACAAGCCGGAAAATCTGTGGGAACCCGCAGACGGGCCGAGTGGTCGCGACTTCGGCGCGCACGGCGTCTTCGACGACCAAGCCAACGACTCGAGCGCGCAGTTGTGGGCGTCGCACCATCACGGGTTGATCGGGGCCTTGGTAGGAGCCGCCGCCACGGGGACCGTCGCGCTTCTTGCGCGACGGTCACGCGCATGACACCGGTCGAACCCCTGCTGCCCATTGCTGATCGGATCTAGAGGCTCGAAGGCCTCGGCATGATCGTTCCGAATCCACCCAATGGCTCGCCCCAGTCGACTGCTACCGACTCAGTGGCTACTCGTGCGCCCGACAAACACGTGGATCCGCAGGTTGAATTCCTGGTCGCCAAACGCACTTCGCCCACCGCACCGTAGAGGAAATGGGATTCCTCACCAAATTGGTGCGTCCTGTCACTGTGGACGCCGTCAGCCAAGACTTGCGACGATCGAGGGGTGACCGTTTCGAAGCGTGTCCTCGTCCTCGGTTCCGGGTTCGCCGGATTGTGGGCGGCGCTGGGGGCTGCGCGCAGGCGAGGTGAACTCGATGCGACGGACTCCGTCGATGTCACGATGATCAGTCGGCAGCCGTTCCATGACATCCGTGTCCGCAACTATGAGGCAGACCTGAGCGGTTGCCGCATCCCGCTGGGTGACCTGCTCGACCCGGTTGGTGTCGGGCACGTCGTCGCCGACGTGAGTGCGATCGACGCCGCTGCGCGCACCGTCACCGTCTCGGCCGTTGGGCAACAGGGCACGCACCGGTACGACCGCCTGATCATGGCGTTGGGGAGCCAGGTCGTGAAACCTGATATCCCCGGACTGCGCAAATACAGCTTCGATGTGGACACCTACGACGGCGCGGTGAGGCTCCAGCGGCATCTGGCCGCATTGGTGGACGGGCCGGCACGGGCGGGTGCGGCGACCGTCGTGGTGGTCGGTGCCGGGCTGACGGGTATCGAAACGGCATCCGAGCTGCCGGGAAGACTGGCGAAAATGTTCCCGGGAACCGACCCGGCACCGCGTGTGATCCTGATCGACCACAACCAGCACGTCGGTTCCGACATGGGCGAATCCGCACGGCCGGTGATCGAAGCGGCACTGGCGGAGAACGGTGTCGAGACGGTGACCGGTGTCGGCGTCACCGCTGTCGACGAGCACGGTGTGACGCTCTCCTCCGGGGAGATGCTGTCCACGGCCACCGTCGTGTGGTGTGCGGGTATGCGAGCGAATCCGTTGACCGCACAACTCGGCGTCGAGCGCGACCGGTTCGGACGCCTGCCGGTCGACGACTTTCTGAGGGTGACGGGGGCGCCCGACGTGTTCGCCGCCGGTGACGTCGCCGCCGCACGCATGGACGAGCACCACCTGTCGGTGATGTCGTGCCAGCACGGGCGCCCGATGGGCCGGTACGCGGGTTACAACGTGGTCGGTGATCTACTCGGCGAGCGGATGCTCGCACTTCGGATCCCTTGGTACGTCACGGTTCTCGATCTGGGTCCCGCGGGAGCGGTGTACACCGAGGGATGGGATCGCGAAGTCGTGTCGCAGGGAGGGCAAGCCAAAGCCACCAAGGTCACCATCAACACCCGGCGCATCTATCCGCCGCTGAACCGAGACCGCGAGGCGCTGCTGTCCGCCGCAGCACCGGCGCTGCAAGGTCGGCCCGACTGACTTCCGTGAGCGGCCTGCGAGTCCAGAGACTCGTCAACCACTCACAGAGGGGAGTCAGACGCGCTGGGCCAGACCTGGGTAGTCGAGGACGAAACCGTCGCCGTCGATGTGCACGGACGACGAGGAAACCGGCGACAGGACGTGGATGCCGTCGGGACCGCTGCTGTAGGTGATGCTTGCCGGGTTCACCTCGAGGTCGAGGAGCTTCACGTACACCACCGGCACCTCGATGTCCTCGGACATCGAGTTCATACCGAACCGCCGGATCGGCAGGGTGTTGAACAGTGGGCTGAGAACCACGTCCACGTCGAGTGCGCCGTCGAAGGTGGACCGCTGATGGCGTGACCCGCTGTCGACCATCCACACACCCTCGTCGTCGCGGCTGATCGACATCTGACGCTCGCCGGCGGCCATCGACGTCCGCAGCGACAGCCGATTGGTGACACCGTTCTCGTCCGTCACCAGGTCGTACGAGGCGCTGAAAGCCGGATGTTCCGGACAGTCACCGCCGATGATGCGACCGAACGCTCTGATCCGATCACCGTTGAGTTGCACACGCGCCGACTCCATTCGAGGTGCATTGTGTGCCCGCCAGGTCAGCACGGCGGGCCAGGTCGGGGCTTCGGACGCTGGCGTGTTCACCCATCTACGGTAAGCGACGCGGGCGCGCCACGGGGCAACGGGCCGCGTACCGGCAGGTCGGGCACAATTTCAGTGACGGAAGGACTGGGTGTCGCTTGCTGTCGACAATCTGTCGAGACGCTCGAGCACCCGGTCGACCACCTGCGGGTCCTGTCCCTTCTCCGACCGCGCCGACAGCATCTCGGCCTGCGCCGCGGCCAGCGCATTGCGCTGCAGCCTCCGCAACCCCTTCCGCCGCTCCTTGAGCTTTTCGACGTGCTCTGCGTACTCGTTGGTGTGGATGCCGGGCGCAGATTCATCCTCGAACCGGTGATACAGCGCCTTGATGTGGGCGACCGATTCGGCCGGGAGTTCGGGCGGGGCATCCGTGACGACGGCGAGTGCTGCCGTGCGGGCACGTTCGACGAGCGCATGCTCTTCGGCGTTCTCGGCGTCCGCCACCTGCGCGATTCCGAGCCACTTCACCAACCACGGCAGTGTGAAGCCCGGCACGATCATGCTCATCACCAGCACCACAGCGGCGATGACGATGGCCTCGGCACGCCACGGAAAGTCCGCGACGGGAAGACTCAACGCCAGGGCCAGTGTCACCAGACCGCGCATGCCGCACCACGTCATCACCAGCGCCTCTGAGGCTGTGCGCGGCGCCGAGGCCGCACTGGCACCCCAGCGGCGCACCCCGAGCCAGGTCGCCCCCATCCACAGACCCCGGACCACGACGAGGACGACGCCGATGATCACACCATGGCCCACCATGGTCCACAGGTCGTCACCGGCGTTGTCGACGATGTACCGGAACTCGAGGCCGACGAGACCGAAGGCGAGGCCGGTGATCAGCAGTTCGGCCACGTGCCAGAACGAGGCGCCGGCCAACCGGTCTTCGGCCTCGATCTCGGAGTTGGCGGAACTCATCTGCACCGCGGCCACGACGACAGCGATCACGCCGGACGCGTGGATTTCTTCGGCGAGCAGGTATACGACGAACGGGATGACCAGGGTGAGACCGCTACGTCCCGGGATGTCGACGATCCGCACCACCAGCGCCGATCCCAGCCAGCCGACGATCAGTCCGACCACCACGGCAGCACCGGCCGTGTAGAGGAAGTGCAGCACCTCGAACCCGAAGTCGAGATTCTCTCGGGCGATGGTGGCGCCCAGCGCTGCCTGGAAGGCGACGAGGGCGGCGGCGTCGTTGAACAGGCCTTCGGTCTGTAGGACACCTACGATGCGACGTGGGATGCCCACGGGCTCGGCAACCGCTTCGACTGCTACCGGGTCCGGTGGTGCGCACATGGCGCCGATGGCGATGGCGGCGGCCACGGTGATGCCGGGGACCAGTGCCCACGCGGACCACGCCACCGCGGCGGTCGTCACGAACACCAGGCCGACGGAATGCAGAACGATGGATTTCCAGCGGTCGCGGAACATTGCCCACGAGGTTCGCCGGGCCAGCGCCCACAACAGCGGCGGCAGGAACAACGGCAGAATCAGTTCCGGCTCCAACGCGACGTGCGGAATACCGGGAATGAAGGCTGCACCGGCAGCAATCAGGGTCAGCAGCACCGGCCAGGGTGCATGAAACCGGTCACCCAAGCCGACGATCAGAACGGTACCGAGCATGAGCCCGACGACAACGATCAATTGGTCCACAGAGCGTTTCCTCCCCCGGTGTGCACGTGCGCCCAGTTCGGACGCGGCGGAAATTTTCCCATACATGCAGCCGCCCCAGCATTTCGGTAGGTCGCTGGTCATGGAGCGCTCGAATCTCGAGTAACGTCTTGTGCTGACTGTTCGTGAGAGAGGGTGCCGTGACGACAACCGGGAACATGGTGGGTTTGTTCGCCGGTATCGGCGGGCTCGAACTCGGCCTGCGCGAACACGGCTGGAACACCGAACTGCTCTGCGAGATCGACCCCGGAGCGGGCGCCGTTCTCCAGAAGCGTTTCGCCGAGGTCCCCCTGCATCCGGACGTGACGACGCTGCGTTCGCTGCCCGCCGACATCGAACTCGTCGCCGCTGGATTCCCCTGTCAGGACCTGTCGCAGGCGGGACGCACCGCCGGTATCACCGGTTCGCGTTCGGGTCTGGTGGACGAGGTGTTTCGTCTGGTCAAACGGCGCAAAGGCCCCCGCTGGCTGTTGATCGAGAACGTGCCGTTCATGTTGCAGCTCGGCCGGGGCGCCGCGATGCGGCACATCACCGATGCGCTCGAGGACCTCGGCTACATGTGGGCGTACCGGGTGGTGGATGCGCGCGCCTTCGGACTCCCCCAGCGCCGGCAGCGGGTGTTGATGCTTGCGTCCCGCACCGAGGATCCGCGCACGATTCTGTTCGGTGAGGATGCCGGTGAACGTCCCGGCGAGGACTTCCGGGACGTTCCGTGCGGCTTCTATTGGACGGAGGGAACCCGCGGCCTGGGCTGGGCGGTCAACGCGGTGCCGACTCTCAAGGGTGGCTCGTCGGTGGGCATCGCCAGTCCCCCGGCCGTCCACCTGCCGTCCGGTGAGATCGTCACACCGGGGTTGCTCGACGCCGAACGCCTCCAAGGCTTCGATCCGGAGTGGACGGCCCCGGCCGCGGAGGCACCGGGCATGCGTAACAGTCACCGGTGGAAACTCGTCGGCAACGCGGTGAGCGTGCGGATGGCGTCATGGGTGGCCGAGCGGCTCTCCCGCCCGATCCCCTACGGCGACGAAACCGAAAGCACCCTCGTGCGCGGCGACGCCTGGCCGACGGCTGCGTGGGGGCGCGACGGGCACACGGTTCGCGTCCACACGTCCACCTGGCCGGTGCAGCAGCCGTACGAGGATCTGAGCGGTTTCCTCGAAGATTCGAGGCTGTTGTCGGCAAGGGCAACGGCGGGTTTCCTCAAACGCGCGCGGGCGGGGAATCTGCGCTTCGCCCCCGGATTCATCGACGACGTCGAGAGTCATCTCGCCCGGATGGGCGGTTTCCCGGAGGCGGCCGCGTAGACCATGCCGGCCACCGACCCCGCCACCAGCGCGCGACTGTCTGCGCAGCGCCGACGCGACACCGCGCCGGAGATGGCGTTGCGGAGGGAACTGCACCGCCGCGGCTACCGGTACTTCGTGGATCGGGCACCGGTCCGAGGATTGCGACGGCGCGCCGACCTGGTGTTTCCCAAGCGGAAGGTTGCCGTGTACGTCGACGGTTGCTTCTGGCACAGCTGTCCCCAACACGCGACGGCGCCGAAGAACAATGCCGATTGGTGGGCCGAGAAGCTGGCCGCGAATGTGCGGCGTGATCGCGACACCGACGAGCGACTGGCCGCCGCCGGGTGGACCGTGGTCCGGGTGTGGGAGCACGAGGACGCGACCGTCGCGGCGCAGCGTGTGCGCGTGGTTTTGCAGTAATCGATGCTGGTGCAGGGCCCCCGATCGGTGGATGATGGGGTGACCGATCCTCTGCTCACGCTGTTTCACGGGAGATTGTCATGATTCGCCATGCTGCGGCGGCGGCAATGGTTTCGGTCGCGATGGCCGCGACCATCGTCGCTTCCGCCGCCTTCGCCGATTCCGCTGACGCGTACATCAGCAATCCCGTCACCGACTCGTCGTTGCAGGGCTTCTGCGACGATCAGGCCACGGTCGCGAACAACCTCGCGGCGCAGAACCAGACCACCCGCGCCACGGAGGTCGTCGCGGCCGCGAACATGCGCGGCTGCCGGATCTTCACCTTCGAAAGCCCCTGATTCTGCCGACCGGTCCGAGCCCAGAAAACCCCCGCGAACAGCGGGGGTTTTCCGGGTCTTGCACCAGACGGAGGACTCGGTCGTCCTCGGTTCGTGTGGCGTGAATCAGCGGAGCCAGCTGGGGATCACGCCGTGATCGGCGAGCCACGCTGCCGGATCGAGCTTGATGCCGGCGGCGTCGTGCACCTCGAAGTGCAGGTGCGGGCCGGTGGACTGGCCGCGGTTGCCGACGGTCGCGATCTGCTGGCCGGCGGACACGTGCTCGCCGACGTTGACGAGGAACTCGTGAATGTGGCCGTAGACCGAGGTGGCGCCGCTGGCGTGCAGGATGCGCACCCACTGGCCGAAGCCGTCTGCCGGTCCTGCACTGATCACCTCGCCGCCCTCGGTCGCGACGACCGGGGTTCCGATCGGGGCGGCGACGTCGATGCCGCCGTGCTGGGTGCCCCAGCGGCTGCCGAAGTTCGAGGTGAGGGTGCCGACGACGGGCGAAACGATGTCCTGCACGGCTTGCGTGGCAGCGGCGACCGGGTCGGCCGGTGCCGGTGCCGGTGTGGCAGGAACCTCGGGTGCGGCGGGAGCCTCGGGTGCGGCCGGGGCCGGCGCCTCGGTGGGGCCGAGAGTCAGTGCGTCACCCGGGTAGATCAGGTCGGGGTTGACGACCTGTGCAACCAGATCCTGCAGGGACACCTGCTCGGTGAGCGCGATGCCGGACAGGGTGTCACCGAGCTTGACGATGTAGCTCTGCACGTCTGCCGGTGCCGGCGGAGCTGCAGGGGCCGGTCCCGGCGCGGGGGCAGGTGCTGCGGCCTGCTCTGCCGGTGCGGCGGCGCCCGGGGTGGTGCCGCTGGTCAGGTACTGCCCGCAGACGGGCCATGCACCGACACCCTGGCCTGCGAGGACGTTCTCTGCGACGCGGATCTGCTCTGCCTTGCTGGCGTTGGCCGCGTTGCCCGATCCACCGAAAGCGTTCCAGGTGCTCTGCTTGAACTGCAGGCCGCCGTAGAAGCCGTTGCCGGTGTTGGCAGCCCAGTTGCCGGACGATTCGCATTCTGCGACCCCCGACCAGTCGTGGGTGGGCTGGGCCTGTGCCACTCCGCCGCCGAAAGCGACGGGAAGCGCAACGACCGCTCCTGCGGTTGCGGCTGCGCCCAGGGCATGCTTGATGTTGATACTGGTCATGCGGGGTAAATCCTCTCCACACCCGCCGACGAGAAGCCCGTGCACAGTTGCACCCTGGGTCTTGTTGTTCTCGTTCCTGCCCCTTGGGGGTATGGATTCCGGTGCCTGCGGGGCAGGATCTGGCAGATGGCAGGTCCGGGGTGTTTCGGTCCGTTGTTCGGGTTTGTCGGACCCGAAGCGTTTCTGGCTGAGAACGACGGTAAAGAAACATCACGGAAAGGTCACGGCGCGATTTCGTGGACGACCGTCCATGTTATTTTCGCTTGTCAGAGCGTTTTTGCTGGTCATCTATCCAGACGCGAAATTGAAGCCAAACTGTTACCTACTCGTTATGTGACGAGGGACACAGCAAAAATGCGATGCCTGACACGTTCTATCGGCCCTGGTAACAGACGGAACCGACGTAACAAGCGGTCGGTTATGGCTATTCGGACTTGCCTTCGACCGCTGCAACTGAGTCGCTATCCGCCACTAATCAGAAGGAGTCACCCATTACAGCCGTGCCCGAAGCAACCGCCGAGCGAGTCGCCCTCCCCTTACGCAACGGTAGCGACGAAGAGTTGGGCCGTTGGAAGGCAGACACTCGGGTACGGAAGTTGGTCAGGTTCCCCGTGCACCCGGAGCCTCGACTGTGCGTGACGCACGGTGCACCCTCCGCCTGGTCCACGCGGGGGCGGGTGTGGGCGAATCCGGATACCGAGTTCGAACGGAAATCCGGCCCGGCCAAAATCGCGCACGACCTCTTTGCGCCAGGGGCCGGCCCGTTGTCACGCGGCGCCAACCGCCTACGCAACGCTCCTTCGACTGAAGTCACCGCTCACGGGTGCGGAGCGTGCCGCAGTTGGCGGCGCCGTCGTCGACTGCGAACCGCGGCCCTCTTCACCGCGGCGCTGTGCCTGTTCATCCCCGTGCCAAAGGCGCTGGCCGCGACGTCACACGACCTCCTCGCCTCCCTATCGCTGTATGCCGGGCTGTTCGTGCTGATTGTTGCCATGAAGTCGTGGAACTGGTTCCACGAGTTCGCGAAGGCGTCCGTAAGCACTGACGGAGAGCACCTGGTGATCAGCGACGCCCATCCCGATTACGTGCGAGAAGCGTTGGCGCTGGGCGCCGAGAAGGTGCCTGATCCCCGCATCTCGGCCTGAGGTCAGAGGAAGGCATCGGCGTGCGTCTGCAACCATTCGTCGATGCCGGTGGCGGGTCGTCCGGTGATCTGCTCCACCAGATCGTTCGCGGGCACGACGTATCCGGCGCCGTCACCTTCCTTGAGTTGCACATACCACCGCGCGTACTCGCCCATCGCCGGGGTGAGGGCTTCGATGCCTTCCTCGACCGAAACCTGCCGGAACTCGATCTCGCGCCCCAACGCGTCGCCGATGTGACGCACCACCTCGCGGCGACTGAGAGTTTCGGGGCCGGTGATGGACAGTGATTCCCCGATGCGATCCCTGCTCAGGAGAAGTGCCGCTGCTACTTCCGCGATGTCGTTCATGGTGATCAGCGGGCTCGCCGAATCCGGGAACGGCTCGCGCACCACGCCGTGATTCTTGATCTGCTCGGCCAGCATGGTGGTGTTCTCCATGAACTCGTCCGGCCACAGGTGCGTCCACTCGATCCCGGAGTCTTCCACTGCCCGTGTCACATCACCCCAGTGGCTTTCGTGCTCGCCGGACAGGTCGACGACGTACCGGACGCCGGCTTCCTTCGCGAGCTTCAGCACGTCGGCCGTGGTTTCGGGGGTCGGGGCCAGATACATCGCCTCCACCCCGTCGAACACACCGGTGAGGCTGTCGAGGTCGCGCAGATACCCCTTGACGACGTCCACTCCGTCCGGGAGTTTCGCCCTGTCCGGTTTGTTGGTCAGCGCCCGCACATCGGTTGCATCCCGTGCGCGCAGGTGGTCGACGACCATGCGTCCGATATTTCCCGTTGCCCCTGTCACCATTATCGCCACAAGGCCGACCATACGTACGTCACCACTGCGCAGCGGTGCATTCACGCACCGAGCAGTCCGCCCTCCTCGTCGACGGCCTCGGATGCGGGGGCAGTGCGTTTCATGAGCTGTTCGTAGCCGCGACGGATCAGTGCCGTGAGTTCGGGGAGATCACGAACCTGACGTGGGTCCGCGGTCACGCTGACCGTGAGGCAATCACCGATCGAGGTGATCAGGTAACCGACCCCTCCCGGATACACCAGTGTGGTCATGCCGAAGTGCCCGAGGACTGGAGACCCGGCCAACTCCCACCCCTCGGCCGAACCCATCGGCACGCTGGTCGCGAGAAAATTGGCGAAGGGTATGGTCGGCGACTTCTTCGGTAGCGCGCCGAACACCCGGACCGCGGCGCGGATCGCGAAGCCGGGCAGGCGCGGCGCCGCGGCCTCGGCGCGGATGTGCGCAGGGCTGAGCTTTCGTGCCCACTCTGCCCGCACCTCGTCGTGCACTGCACGAACACGCGTCACCGGATCGGGGATCTCGGTGTGCAGGTTCACGGTTGCGGTCGTGAACCGGTTCCGCGTTTCCCCGTCGATCAGGTCCCGAGTCGAGATGGGGACCGTGGCTGCCAATGATCCGTCGACCTCACCGAGGTAGTCCGCCAGTGCCCCACCGATGATCGCCAGCACCAGATCGTTGACGGTGGCATCACCGATCTTCTCGGCGGCCGCACTCAGCGCGGCAATCTCGAAGAAGGCCGCATCGACGACTCTGTCGGGGCCGAGTTTCCGGTTGATGGCGGTCCGTGGCCACTGCGTCACCGGCTTCGTCCAATGGCCTGCCGCAGCCTCGGCACGCACCTGCTTCCGGGCGCGCCGATACCGGACCAGATCACCGACGAGCCGACCGCAGGTAACCGGAAACGCTGCAACGGCGCGTGCTGTCACCGCCGCCCGCGTGGTCGGCTTCTCGGGAACGTAATCGGGTAGTGGTTCGGCACTGAACAGCGTTCGGATGAGTTCGGCGCCGCCCTTGCCGTCGACCACGGCATGGTGCACCTTTCCGACCACCACGTCACACGGCTCGTCTCGGCCGTCGATGCCGCGCACGCCGCGGATCAGGTGGCGTTCCCACAATGGCCGCGACCAGTCGAACGGTGCCGCATGAATGGCCGGGAGCAGCGCACACAGCGCTTCCCAATCGTCGGCGTCGTGGACGTGAATGTGACGACCCGGATCGAAGTGCGGGTCGTCGGCCCATACCGGTGTGCCGATATCGCCCAGTGGACGGACCATCTTCCGTCGGAGTGGTGCAAGCTTGGCGGCACGCTCGGCCATCCACTGCACGAGGTCGTCGGTGGAGCGGTCGCTCGCGGCGAACACGCACGCGGAAACAATGGCCTGAGGAGACTTCGCCGTCTCGATGTACGCAAACACCGCATCGCGGTAGTGCACGGGTGTCGTCATCGTCAGATGCTCTTTCTACTTCGCCAGGATGTCTGCGCCGACGCCGACAACAGCAGTGACTTGTTTCACATTCGGATTGATGTTAGAGCCTCAGCGAGATCGCCGATCATTCGACCATACGTATGTCATGAACCCGGTGAGCTGGGGGTACACTCTCCGGCTTGCGACAAACCGGACAGCGCTTCGAGGACCTGCCGGGCATCCCAGGTTGCGCCGCACACGATCTCTCGGAAGCCGCCCTCATCGGCGCTGCGCCAGGTGACGACGACACTGACGAGCCGGCCGGGCATCTGACACGCGGTGAAGTCGACGCCGTCGATCCTCGCGCTCATCGTGTCGTAGGAGTCGGGGCCCTCGAAGCCGAGTTCCCGGTAGACGTCCATCCATTCGTGCATGTCTTCTCCTACTCAGGCGGCGGGACGGGCAAGCTCGAGCGAGCTGACGATGTTGCGACCGATCAGGCGGCGCGAGTCGGCCGGCACTGCGGCTTCGAAGGTTCTGCGTGCCGAGACGGCGAGACGGTCGGCGACCTCGTTGAGCGGGTGACCGGAATGGCCTCGCACCCAAGAGATCCGCACCTCGCGGCCGTGGAGCAGGCGGTGAATGTCGTCGACGTTGGTGAGAACTTCCCCGCCACCTTTCGTGACCAGTTCGGCGTGCGAGGCTTTCAGGCACGCGATCGCATGCTTGCTGTCGGTCAGGATGTGGAGCTTGCGGTTGCGGAACGTCTTGATTGCCAACGCAATTGCCAGCAGTTCACCGGCCAGGACCGACCCGGTGCGCGGGTGGACTTTCTGACGGTGCTGACCCTCGCTGCTCACGCACGCCACTCCGACGCCCCTACGGCGAAACGATTTCGATGCGTCGGTGGCGACGACGAGTTCGGGCAACGCGGCGCGCTCGTCCAGGCGGCGCTGCTGGTGTTCGCACCGCAGCCGCTCGACCTCGTCCCCGATGCGGCGCGCCGCCCGGTCGATCATCGGCAGAAACCGTCCTCGCGCAACGTCGACCAGTTGCACGGAGGGAAACGACTCCGCGACGGCAGCGATCTCGCGCCGCAACCCCGCGTCGGTGATGTGAACAAGGGCGGGCGTTCCGTTCTGCATACTCATATCGACCGCAGCCGCGAAGGCGTCCAGGCCGGCGGCGTAGCGCGATTCGGAGGTCTTACCCTCACGGCCGAACACGAGGACCTGGGATTCGCCGCCGAGTTCCCAGGCGATGGCTGCGTAGGTGCGCTCCCCCTCGGGCGTATCGGTGCGGCGAATGTGAATGGCGGCGAGCATGTGATTCTCCCTCGTTCGTAGCGACGAGGACCACTGTGGATCGAGCGCCAGACAAAAGCATCGAATCTGTCGATAAGGGGGGTTATCGAACGAGTCGCAATTCACGTCGGACCGATGAGCTACGTTGTGAGGGCTGGTTTCGCCGAGTCTACGAAGGGGGTGCGACATCCATGACGAGTTCGATGCCTGACACCGCGTCCACCCTGTTACTCAGCAAGCCGGATATCGCGGCCCTGGCGCGGGTGCAACGTCCCGTCGTGTCGGTGTGGGTGGCGCGGTACCGCGCCACTGACGCACCGTTTCCGACGGCTGTTTCCACCCGCGGCCGTGAGGAGTTGTTCGCCGGCCCCGAGGTGGTCGAGTGGATTCGTGCGCGTGGCCTCGGGAACAGCGAGAGTCTGTCGGAAGACCTCGCGATGTTCGCCGCGCTGGACCACCGGTCCGAGCTCACCGCGGACGCCGCATTCCACGGCATCACCGCGCTGTTGTGCGTGAAGGCGATGCTCGCCGATCAGCTCTCCGAGATGGATGGTGAAGACCTTCTCGACGAGGCCGACGAACTCGACCCGGACGACGAGTTCCTGTTCGCCGAAGTCGACGCGCTCGGCGACCAACGCGAGACCTTCGCACGGTACGTCGATCAGATGGCCGATGCCGCCTACACACCGGCGCAGGCGTTCGAATCGTTGATGGCGCAGCGTTTCCGGATGCAACGCGCCGACTTGGCCGACAGTGCATTGGCTCCCCGCGCGCTGGAACTGGGCGCCAGGGTGTGCGCCGCGTTGGCTACCGATGAGCACGAGGTGTTCGTCGATCCGTCGGTGGACGGCAGCGACCTGCTGATCGCGCTCCGCCAGGCGCTCCCCGAGTTCGACGAACCCCTCGCGATGACAGGTACATCGGACACTGCTGGTTCACGGTTGGCGCGTCGACGTCTGGCCGTTCACGGTTGGCGACGCACCAAGGCGCCGGCGGGCGGCTTCGCGGACGGTTTCACCATCGACGGTCCCGCCATGTTCCTCACCCAGTTCCCGTCTCCGTCCACGGTGGGCCTGTCGGACGCGCAGGTTCTCGAGCACATCGACAACATCGTGTTGCAGATGGGCCCACATCACCGGGGCGTGGTGCTCGGCCCCGCGAGCGCCCTGGTCGATCCGATCGCCGACCGCGAGGCACGTCTGATCCGGGCAGGGCTGCTGCGTTCGGACAGGCTGCGTGCCGCGATGCGGCTGCCCGAAGGCCTGCTGACCACCCGACCGGGTTTGCCGATGGCGATATGGGTGCTCGGCTCCGCCGACCCGTCCATCAAACCTGCCGACCGGTGGACCGTCACCGCCGATGTGAGCGCCACCGATCTGGACGAGCCGCTCATCGAGGCGATCGTCTCCGATGTGACCGCCGCGATGGGCACCACTGGTGCCGTCAGGGCACACGCCTTCCGGCACGGCGCGATCCGGATGACCGCGAAACTTCTCGCCAACGACCAGCACGGGTTGGCGCCGCGCACCACGACCCGAAGGCGGACGCCCTCGGGTGCCGAGTTGGCGGCGCAGGCACTCGAAACCCTGGATGCACTCAACCACCGAGCGACCCGGGCCGAGGAGCCGCTGGAGGTGTCGCTCGAGTACCGCGAACCGGGTGGCACCGCCCTGCCGACGCTCGGCGAACTGGCTGCGCAGAAGCGGGTCAAGCTCCTTCCCGGCCACCGGATCGATGCGTCGGATGTGGTGGACGGCGGCGATATTCGGGTGCTGGGTGTCGACGAGGTGCTCGGCCGCACCCGGATCGGGGTTCGCGGCATCGACCGGTACACGTTCGCCACCAAGCATCCGAACGCGCGGTACACCGAGCCCGGCGACATCGTGTTCTGCGCCAACCCTGCGGTATCCGCCATCGTCGACCACGACGGTGCCGCGGTGGTGCTCGCACCGGCACGGGTGCTGCGGGTGAAGGATCCCGAGCGGTCCGGGCTCGTCCCCGAACTCGTGGCGCGCCATATCGCCGCGTCTGCGCCGCGCATCAGACCACAGCAGGCCATCCGCTCCGGCAACGACTGGAAGTATTGGCACGTCCCGCGGCTCGCAGCCGATCAGACTGGCGCAGTGCGTGACGCGCTGTCCGATATCCGTGAACGACGCAGAACTGCAGAAGAACTCCTGAACAACCTCGACGATTTCACGTCCACCCTTGTCGACGGTCTGGCACACGGTGTGCTGACCGTGTCCGGCAAGCCCCCGACCTCCCCCGAGAAAGGCTGATCCATGCCACCGAAGAAGAAGGCGGCGGTGTCTGCGCCGTCGACCATGAAGGAACTCAAGGACACGCTGTGGAAGGCCGCGGACAAGCTGCGCGGGTCGATGGACGCGTCGCAGTACAAGGACGTGATCTTGGGTCTGGTGTTCCTCAAGTATGTCTCGGATGCGTTCGACGAGCGGCGCGAACAGATCCGGGAGGAGCTGGTGGCGGACGGCATGGACGAGGAGCAGATCGCGGACCTGATCGACGACCAGGACGAATACGTCGGCAGCGGGGTGTTCTATGTTCCCGAGACCGCGCGCTGGTCGTATCTGTCGCAGAATGCCAAGGGCACCCAGGAAATCGGCGGGGTGGCCGGTAAGACGATCGGGCAGATCGTCGACGATGCGATGCGCTCGCTGATGTCGGCGAACGCTTCGGTACTGAATGGCACCTTGCCGATTCTCTACAACAACGTGAGTGTGGATCAGCGCCGGCTCGGGGAGCTGATCGACCTGCTGGGTGATACCCGGTTCACCGGTCACGGCGCGAAGAAGGCCCGCGACGTTCTGGGTGAGGTGTACGAGTACTTCTTGGAGAAGTTCGCCCGCGCCGAGGGCAAGCGGGGCGGCGAGTTCTACACGCCTGCAGGCGTGGTACGTGTGCTGGTGGAGGTGTTGGAGCCGTATAACGGACGGGTGTACGACCCGTGCTGTGGTTCGGGTGGCATGTTCGTGCAGACGGAGAAGTTCATCGAACATCACGGCGGCAACCCGACGCAGGTGGCGGTGTACGGCCAGGAGCTGAATCAGCGCACCTGGCAGATGGCTCGGATGAACCTTGCGATTCACGGTGTGACGGGTGATTTGGCGGATCGCTGGGAGGACACGTTCGCCCAGGACAAGCACCCGGATCTGTTGGCCGACTATGTGATGGCCAATCCTCCGTTCAATATCAAGGATTGGTCGCGCCGCGAGGACGACAAACGCTGGAAGTACGGTGTGCCGCCGGCCGGCAACGCGAACTATGCGTGGATTCAGCACATCATCTCGAAGCTGGCGGAACGCGGCAGTGCCGGTGTGGTGATGGCGAACGGTTCGATGTCGTCGAACTCGGGCGGCGAGGGCGATATCCGCGCCCAGCTGGTGGAGGCCGATCTGGTGTCGTGCATGGTGGCGTTGCCGACGCAGTTGTTCCGCAGCACGGGAATTCCGGTGTGCGTGTGGTTTTTCGCGAAGGACAAGTCGGTGGGCCCGAAGGGTTCGATCGACCGTCAGGGGCAGGTGCTGTTCATCGACGCCCGGAACTTGGGGTACATGGTGGACCGCGCCGAGCGGGCACTCAGCGATGACGACATCAGCAAGATCGGCCAGACCTTCCACGCCTGGCGGGGAACGGAATCAGCGTCCGGTATCGAGTACGTCAACGAACCAGGCTTCTGCTACTCCGCATCATTGGCGGAAATCAAGGAAGCCGATTACGCACTGACGCCGGGCCGGTACGTCGGTGCCGCACCGCTCGAGGACGATGGCGAGCCGATCGAAGAGAAGCTCGAACGGTTGACGAGCGAGTTGTTCGCTCGGTTCGAGGAGTCAGATCGCTTGCAGGCCGTCGTGCGCGAACAGTTGGGGAGGGTGAAATGAGCGACTCCAACGAAGTCTGGGAATCCTATCGCTTGCCCGCGGTTCTGGATTTTCGTGAGGGTCCCGGGATCCTTGCAAAGGACTTTCACCCCACGGGTGTTCCTCTCATACGACTATCCGGACTCAAGTATGGGGCCAGCCTCCTCGACGGTTGCAATCATTTGGCGCCCGAGCTTGCAAGCACTAAGTGGTCACACTTTCGCGTTCTAGAAGGAGACGTCTTGCTGAGCACCTCGGCGTCACTGGGCGAGGTGGCCATTGTCACCGAAGATGCCGCCGGAGCAATCCCCTACACCGGGATCATCCGGTTCCGGCCGAGGGACCGGCGTCAGATCACTCCACAATTCATCCGCCATCTACTGGAGGCCCCTGACTTCAAAGCGCAGGTCGAAGCAATGGGTGTGGGAAGCGTTATGCGGCACTTTGGCCCCACCCACCTGAAGCACATGATGGTCAAGGTCCCCCCCCTATCTACGCAACACGCCATCGCCGAGGTCCTCGGCGCCCTCGACGACAAGATCGCCGCGAACCGCGAGATCCGGAAACTCACAGACGAACTGGCAATGACTCATCTCCGAGCCGGTGGACTCGGACGTCCGAATCGAGCGGATGATCGAACTGTGGGGCACTACGCCCAGATTGTGCGTGGGAACACTTACCAAAGCCTTCTCCTCGGTCAGGATGGTCCGGTATTGCTTGGCCTCGGCTCGATCGAACGGGGCGGTGGGTTCAAGCGCACGAATCTCAAATCCTACGGTGGCGAATGCCCGGAGCGAACCCTCGTGCGATCTGGCGATGTGTACGTGTCACTGAAGGACGTGACACATACGGCGGACCTACTGGGCGCAGTCGCACGAATGCCGCCAGATATCGAGCTTGGACGACTGACGCAGGACACAGTAAAACTACGGTTCGACAAAGCTGAAATCGATCCACGGTATGTGTACTGGCATCTCAGATCGCCCGCCTACCGCAGTTATTGTCGCGAGCGCGCAACGGGCACCACCAATCTCGGACTCAAGCGCGAAGACTTCCTTGCGTATCGCATTCCGGAACCCACATCCGAAAGCGCGCAAGTAGTGGAGTTGCTTGAATCAGCAGACAAGCGCGCATGGCAAGCTGACATGGAATCGGAGAAGTTGGCAGATGTCCGTGACTCACTTTTGCCACGTCTGATGTCAGGCTGTCTGCAGGTACGCGAGGTCGATCACGCGATGAAGGGGGTGTAGTTAGCTGCTGGCGTCTACTGCACTACACGTCCGAAGCCAGCAGACTGTGCTGTTGAGCGTCGCGTTCGGTTGGCGGTCACCCAATTAGTGAGTTGGCCATGTCAGTATCCCGACTGACGAAGGGCAGCGGGTTACTCAATTACGCCAGTCACGTTGCCCCTACGAGGACTTGCGCTGCTTGTGTGGCGGTACTCCTATGTGTTTGCACGTCGGATCTGAATCTGTGCATTCGCCTCGTCGCGCCACGCAGCGTACTCGCGTACCCAATCGATCACTGCGTTTGGAGGCAGGGCATTAAGCCAGTTTCGAACCGGCCGGGAGAAACGGTTCCGGGACTTGAATCCGTCTGGCCCGAGGAACAGCCAGGCGGTCTTCTCGAAGGTTCGGAACTTATCGCACAAACGATCGCTGATGAAGTTCGCAAGCGCGTCCGCCGCCTCCATCGCTGCGCGAACCTCGGCAACGGTGGGCCTGTAGCCAGCATGTACGACGCGATTCCGCATGTTGGCAACCTCGTTGTACCAACGACCAACGACCCCCGACGTAATATCCCAATTGCCACCGAGCAGACTTCCGTACTGGGTCTTAACCCTCGCAGCGAGAGCACCTGAAAAGAGCTTCGCTGCATCAGACTCACTCGTTCCCTGCTCCCATAAAAGCATCTTCAGTAGCCCATCCAGCGCGACCTCACACGCGATAGCAAGCTGAACAATGGATGCACCATTGTCGCCGTTGACCAGCAACTCGTGGTTCGCATTACTGCGGCGTTCAACGAAGGAAGTCACAGGATCGCCATGCGTGAGTCGCGTCATACATACTGCAAGCAAATCCTGATCGATGTTGCCGATGTCGTCCGCCATCGAACCAAGTGCGATGTTTCTTGAGTCCAGCATCATGATTCCGTCGGGAGTGACGGTCTCATCTGCGAGCGTTCGTCGGAACGTCAAGACAATCGGGGAGAGCCTCTGGTACGTCAGCTCTTCACTTGATTTCTTCGCGATCACCCGGTACGCGCGGTGCCATTCGAAGAGCTTGTCAAGACACCTGGTAAGCGGGTCCGGTTTCGTCTCCGTCGCGAATAGGTCCTCGTTCGATGCCACGAAGGTGACTGCCTCAACCGCCGTGCGATGACGCATAAAAGCAGGTGGGGTCCTACCCAGGTCACCGTCAATCGACTGCTTCGACTCCCTCGGATGAACGCGCTCAAACGCGTCAACCAGGTGTCGTAAGTCGACCTCGAACGGCGACTGCGACTTGTCCTCCACTTGCCAGAAGCGGAGGGAAACAAAGTTTCGACCCACTCCATCAGATGGGAAAGGACAAGTGGAACTCGCAGTATGCGCAAGTTGAATGCCGTCGAGCAGTGGTTCCGGTTCGTCGGTCTCGAAGCTCCAGACTTGCTGATCAGGGACGGGAATCCCCTCGGGGAGGATCATCACGAAGCCTTTGAGGTATGGCGCGTGGAAGTCGCTGTCGGTGTCATCACTCGTCACGCCATATCCATACCAGCTGAATGGGACTGCTCAGAGTTCAGTGGCTCGTCGAATCGAGTGGGTCTGGCCCAGGTGCGGACTCGTTGATGCCGCAAACTGGACCGGACTGAGCTTGCAGAGGCGCCATTCGCGACGCTTGCAGTGCGATCCAGGTCTCGTTCGTCAAGCGTAGTTGTTCGTGGGTGGACCATCGTTTGAGGTTCCCCAGCCGTCGATGCCGGCGACGGCGCGGGCGTCGGGTCCGAAACCATCGCAAGGGTGAAACGTCAACGGCGGCAACTCGGGCGGGCCAGCCTCCTACTCACCGGATGCACAGGCCGACAGCGACAGCGACGACACATGACCCGACCGATCTCGGAAATATCATGCGAGGTCGTCGCCTTGTGTGGCGGTGGCAGACCGCCCATGGGGCACCATCGTCTACGTGCGATAATCGATCGCCCATTCCGGGCACACTTAATCGTGGGAATCGAGTAGACGCATGACCTCAACAACCCACCCTCTGGGGCGTGGAATGAACAGTGGAGCGTTCGGCAGGATCATCGAATACGACGATGGGATGGCAGCGTACAAGCGGCCGACGGAGTTCTCTCACGCGTTCAGGGTGAGGATCGCTGACGTCACCGGGTTCTCGGTCGAGCGTGGCAAGAAGATGCTACAGCGTCGTCTGCTGATCCTCGGCAACGGCACCACCCTCGCTACGGCCGATGTCGCGCACGGTGTTGCCGAGCAGATCGAGGGATGGTTCCGGGCACACAAGGACTTCGGTGGCAATCGGGGTTCGTCGGCTGCGGCCCCGATCCACACCAGCCCTCAACCGGGTGGACAGTCCGGGCCGTCGCTGCTCGCGGACGAGCTGATGAAGCTCGCGGGGTTGAGGGATCAGGGCATCCTCACGGACGCCGAGTTCGAGGCGCAGAAGGCGAAACTGCTGGCGCGTTGAGGCCCCGGCAACGTATCCGACGGACGGTTCTTCGCTGGCGCCGGCCCTGGTGAGGGTTCTGTTCCCTGTTCTATGTGCGGGGCCGCAGGAGTCTGCTGGCCGCTCTGAAGACACGGTCGAAGGTGTCGTCGATGTCGTGCGATCCGGCGAGGAGATCACGTAGCCCGGTCCTTGCGAGTTCGAGTTCGTGGGCGGCGATGGTGGGTTCACCGAGGGTGTCGACGTCGAGTTCCGCCGGCGCGAGGAGCGCGTATTCGCGGGCCAGTTCGATGAGTGCCCGTCGGGTGTTCCGGTGCGCCTCGCGCGCCTCCTGCAACTGCAGATACAGGGCCGACGGCTGTGCGCTGCCGGCCGTCATGGCTGGCCTCGATTCCAGGCGCGGCGGGAATTTCATTGTGTCGGATGCCGCTGACATCGGGTGGTGTCAGCGGCTCGTGCGGCGTGCGTCGACGGCGGCGACACGGTGCATCGCGGTCGCCCAATCGCAGCGGCCGTCAGCGAACGTGGGGAACCGGCCGTACAGGTCTCGGGTGGCGGAGGCGGGTTTCGCGCCGGCGCCGCGGTCCGCCAGGCGACCTCCGCGCACCACCAGGCCCACACTATCGACTCGTGCCGGTAGCGGGTCCGCCGCCGCTCAAAGGTGCCGCACACCCCGAAACACCAGGCCTCACAGGTGGTCAGGGAAATACGGCGCTAGATCCTCGACGACTTGAAGAGCGAACGTGCACGCCTGCTCGGGGCTCTCGATAGCACCGGGACCGACAGGCGGATAACCAGGCGACGGGTACCCGACCATCACTTCCAGCACATTGGGGTCGAAATCCACTGATGCGATGCATTGCAGCCCACCCGGAAAATCATGAACCCGGGTACGGTGACCGGCGACCGTAGTGTCCTCCACGAGGGTGAGCCGCTCGTCATCCTCGGCTTTGGACCAGGGTATGCGGTTGGAGGAAATCAGCACCGACGTGTACGGATCATCGGAATGATAGGAGCACTCCCGAGCTTGGAAGGGCTGCTCACGATCTGGGTAGCGTTTGGGGACTTTCCCGTCGATGCCCGCGACGGCACGGGCATCGGGCCCGAAACCATTGCACGGGTGAAACGTCAACGCCGGCAACTCCGGCGGAGCAGCCTCCTGCTCATCAGATGAGCAGGCCGTCAGCGACACCATCAGTGCCGCAGCAACCGCGCCGGTGGCGAGCCGATACGTGGCCCTCATGAGAGGGTGTCTCCTTGTGCGTTGAGGGAGTCGGTGGTGATGCCTTCTTGCTCTTCGTAGGCTTTGAGAACAGCTTCGAAGGTTGACTTCATATCCAGAGCGTGGCTTTGGTGCGAACGGAACAGCCCCACCGCTGAGTTCCAGCCCTCGATTTGCCCGCCGCCGATGGCTTTGTCCTTGAATTTCTGCGTCAACTGTCGCGCCGATTCCAAATACTCTTCGCCGATCCCGAGTGCATCGACGTGAAGTTCACGGCTGGCGCGTTCAGCGAATTCGCCCATAGCAATTGCGTGGTCATCGCAGAGTGTGATGCAACGCTTGATCGCCTCAGGGTCGAGGTCGAGGTGCCCTGAGCCGAGGGCGAGGTCGGTGACAGCTTTCCAGGAACCGCCCTGCGGGGCACCTGACGGTGTGGTCTGCTCGTTGTCGCTCATCCGTTCCTCCTTCTACCAGTACTGTTCGGCCAGCTCACGCTGAGCGCGTAGACCACGGGCGATCAATGACTCCAACGTCGACACCACCAGTTGCGGACCTGCGGGCACGGCAGCATTCGGATCGCGAGAGCCGATCATGTACCGGCCGTCGCCAGCCACGTCGAGCCAACGAATCATGCCCACCTCACCACGAACATGACGCGGCCCCTGACAGACGCGGATCGTTCCCCTGCCGGCGTACCCGGCCCGCATGGCGTCCTCGAGCCTCGGTGCGGCCCCCGCCGCACCAGCGCTTCTCAGAATGCCCTGGGAGAAGTAATCGTCCTCGGTGACATCGTTGCGCGCGAACGTCCGCTTGCCCGCCGCATTCTGCGGGATCTGACCGACCAGCAGGGAAGCAAGATCGGTGGTGATACCCGCTCCGAGCACCACATCCCCACCCGCAGCAGGGGTGGCACCGGGTTCCTGAACCGCAGCGGCGCACCAGCGTTGCAGCTGGGCACCGATGATCCGGATCGGCGTCTTCTCGACCGTCTCACCGGAGATTTCGACGAACACCTCGGGCTCCGCCAAAATCCGCATCGCCAGGCGAACATTGTCGCGATCCTTCCCGGCGAACGCCTCCTGTATCCGGCGTTGCTCGTACTCGAAGGCACCCCATGTGCGAGCCGCACTGGTCGGCGAAAAGGGAAACGGCGGGCGGTCCTGCCCGGCCGCGTCCCACAGCGCACCGAACTGGTCGCCACGCAACTGCCAATTGGCGATCCTCATGCGCCAATCACCGGAGGCGCCACGGTCGGCATCTTGCCGATCAGTTCGTTGCCGTTCTCGAGGGTGATCAAGTATCCGGGCGTCTGATGTTCGGTGTCGTCATTGCCGCCGGCCCCGCGGGCACCTCCGCCGCCCATCATGCCGCCCATCCCCATCGGACGGACACCACCGACACCGGCCGTGCCACCGATTCTGCCACCGCCACCGGTTACCCCCGTAGAACCCGGCGCTTTCGGGGCCGCCGCGGCCGCAGGCGGAATACCACCCGCAACACCACCACCGATGCCTCCGCCTGCACCCCCGCCAGTCGCACCACCACCTGCCAAGCCGCCACCGACACCCGCAGCACTCGGGACACCACCCATACGCGACGCATCACCGAGTCCGGCACCACCCATCGTGGGCATGCCCGCTGCCGAGGCGGCACCGGTGCTCGCCGGTTCGCCAGCGCCCAGCCCGGATGCCATACCGGACTGGTCGGCGACACCCTCACCCATCGGAGACCCTGGCACGCCCGACTGCGGGCCGCCCACCGGAGACGCCTGCGAGGCCGTCGGGGAACCGGTAGGTCCTGCCGGGTTTCCGGTGCCGGGACTTCCGGAGCTTCCAGGACCGCCGAGATAGCCCGAGTTCGGACCGGCAGCCCCTGGGTCGGGCGGGGTGACGATCTCGGGCAGCTTGGTGAATGTTTGGGCCGTGCCGTCGCTGCCTACGACGCCGGGAACATAAATGGTGTTCATCGCGTCCAGGGCTTCCTGATGACGCCGGTAGTACTCGTCGTCGGTGTCGGTCTTCCACGGAGTCAGGTGATCCCAGAAGCTCAGATCCTGAACTTCCGGCACGGCCCCGCCCTTGAGACGTGTGGCAGCCTGATAGATCGGATCCAGCGCACCGGCCGTGCTGAGCAAATCCCCCTTCAGCGGCTCGGCGCTCCTGCCATACGCATCGGCCTTGGCGTCCGCGGCACTCGCTGCCGTACCCGACCAGCCCAACTCGATCTCACGTCGCACTGCCGCTACGAAGTCGGTGATCTGCGTCGCGCCGGACGCACCGAACCCTTTCCACACTCCGACAACCGAATCGACATTCGCCGGGGTCATCGACTGGGCAACCTCGCGAAGCCGCTCTGGACTCCAGTCGGCAGCCTGAAAGTACTCCGGATCACTGACATAAATCGGTTCGCTCACGAACACTCCCCCTGGACGACTGGGCCAACATCGAACTCGGCAAATCGGACGCCACAGCACCCTATCCGGTGCCGGCACACTCGCAATCACCAGCCGCCGGGGGATTCACCGAGAGCGCTACGCGCCGTCCTCCAACGCCATCGCGAAGTTCGAATGCGGCTCGAGTACCGAGATCTCGGTGCCGTCGAGAGACGTGACGGCATGGGTGACCTCGAACGGGTCCACGATGTTCAGGGGCGCGTACAGCAATGCGGCGATACCGCCGAACATCGGGATTCCGAGCCACGTCTGTTGACCGCCGACCAGCAGTGCGATGACGACGAACACAAGTGCGCCCACACCCGCCACCGCAGTGAGCGCGGCAACGCGTTTCGGTCTCCGCAAGGCGCTATCGCAATCACTGCAGACCGGCCAGGAAGTAGCCACGAAGTGAGTCTTGGCCGTCCGCTGCATCCAACGAGCAAACGGGCCGTCACCCAACGTGGTCAGTCGCTCGAGATCCGCCTGGTAGTCGTATGGAACCGTCGGCCTGGACTGCACATTGATCTTGATGCGGCGGGAAGCTTCCCGCCCGTGAATCACACAAACATCGGGGAGCGGACCAACCAGCGCGTGATTCCGTGACCCGGCCGCACCGGATGGTTGGGTAGCGAAACGCACGAGGAAGTCGGAGGGTGTCGGCACCGCGCAATGGTGTCGCAGGCGCCGCCGGAGCACAATGCGAGATGTCACTGACCGCAGCTATGTCTGCCGAGTCGCCATCAGTTCTCTTCGCTGTAGAACTCGACTTGGTAGTCGCAGGAATCGTCCACCACGAATGCATCGTCAAGGTACTTGGCGAGGTCGGCCAGTGCCGGCACCGGAACATCGTATGCGCCAGCTTCCGGAGGGTAGGCAACTCCGTCGATCTCGTAGGTGGCGCCAACATCGAGAAGCCCCCGGAGGATATCGGTTGTCAGACCGGGCAGCCGGTAGTCACGAGCGAGGAGATTCGACGACCTGTCGAACGCTTCCAAGTGCTACATCAGTTCCTCTTCCCGCCATCCGTCAGCGATTCTGAGTGGTTCGCTCGCAGGAAGTTCCCCGCCAGCGATGCGGTAACATCGCGCCTCGACTGGCGCCTACCGCACCGAACCGGGGGACTTCATGACCGAAACGCTCTACTTGGATGATGGCACAGCAGCCGAATGCGTCGCCCTCTGCGACGATCTGATCGCGAAGTTCGACGACGCGATACAAATATCAAGCAGGTTCGATCAGGTATCAGGTTTCGGTGGATTCGACTCCGCTCAACAGTTGCAGCGCGGTTTCGAGGACAAACTGGTCAATTCACCAGGGTCAGTAAGGAACCGGCTAGTGCAATTTCGAGACGCCGTAATGCTGTTGCGCACCACATTCGAAGCGAACGGCAGAGGCTTCGAAGATGCCGACAGCGATCTATACCAGGCTATCCGTGCGATCGGATCGACCGAACAACTGTGAAGCACTCAACGATTGCCTCCGCCCTCGCTCTGTGCGCGGTGGTCCTCACAGGATGTGGAGAGTCGGGATCACAGGCGTCGTCAGACACATCCGGTGGGGAGTCAACTACGCGGGTTCCCCGCATTACCGACGAATCCGGACGCCCGCCTGTCGCCTTCGATCCGTGCCTCGACATACCCGACGAGGTCATCTCAGAAGCAGGCTATGACCCCGCATCCAAGAACAAGACGGACTATGCATTGGATGACTACACCTTCTTGGGATGCGAGTTCGACACACCCGTACGTCGGTATGGGTTGAGCGTTCTGTCGGGAAACGTCACTTTTGCAGAAGAGCAGGAAAAGACAGCAGAATTTGCGGAGCCCATCACTGTGAACGGTCGTGACGCGCTTCTGAAACTCGACCCAGATCTGGTCGATGCGTGCGCCATCACGCTCGATACGTCCTACGGGATTCTGATCGTTCTCCGTGACCTGTTCTCGAACCACATCGGCCCGGCACCTCGTGACGAGTGGTGTGCCGGACTCGAAGACACCGCTCGCCTCATCGAACCGCTACTCGAAGACAGCTGAGCTGCACGAACTAACCACGACCTGTCACCCGGCGAGTTTCCAGACGCTCAGTAGTCCAGGCCCTCTGCATCTTCGAATTCACGCAGCTCCTGCAACGCTGCCCGCTTCTGCTCCCGCTGCCGATCCCGGTACGCGAAGACATCGGTGGTATTCAGCCGAGTGTGGGTACCGACCTTGTGTACGGCAATCTGATCTTCCCGCACCAGTTTCATCAACGTCGGCCGGGAGACACCAAGCAGATCCGCCGCCGACGTTGTGGTCAACTCCTCCGGCATCGACCCGACCGTCACCGTGCCACCCGCTGCGACAATCCGCACCACTTCGGTGAGAATCTCCGCCAGGCCCGCTGGCACATTACGAAGGTCAGCCGGGTCGAATGCCCCGGCCTGAGACATTTGGTCGGACGTCACCGTCAGGGTCGTCTTCCCGACACCGCTGTCGATCACAGCATTCATAGCTTCGCACCTTTCCGCTGTCGACACCGACAGTAGATTCTTTTCACTTATATGTGCAACCTCCTTTATGGGTGGGGCTACGCACTTCGACGAGTGAGCATGGCCAGGTGACGTGCTACCGTTTTGCGGCAGGCCGAGGCGAATCGGCTGTGTATGCATTAGTTGATCTTCCGGGGGGATGACGCGCTCGATGACCGAGATGACGTTCGGGAATTTCCAAGACGACGATCCACCGGCGAGGACCGCGCACCCCCAGGTGGCGCCCACCGCTGGACCTTCCGTCGTAAAGATGACGCTCGACGCCGGGCGGTTGCCGATCACCGCCCGCCTGGACAGCCAGTGGGACCGGAGAGTCGCGCCGCACGAGATGGACGACGCCATCTTCCAGGGCTACGTCGCAGCCCTCTGGGAACACGACCGCCACGCACTCGAGTCCGGCAGATTCGAGCTCCTCAGCTCGTTTCCGTCCCGTCGTATCCGACTTCTCACGCTGCTCGACACCAGGACGCTGGACGAGCACAGGGCGATCGTCGATTCGTTCTTCAGTGGCGGCACCTACGTCGGTCGCAGCGAGGTGCTCGACCGGTGGGACGACCCCGTCGTCACCCTCACCGCAGACAGGGGAACGATCCTGTCCGCCACCGCGTCAACCGAATGGATCGCCACCGCATCGGGTTATGCCATTGCGGACCAGATCCTTTACTGCGCAGATCAATTGCGGGAAGCGCGTCCCGGCCTTCGGAACACAAGCACATACGACGGGCTCTCCGACAGAGAAGTCGAGGAGCGCTACGCCGATCATCTCGGCGAACTGACGAGAAGGGCGGCAAGCTGATGGGTGGACCTCCCGGCGGACTGAAAGCCTCCGTCGAACACATGCGCATCGCTGCCGGCAACTGGAGCAGTGGCGCCGACCGCCTCGATGGCGCAGCAACTGCGACGGAGGCCATGGACAAGACACGCTTGGAGATGGGGCTCTTCCAGGTCACCTGGTCCGAGTACGAAGGTGCCGTCCAGTACATACGAGACCGGCTGCGCGAAGGCAGTACCGAGTTCGACAACGTGGCACGAGCACTCCACACGTGTGCCGACGCCTACGACACCACCGATGCGAACTTCGCGGCCACCCTCAACCAGCTACAAACCGAGGACTGACAATGACCAACGATTCCAGGATGCAGTTGGAAGAACAGGTCAACCAGCTCTCCAACCTGAGCGGGGACGTCGACAAGAGTTCTGCCGAGGTCACCGATGCCTTCGACATCCTGATCACCGCTCTGAAAGCCACCAGTTGGATAGCAGGCCCACTCAGCATTGGCGTAGTACTGACCGCCGAATACGCCGAGACCAAGCGTGCCGAGATCCTCGCCGGAATCGACACGCTGAGCACGCATTTGACTGAAGCTCTCGAAGACTCGGTAATCCCCTTCAAGTTCATTGACGACGCTGCGGAATGGGGCAAGATCAAAGCCTCCGTCATCGAGGCCAACAACGACGCGGGCAAGCAAACTCTCAACGGCTACTGGGAAGGCTTCGCCTTCGACCGCTACGACAGCGCGGCGTCCGCGCAGATGGCGGCAGCCACATCGGCCGCAATCCTGTGCGAGGACGTCATCACGAACCTCGAGGAGATGGCCCGGGCCGGCCTGGACTTCTACACGGGGGTTGTCAAGGTGGTCAGTGGTTATGTCACGTCCATGGCAGCGGCGATCGCAAAAATCGCCACTGTTATCGAAGCACCGTGGGGGATCTCGGACGCGATCGACCTGGTCGCAGCGATTGTCGACACCTTCGTCGACTTGGCCGACATAGCGATGACATTCATCCGGGAGCAATTGATCAACGCGAACACGCTCTCGACCAACGTACTCGCACAGGATGGTATGCCGAGCAATAAATGGCCGAAAGCAACGTCGGACGAGTACGACGACAAAGAGTCGTGGGAGGTGCCCGCCGGATGACACGAATATCACTCCGCGCGGCCGCTATCGCACTGTTGGCAGTACCTGGCTTAGCCGCGTGCAGCGCTGAGCCCGCGCCTGTCTCCGATCGTTCACTCACCGAGATGTGTGAACGCCCAGAACAGTTTCTAGTGGAGGTGTGGCACTTCGATGAATCTGTCGTTGGCAAACCGCAGCCAACGACAGATGAGAACTATGACGGCACGATCGGCTCTTCTGGCGGGTGCCGATTCGAAGTGGACGGTGCTCGCATCGCCACGGTGTCCGTATCGAGGGATGTCCCAGGGTTCCTCGAGGCCCCTCCTAGCGCAGACAAGATCCGAATCGGCCAGCACACTGTGGAGGCTTGGGCCTCGGGCCCTGTCTCCTTGCAGTTCGAAACCGTGAATGGTGGCTGGCGCGGATGGCTCAGCCTGACTGTGCGCAACGATCTCGCCACCCGAGAACCCGTCACCACAGACGAGCAGATGCAAGCCACCGCCACCGAACTTGTGGAGATCCTGGCCGAATTCAAAGGCCCGGACCATGCCCCCACCCAGTACTAGTGGCCAGGCTGATGTCGCGATTGCCTGGCGTCGCAGTTGTCACCACTCTGGCCGTTACGGTTCTAGCTGGATGTGGGGCGGACCCTGCGCCGCTGTCAGATCACTCCCTCACCGAACTGTGCAAACAGCCGGAACATTTGTTGGCGGACGTATGGAACTTCCCCGAACCCGTTGTCGGCACAGCCAAGGTCACCAACTCAGACCACATCGACAGAATTGGAGCCGGAGGCCACTGCACCTTCGACGCCAACGGAGCGAGTGTCGCCTCACTATCGTTGATCCGTGATACGCCCGGTTTCGGAGACCCACCCAACGATGCACAGTCGATCCCCGCGGGTGAACACATCGTCAAGACTTGGGCAATCCGGAGCATCCGTCTGACCTTCGAAGCCGTAATAGGCGGCTGGGAGGCAACCATCACCCTGACCCCGGGCGCCGACCGCGCTACGGGCGAACCGGCCGCCACCGATGACCAGATGAAAGCCACCGCAAACGAACTTGTCGACATCCTCTCCGAGTACAAAGGCCCCGACTTCACCCCGACACCACACTGACAAGCCTGTCGACGCAGCGATCACTCGCCACCACGTGAACTTATTCAACTGTACTTATTTACACATACAGTCTCGAGGGAGACCATATATGCATGGGTGAGATGACCACTGCGGAGGCGAGCGCACTGCTCGGCGTGAGTGCACGGCAGACAGCCCGGATCGTCGCGTCGGGGGAAATAGCAGTGAGGCGTCGAGTTGGGGGCGCGCTGCTGCTCGATTCGGAGTCGGTTCAAAGAGCAGCCCAAATTTCTCGGGCACCGGGCCGCGTGTGGTCCGCACCAGTGGCCTGGGCTGCATTCGCCCTACTTTCAGGGGGAAGCGCTGGCTGGCTGGCGGCGTCGCAGCGCACGCGACTGCGCCACAAACTACGGAACTCGACCGCCGACGGCGTGGCGACTTTGGGACGACATCGCGCACGGGTCCATCGGTTCCGCGTCCACACATCAGCAATTGTCATGCTCGAAGAGCAAGTGCTGCCGACCGGCGGTTCCGCGCTCAGCAATCCGACGTTAGCGTCGCGTTTCCGTTTGACTGCGGCCCGCGACCGAGTCGACGGCTATGCGACAGATGCAGAGTTGAAGTGGCTGGTCGACACCTTCGGATTGATTACGGACCCCGGCGGCAACGCAACAGTCCGGGTCGTGCAGCACACCGAAGCGTTCGGGAACGGGCACACACCGCTCGCTGCGATAGCCACGGACGTGATGGATTCCTTATCCACCCGGGAGCGCAGCGCGGGCCGACGAGTCCTCCAGGAATTGTTGGATGCCCAATAGGCGTCCGACATGGTGGATCTCCGCCCCTATGGATGGTGGGGTCCACCATGGCCGTAAGTAGCCGAACTCACTCGAGCGGTTCCGCCTGACCACTGGACCCTGGTCGGCGGACTGATGGTGCAGCTACACGCACTGCACTCTCACCTACCCGCAATCCGCCCAACCATCGACGTCGACACGATTCTTCACATCGAGATGGGCGCAACCACTTTCAAGACTGTTCGTCATGCACTCGAGGACATCGGCTACCAGTTGCAAGTACCGCTTGAGAAGGATGCACCAGTTCACCGCTTCACCAGACAGGGCGAACAGATTGACGTCATGGTCGCGGACAACCTTGCACCTGCCTATCGCCCAACAGTTTCGGGGCGACCAGTCTTCGCCGTGCCAGCTGGCACATCAGCCTTGAGGAAGACGGTGAACTGCTCGCTCGAATGGGACGAACCGGAGGGAGCCCTATTGCTCAGCATCCCGGATGCTCTCGGTGCAATTGTACTCAAAGGAGCCGCCTACAGAGAGGATTCACGCGACCGCGGTCGACACCTCGACGACGCGTCGATTCTCGCCTGCGCGCTGACTGATCCACACGAAGATGCCCTGCGGCTCAGAGGACATGATCGAGGACGAATCCTCCTCCTGGCCGAGGCACTGAGAGACGCGAATCACCGATCTTGGCTACAGATACCCGAGGAGATGGCGCAGCGCGGACGCGACACCCTCCGACACCTGACCCGGAATCCGCAGACAGCAACCCGACCGCGCCAGCTCGGCCGACACCTGACCCGGAATCCGCAGACAGCAACCCGACCGCGCCAGCTCGGCCGACACCCTACAGACAGCTGAATCCCACATTCCTATGCACGTAAAGCGCGGTGCGCCCGAGTCTTGTCGGACGCACCGCGCTTCTGTTCACCCGATCAGCCGGTGACCTCGATGATGTTCGCCTGGAACTTCGGCACCGTGGTGGAACCACCCAGCGTCGTGTTGTAGGTGAGCGAGCCGACAACCTCGACGTACATTTTCACGAAGTCTTCCGCGACCACGTTGGCCAGCACGTCAGGTGTGCCCGTCACCATGGTGTTCTGGTCGTAGTTGTACGACTCCCCCTGCGGATTGGCCGCGGTGTTCGCCCGGAAAGCATCGGGTCCGGTACCGGAATCGAACTGGGTGACAATCCCGTAGACCACCAACTTCCGTCCGGCCGCCGCATCGGGATTTTTCATCAGCAGCGCAAAGTCCCGATCCCCGATCTGCTCGTACGTCGCGGGGTCCAGCCGTGCCGCTTCCTCTGCGGCGGCCTGCGCACGCGCTTCCTCCTGAGCCAACCGCCGCCGCTCTTCCGCTGCCGCGCGCGCCTCGCTCTGCTCTTTGAACTCCGCCGCGGACAGGGTCGTCGTCGGCGCGCTTACCGAACGTGACGAACCACTGCTCGTATCCGCGCCGGTCGCGATCGCGGCCGCAGCAATTCCCCCGACGGCACCAATGACCACCACAGCCACGGCGGCGGCCACCCACGGCCACGTCTTCGACCCCTTTCCCGACTGATTGGGGTCGGTCGGCGGACATTGCTCTCCGTCAGGGGAATACGGGTCTACCATGATGATTCCCTTCTAGAATCCGGCGTTGCAGTTGACGACGGCGTACTGGCCGGTGGCGGTCTGCTCGTCCTTGACCTCGCCGTCGACGATCACGCGACAGGTCACCGAGGTGCCGTCGGTCTGCGCCCCGACCCCGGCGATCACGAACGTCGACGGGTTCTCCACGGTCAGAGACCACGGCGCGGAGACGTTCTGCTTCTGCTGAATGGCGCTGTTCTCGTCGAACCAGGTCACCGAGTTCAGCGATCCCGAATCCGAGATCACCTCATACAGAATCGACTTGCCTTCACCCGAACTCGGGGCCGGAGCCAGCGGCGGAATCGCCGGCTGCTCGGTTTCCGGCTGCGGAGCCGGTGCCTGCCCCTGCTCGGCCGCAGGTGCCGGAGCCTCCGCAGCGGTGGATTCGTCGCCGGTCGAGCCGTTGGAGGCAACGGAGGCAATGGCGATCACGCCGACGATGCCGCCGACGATCCATGGCCACTTTTTCGACTTCTTGGGCGGCGTCTGCTGGATGGGCGGAACCGGCTGCTGCGGAAAACCGCCGTTGGGCTGTGTCATGGGACTACTCCTTACGTCTGTGATGTGGTGAGAGGTGACGCGAATCAGGACCCGAAGATGGACGGGGCGGGAGGCGGCGGCTGCATCACCCAGGTGCCGCACCGGCTGGATTCGAACGCCGTATCGCCGGGCATGATCTGCACCGTCTGCGGGCCGCTGGAGAACTCGTTGGCGATGATGTCCTCGAACTCCCCGCTGAGGCCGGACTGCCGCTCCCAGTAGCAGTTCTCGGTATCACCGGTGTGGTAGATGCCGGGTTGGATGTCGATGCCGACGCGGTACTGGCCGTCGCCGAACGAGGTGGCCGGCGCCGCGGTGGCAACGCCCGCGCCGAGCCCGCTACCTATTGCCACGAGAACCGCCGTGCTGGTGATGATGTGCCTGATCATGGAAAGCTCCTGAGCTGGATCGAATGGTTCGGTTGGTGCGATGGGAAGAAGCTTGGACGCTAACCAACACAGATGGAACGATTCGTTCGATAACCGGGGTTATCAGCGCGCCAGATGGAAATGTCCGAATGGGGCCATACCGTCGTCCTCATGAGTAATGGCGAGAAACTGGGCGAGCCGCCGCATCGCTCCACCACCCGGCTTCTAAGTTGTGATGGTGGAAAGGTGCACGGAATGAGCGATTCGCACGGATTGTCCGAGGACGACTGGGAGCATCTGGCTCTCGACACCCTCGGCGAGCTGGCCTGGCAGCCGCTGAACGGGTCGGCCATCGCCCCCGGAACCGGCCAGCGTGACTCCTGGGACGAACTCGTGATCCTCCCCCGCTTGCGGACGGCGATCGCCAAGCTCAACCCCGAACTGCCGCCGCATGTGGTGGACGAGGCCCTCACACATGTCGTCACCGCCGGGTCCACCAACGCGATCACCGAAAACGAAGTGATCCACGAGTACCTCACCACCGGCCTGCGGAAGATCAGCTACGTCGACGATTCGGGGGTGGAGATCACCCCGACGATCCGCCTGATCTCCGGCGAGGCCGACGACAACGACTGGCTGGCCGTCAACCAGGTGACATTGGTGCAAGGCGATCACCGTCGCCGCTTCGACATCGTGCTGTATCTCAACGGCATGCCCGTCAGCATCATCGAACTCAAACGCGCCGGCAGCGCCCACGCGACCCTCACGGAGGCCCACGCCCAGCTCGAAACGTATGTGCGGGAATTTCCGCTGGCCTTCCGATTCGCGGTGTTCGATCTCGTCTCGGACGGCATCACCGCCCGCTACGGCACCCCGTTCACCGCGTTCAACCACTTCGCACCGTGGAACGTGGACGACGACGGCAAACCCGTCGACCGCCAGAGCAGAACCACCGCCTTGGACGACGCCCTGCACGGTCTTTACACGCAGGGTCGATTCCTGTTGTTGCTGCGCGGCTTCACCGCATTCGACAAGGACGAACGTGGCCTGGTGAAGCGAATCGCCAAGCCGCACCAGTACTTCGCCGTCGCCAAGGCAGTGGGGTCGACGGTGCATGCGGTGGAAAGTCA
This sequence comes from Rhodococcus quanlei, assembly GCF_055231015.1. Classification (NCBI taxonomy): domain Bacteria; kingdom Bacillati; phylum Actinomycetota; class Actinomycetes; order Mycobacteriales; family Nocardiaceae; genus Rhodococcus; species Rhodococcus quanlei. The sequence goes on along the minus strand of NZ_JBUYWD010000006.1, from coordinate 62,431 downwards.
CGGCAAGGCGGGCGTCGTCTGGCACACCCAGGGGTCGGGCAAGTCCATGGAAATGGAGCTGTACGCCAACCAGGTGATCCGGCACCCGCGCCTGGCGAACCCGACGATCGTGGTCGTCACCGACCGCACCGAACTCGACGGCCAGCTGTACGAGACCTTCGCACGATCGCAACTCCTGCCCGAACAACCCCAGCAAATCCGCAAACGCGAGGAGCTGCGGCAAGAGCTGTCGGGACGCACCACCGGCGGCATCTACTTCACCACACTGCAGAAGTTCGGAAAAACCAAGGAAGAGAAGGACTCCGGCGAAAGTCATCCGTTGCTGTCGGCGCGTCGCAACATCATCGTGGTCGTCGACGAGGCCCACCGCAGCCATTACGACAACCTCGACGGATACGCTCGCCACCTCCGCGACGCGCTCCCCAACGCGACACTCATCGCGTTCACGGGAACCCCGATCTCCACAGACGAGCGCGACACCCGCGCCGTGTTCGGCGACTACATCGACATCTACGACCTCACCCGCGCCGTCGAGGACGGCGCCACCGTGCCGGTGCACTTCGAGAGCCGGCTCGTCGAGGTGTCGTTCACACCCGACGTCACCCAGGAAGAACTCGATGCCGCAGCCGACGCGGCCACCGAAGGTCTCGACGACACCGACCGCGACCGTATCGAGAAGAGCGTCGCGGTGGTCAACGCCGTGTACGGTGCACCGGCCCGCCTGCGGAAACTGGCCGAGGACATCGTCGAACACTGGGAGAACCGCCGGAAAGCCATGAGCGCCTTCGTCTCCTCCGAAAACAACCCCACCGCGTCCGGCAAGGCGATGATCGTGGGCGCCACCCGTGAGATCTGCGCCAACCTCTACACCGAGATCGTGAAGCTGCGGCCCGAATGGCACTCCGACGACCTCGCCGCCGGACGCATCAAGGTGGTCTACTCAGGCACCGCATCGGATACGCCCCCGGTCAGCGCGCACGTGCGCCGCGATTCGGCCAACGCCACCATCAAGAAGCGGCTCAAGAACATCGACGACGAGCTGGAGATCGTCATCGTCAAAGACATGATGCTCACCGGGTACGACTCTCCGCCGCTGCACACCATGTACCTCGATCGCCCCCTCAAGGGTGCGCTGCTGATGCAGGCACTCGCCCGCGTCAACCGCACGTTCCGCAGCAAACAGGACGGCCTGCTGGTCGCCTATGCACCGATCGTCGACAATCTCGCCGAAGCACTCGCCGAGTACACCGAATCCGATCAGGCATCCAAACCGCTCGGCCGCGACATCGACGCCGCCGTCGACACCGCCAAAGACCTGATCACCCTGATCGAGAATCTGCTGCACGGATTCGATTGGCGAGCCGAGCTGAAGTCTTCAGGCCCGGACGCATATTTCCGAGCGGCGCAGGCCACGATCAACTATCTGCGCGATCCACGCCTCCCGGAGAACCAGGTCGGCGAGGGCGAAGAGACCCTTGCCGACCGCTTCCGCAAGTTCGCCTCACAGCTTTCCCGTACCTGGGCGATCTGCGGAAACCGCGAGGAACTGCGTGAATATGCTCGGGCAGCCAGGTTCTTCGAAGAAGTTCGTGTGTACATGGCGAAGTGGGATGCCGAGGACCGACAGGCCCGCGGCGAAGCAGTTCCCGAAGACATCAAGCGGGCCCTGCGCCAGCTGATGGCCGCCTCCGTCGAATCCGGTGAGGTGCTCGACATCTACGACGCCGCCGGGATGCCGCGTCCGGAACTTCGCGACATCAACGTCGACTTCATCGACAAGACCAAGAAGGCGAAGAACCCCAACCTCGCGATCGAGGCCCTGCGGCGTCTCATCGACGAAGAATCCCGCAAGGCCGTCAAGCACAACGTGATCCGTCAGCGTGCATTCTCCGAGAAGCTCCAGGACCTGATGGTGAGATACACCAACAGCCAGCTCACCTCCGCCGAGGTCATCGCGGCACTGGTGGAGGTGGCGCAGGAAGTGGTGGCCGAATCCGATCGCGGCAAGAACTTCTCTCCCCCGCTGTCCGACGACGAACTCGCCTTCTACGACGCCGTGTCCCAAAACGAATCCGCTGTCGAGGAACAGGGCGACGGCAAGCTCGCCGACATTGCCCGCGACCTCGTCGCGGTGATGCGCCGCGACGTCCGCACCGACTGGACCGTCCGCGAAGACGTCAAAGCGCGCCTGCGCTCACAGATCAAACGGCTCCTCAGGAAACACGACTACCCACCGGACAAACAGCCCGCCGCCGTCAAACTCATCATCGAGCAGATGGAGGTACTGGCACCGACGATGGCCGCATAACACTTCCGATAATCGGTTGCCCGACAATGCAACAATTGACCATGCCGAGTTCACTTGTGGAGGTCCGTCGTCGCTACACCGAGGCGGAAGAGGTTGCGATCATCGATGCGGTGCACGATGCACTGGTGAGTGCCTTCCGTATTCCACCGGAAGACAAGCACATTCGGCTCGTCGCTCACCAACCGCACCGGTGCACCACCTCACCTGGATTGGCGCAGCCCGAGTACTACACCCTGGTGTCGATCGACTGCATGGCCGGACGATCGGTCGACGCGAAGCGGAATCTGTACGCCGCAATTGTGGATCGGCTTGCCGCGCTCGGCATCCCGAAGGACCACATCACGATCGTGCTTCGGGAGATCGAACTCGAGAACTGGGGAATCCGCGGCGGCCAGGCCGCCTGCGACATGGACCTGTGGTTCGACGTGAACGTGTAGTGCGCCGCCCGGAACCGGGGCGCTACGGTAGAGCGGTCACGACGATGTAGGGGGAAATGTGAAGGACACCGTCAGGTACGGGTTACCGCCGGCGATCGTGGTCGGAGTCGGCTTCGCCGTCACCGGGAGCACCGGCAATTGGTGGGCGTCGATCGGTGGCGCCATCCTCGGTGGCGTGATCTTCTACGTCCTCTACTCGATGCTGGATCGCAATCCGGCGGCCGAGCAGAGCGACGACGTAGAGAACGGCGTATAGATGCGGCCCGGCTCCGAACTCTCGGAGCCGGGCCGTTCTACCAATCGTGAACTCAGACCCACTGCACGAGTTGCCAAACGAGTCCGTTGGGGTCGGCGAACTGACAGAAGCGCTCTCCCCACGGCTCGGTTTCGGGCTCGGTGATCACCGTGGCTCCCGCTGCCGAGATGCGAGCGAATTCGGCGTCGAGGTCTTCGACGACGAAAGCGATCAGCATCCCTTGGCCGGCGGCCCCGGCGATGGACGCCGGCTTGAAGGTCGCGAGGCCGGTGCGCAGGAAGACGACGTTGAGTCCTGTGTCGGGATGGGCGAGCGAGACGAATCCGTCGTCGGACATCACCTCGGTGAAGCCGAAGTGCGTTTTGGCGAACTCGGCAGAGCCGTCTGTGTCGGGAACATTCAGAGACAGGGCGGTACCGGTGATCTTGATGGCGACCTCCAAGAGTAGCTAACCTTGTACAACGTATAGAGTATAACGTGGAAGTCGCATTTCTCGCTACAAAGAGGAACCCACATGTCCCGTGAGCTGATCGATTTGCTGTGGCGCGACCACCCCGATGCCCCGCGGGCGCGCGCCCGCGGCCCCCGAGCGAAGGTGACCACCATGCAGGCTGTGGAAGCGGCAATCACCCTGGCCGACAACGAGGGACTCGACGCACTGACGGTGCGCAGACTGGCCGCCGAACTCGGCATTTCAGGCATGGCGCTGTACACCCACGTGGGCTCGCGCGACGACCTGCTGGCGCTCATGGTCGACGCAGCACGCAGTGGTCACGAGCGCAGACCGTATGCCAGCGAGGATTGGCGCGAGCGCGTGCGCCAGATCGCGGAGGCGGATCTCGCCCTCTACGGCGCGCACGCATGGCTGCTGGACGTCACCGACCAACGCACCGCAATGGGGCCCGGCACGATCGCAAAATACGACCACGACCTGCACGCGTTCGACCACACCGATCTGACCGATATCGACCGGGACGCGGCACTGACATTTGTCGCCGACTTCACCCGCTCGTCGGCGCAGGCACGTCGGCCCGACCCTCATGCGGCCGACATGGCCGAGGTCTGGTCGGCCTGGCAACCACGCCTCGCCTCCTATCTGGGCGAGGACTTCCCCCTCGCGCAGCGAGTCGGCGCTGCCGCAGGTGAAGCCATGAACACGTCGTACAGTCCGCAGGCGGCCTGGGAATTCGGCCTCGCCCGTGTACTGGACGCACTGGAAGCCCTCATCGAGGTGTAGCGCCGTCAAGCATCTGCCCGACGGCACCCAGATCGCGCTTCGAGGCGCCTCGATCTCGTTGTCGGGCCCAACGGAGCCGGTAAATCGACATTGATCGAACAGCGCCTCACGCCGCTCTTGCCGAACAGCGTCATCGTCAATGCAGATGAGAGCGCGAAGATCCGACGGCCCGGCAGTGCAGGCTCATTCCTACAAGGGCGGCCATCGAGTTCCAGAGGAGAAGATCCGCGGACGGTTCGCGCGACTGTGGCCGCTGGTGGCCGATGCCACCGCGGTGACGTGGAGAAACATCCATCGACCGTCACCCATGAGCGTCTTCTGGTGACCCGCGGCGGCCAGCTCACGCAGTTCCGGACTTGTCCTTCTTCGCCTGGCGACGCGCTCCTGCCGCGATGGTCGACGCCTCGTATTTCTTGCGCCCGGACGAGTCGCGGGTCGCGTCGACCCGGGCCTTCCCCTTCGAACTGACTTTGCCCGCGCCCTGACCGTCGCCGGAGAATGACGGAGAACCCTTCCGGGCGCGAGCGAGCCGCTCGTCCTTCAAAGCAGCGGCCGACCTACGCGCCTCCGCGGCAAGCCGACTGCTGACGCGGGCCAGCGCCTTCTCGAAGACCTCGGCCTTCGCAGCATTACGTTTGTTCGCCGACTTCCCGGTAGCCCGAGACTTCTTCGCGCCGACCTTCTCCGCGCCTGCCCGCCGATAGAGCTTGACATACTTGTTGCGGGCACGACGAGCACGAGTATGCAGGTCGATCAGATCGTCCTCGGACAAACCCTCCAACTGAGACTTCTTCGTTTCCCGGACAAGTACGAATTCGTCTTCGGACAGGGAGTTCACGACTGCGCTCATACCGATCCCATCTACTCGCAGGCCCCGTAAGGATGCCGTCATCGTATCCGGCCCACCTACTGCACCGAAGGTGATCGGCCTAGCCCGTGTACTGAAGGCTGCTTGCCACTTCGGGCATGCCGATCTCCTCCCGCCAGGTGTTGCTCACTGAATCAGCGAAGAGCTGCGGCGTGACCCGCTCATCTACGAAGCGAGCAGCGGACCGTACTTTTGGCGCGCCGCTTCGCCTGAAGTGCCCACCTCGCCGCCGATCGTGGACCACGGCACGCCCCGCTCACGGGCGAGTACGACACCGTCGAGCACTTTTCGCTCGGCCTCCGCCCGAGCGGCGACGGCGGTGCGTAGTGCGGCGAGTGCGGATGGGTTCCGGCGATCTTCTTCGCGTGGTTCGTAGTCCTCGAATCGCTTCGCAAGTTCGTCGGCGTGAGCAAGGATGTCTTTGGTGCTGCGTGGCATTTGGTATCACCTCAGGAATTTGGGTCGGGCCTTCATGGCATGAACGATGACGTGCGCGTCGACGCTCGTCACGTAGCCGAGTTCCAGCATGGTGGCGTCGCGAGCCGGCCCAACGAGCATGATGAGACCGTCGCCGAGATCGTAGGCGGTCACCGCGTTGTCGAAGGCGTGGATCGTGTCGTCATGCTCGACGCCGTGCTTATATGCGCTTTCGGCGACCACGGGCTCTGTACGCGCAACCACAAGTTACCTTGTCGACAACAGGTCGGCAAGGTAACTTGTAGACTACCTTCGCGAAGAAATGGGAAACCCCAGGTAGATGATCTTCTACCTGGGGTTTCTACTGTGCGCCCGAAGGGATTCGAACCCCTAACCTCTTGATCCGTAGTCAAGTGCTCTATCCGTTGAGCTACGGGCGCGAGTCTTCAATTGTCACCGGCAACTATCACCGGTGTGGCGGAGGCGAGAGGATTTGAACCTCCGGTCCCTCGCAAAAGGGACAACTCATTAGCAGTGAGTCCCATTCGGCCGCTCTGGCACGCCTCCCTGGGGTGGTTCCGATCCCTTCGGACCGCCGAGGCGAAAGATTACACACCTTTTCACCCCAATGGCAAAACGTGTGGTCAGGACGTTAACGAAGGTTGCTGTCGAACCAGTCGAAGATTCGGCGCTGCGCATCGAGGATCGCCTCCGCAAGAGCCTCGTCGCCGTCGTCGCCGGGCACCTGCGGCGGTTCGTCCGCACGGTGCGCCAGACCCGAGTAACTCACGACGAGCGCAGCAACCTGCGCTTTGCCGGCAGCCTCCCGCAGCTGATCCACGTGCGACGGTGGGATCGACGGATCGTCGTCGCCGTACAACCCCAGCCACGGCACCTGCAGCGCCGGCGCGGCGAGCAACAGCGCGGTGGCGTCGTTCGCGAGGGGTTCGACGATTCCCGGCGCAGCGACGCTCACCGCCGCCCCCAGTCGCCGGGTCGTGGCGACGAGGAAGGCCGCGGTTCCGGCGTCGTCGAACCCGAGAACCCCGATGCAGTCCCCGTACACACCGCGCCCCACCAACCAGTCGTAGGTGGCGTCGAAATCGGAGAACAAATGATCGCCGAACACCTCGGCCGTGCTGTGCGCGGGCTCGCGGTGGAACAGGTGCGGCGCTACCGCCACCCAACCTTCGAGCGCCAACGACTGCATCAACTCCAGGAAGCGCTCGGTGAAATCCCGGCTCTCGTGCAACACCACGATGCCGCCGCGCGCCGGTCCTTCCGGTTCGATCACCGTGAGTGGCACTCGGTCCGGAGCGTCCTCCGACGCTTCGCCGACCGCACGCAACGGCGCACTGTCTTCGAAGATTCCCGACATATCACCACCTTTGCATGGACGGGCCGCGGGTGCATCCCCTTCCCGTGCGCATCCCACCCCGCCTGCAGCACATCCATAGAGCGCATAATCGGACGGTGACCACTCGGACCCGCGCAGACCTCGATTCGATCCCGGCATACGTTCCCGGAAAGAGCTTTCCCGGCGCGATCAAGCTGGCCAGCAACGAGACCACACCGTCCCCGCTGCCGGGAGTGCAGGATGCGATCGCTGCCGCCGTCAGCACGGCAAACCGTTACCCGGACAACGGATCGACAGCGCTGATCGACGCGTTGGCGCAACACCTGGGTGTTCCCCGCGAGCACATCGCGACGGGCTGCGGATCGGTGAGCTTGTGCCAGGAACTCGTGCAGGCCACCTGCCACGACGGCGACGAGGTCGTGTTCGCCTGGCGCTCGTTCGAGGCGTATCCGGTGGTCACCCGCGTCGCCGGGGCCGTCCCCGTGCAGGTTCCGTTGACCGCCGACCACGGGCACGATCTGGACGCGATGGCGGCTGCGATCACCGACCGCACCCGCCTGGTGTTCGTGTGCAACCCGAACAACCCCACCGGCCGTTCGCTGGTTCGCGACGAACTCGAACGTTTCCTCGACGCCGTACCGGATCGGGTGGTGGTGGCGCTCGACGAGGCGTACTTCGAATACAACCGCTCCGATGTGGACGGCATCGCGCTGCTGGAGGGCCGTCCCAATGTGGTCGTTCTGCGCACGTTCTCGAAGGCGTACGGTCTCGCCGGCATCCGGGTGGGTTACGCCGTCGCCGACCCGGCGATCATCGCGGCACTCGGCAAAGTGCACGTTCCGTTCAGCGTCAGCGCACTCGCCCAGACCGCGGCCATCGCCTCCCTCGAGGCACGCGACGAACTGTTGCACCGGACCGACGGCGTGGTCGCCGAACGCGAACGGATGCGCGAGGCCCTGATCGCCGCCGGATACAACGTTCCGCAGAGCGCCGCCAACTTCGTCTATCTACCGCTCGGGGATCGTTCGGCAGAGTTCGGCATGGCCAGCGCCGAGGCCGGTGTGCTGGTGCGCCCGTACGGCGAGGACGGAGTGCGGGTCACCGTCGGCGACCCGCACGAGAACGACACGTTCCTGGCCTTCGCCGCCGCCGAAGAGACACGCGCCGCGGCAGGTGTGAGCCGGGCGACCTAGAGCCCCAGCGAGTCCTTCAGCGTCGGCCACGCGGCGTGCAACTCGTCTTCCCAGTACGGCCAGGAATGCGTGCCCCAGGGGTGGTACGAGAACGTGGCGGGGATATCGAGTTCGTTCAACCGCTGCTCGAAGGACTGTGTGCACACGTAGGCGGCCGCCTCGAGCGGGCCTCCCACCGCAACGGTGGACAACAGGTCCCCGCCAGCGCCGCGCTCGTACGGACCGGGCAGCCCGTTGCCCGAAGACACGTAGATGTGCTTGCCCCGCAACTGCTCGGCGTGCAACGCCGGGTTGTGCTCGTTCCATGCGGGATCCGACACCGGGCCCCACATGTTTGCCACGTCGCCACCCTTGAACGCCACCGTCCCACTGACGGAGTGACGCGAGCTCGGCGACGAGTTGTCGAGACATCCACTGAACGCGGCAAGACCCTCGTACATCTCGGGATGACGGGTGATCAGGTTGCCGGCACCCATGGCGCCCATGGACACCCCACCCACGGCGTTGGTGCCGTTGCCACCGAACTCCGAGTTGACGATCGGCGGAAGTTCTTCGGTGAGGAACGTTTCCCACTGGTTGATCCCGAGGACGGGGTCAGGGCGCTGCCAATCGGTGTAGTACGAACCGGTACCGCCAATGGGGAGCACGACGTTGACGTTCTTACCCTTGAAGAAGTCGACGATGTCGGTCTTGAGCGTCCACGTGCTTTCCTGGTAATTGGACTCCTCCCCCGCGCCGACACCGTCGAGCAGGTACAGCGAGGGCCGTGAACCGTCGTGTTCGGGGTGCAGCACCTGAACCTGAACGACCTTCTGCATGGACGGGGAATCGATGAAGACGGCGCTACGGGTGGGCGTCAACTCGTCGATCCGCTGAATCTGCGCGGTCGCGGTGCTCTCACTGTCGGCAGGTGCAGGCTCGGCGTTCGCCGTGGCCACCCCCATGAGGGAAAGCGACAACACCATCCCGGCAGCAGCGATTACACGACGACGCATACAGATCCTCTTCCCCGAACGATGTGAACCGCAATTGCACAGCACAGACGCCGCGCGGTCAACCTTTCGCGCACAACTTTATGACTCGTCGGTAACCACTGAGATGGCGCCTAGCGACAGCTCGACACGATCGCATTCGCGGAACGACCGGTCAGCCTGATGTCGTAGCTGTCCTGGACCTCGGATATCACCGTATCGAGAGTCCACCGCTCGCTCATGCCCGGATTCTCGGTAAGCCTGGCGCAGGCTCCCTGACGGTATGTGTCCACCACACTGATCTGATCTGCGGTGAATCCGTCCGACGCCATGACGGACCCGAACGACTGCGAGGCCGGTTCGAGGACGAGCTGCGCGGTGTTCACCGGGGCCTGCGTCGGCGGTGTCGAGATCGTCTCTGCCTGCAGGGTGGACCCACAGGCCACGAGACACCCGACCAGAATTGCGAACGGTAGTGCGGCGAGTTTCCTCATGCGCTTCTCACTTCCGTGAAGGTGCGAGGCAAAACGCTAGTGAAGACACATGGCGACACGCCGAATCGGTAATCATTGTTGCCAAAACGTAACCAACATCGGTGTCAGCGGAGGCTCGATCGAGCAGAAAAAGCTCCCCACCTGCGTAAACAGGTGGAGAGCTAGTGGCGGAAGCGGAGGGATTTGAACCCCCGGTGGGTTTTACGCCACGCTCGCTTTCAAGGCGAGTGCATTCGGCCGCTCTGCCACGCTTCCGTGGGCGATCCTATCGGTAGACGACCTGCCGACCACAACCGGTCAGCTGCTACCTATGGCCTTGTCCACGCGTTCGAACACCTCGGCCAGCACCTTCAACTGGTTCTTGGTGAGCAGATCCACCAGGTTTCGGCGCACTCCGTCGACATGCGTGGGTGCGGCGACCGCGAGACGGCGGCGGCCTTCGTCGGTGATCACAGCGAGGACCCCTCGACCGTCCTCGAGGCAGGTATCACGGACGACCATGCCTTCGTCCTCCATGCGCCGGATCTGATGCGTCAGCCGACTGCGTGACGACAGCACACCGTCCGCCAGATCACTCATTCGCAGCGCACCATCGGAAGACTCCGACAGGAGAACGAGGATGCGATAGTCCGCCAGCGACAAGTCGTGGTGCAACTGCAGATCTCGGTTCAGCACCTCCATCAGTCGTTGGTTGCCATCCATGTACCCCCGCCACGCACGCTGTTCCGCGGGAGTGAGCCAGTTCGGCTCCGCGATCGTGTCCGTTCGTTCTGTTGTCACACATATCATCCTAGGACGCCGAGGGCCCCCGGTCTGCGAGACAGCCACCTCACAGAGTCGACGGCTGCGCGTGAACGTTCGATAACGTCGACGTCATGTATGCCATCGCGATTGCGTCTTCGGACACGGCCGACCTGACCTGGACCGAACACCCCGATCCACAACTGGAACCGGGTCACGTCATCGTCGATGTCGCAGCGACGGCGATCAACCGTGCCGACCTGCTGCAACGGCGCGGCCTGTATCCGCCGCCTCCCGGCGCGAGCGAGGTTCTCGGTCTCGAATGTTCCGGGGTCGTGTCCGAGGTTGCCGAGGATGTCACCGATTGGACAGTGGGCGATCAGGTGTGCGCTTTGCTCTCCGGTGGCGGTTACGCGCAGAAGGTGCTGGTACCCGCCACCCAACTGCTTCCCCTCCCCGATGGTGTGGACCTGCTGGCAGCGGCGGCGCTTCCCGAGGTCGCGTGCACGGTCTGGTCGACCGTCGTGATGGGTGCGGGGCTGCGTCAGGGGCAGGTTCTGCTCGTCCACGGCGGCGGCGGCGGTATCGGCACCCACGCCATCCAGGTGGGCAAGGCGTTCGGTGCGCGGGTGGCCGTCACCGCCGGCCACCAGAACAAACTGGCCCACTGCCGTGAACTCGGCGCCGACATCACGATCGACTACCGGAACTCCGACTTCGTCGACGAACTCCGGAAGGCCACGGACGGCCACGGCGCCGACATCATCCTGGACAACATGGGCGCCACCTACCTCGATCGCAATATCGATGCTCTGGCCGACGACGGGCAGCTCGTCGTGATCGGTATGCAGGGCGGACTCGTCGGCGAACTGAATCTCGGCAAGATGGTCGGCAAACGTGCCCGCGTGAGCGCCGCCGGTCTGCGCAGCAGGCCGACCACCGGCAACTCCGGCAAAGCCGCCATCGTCGAGGACGTCCGGGCCCGGTTGTGGCCGCTGATCGCGGAAGGTGCCGTCGCGCCGGTCGTGCACGCTGAATTGCCGATCACCGAAGCTGCACGCGGTCACGCCCTGCTCGATTCTGCCGACACGGTCGGCAAAGTGGTCCTGACGATTCCCCGGTGACCGAGGGCAGGTCAGCCCAGCGACGCGAGCTCGGCCGCCAACTGGTCGATCTCGTACCGCGTCGTGTAGGGCGCCAAGCCGACCGTCACGGCACCACCCTCGTCGTTCACACCCAATGCGTCGAGCAACCGCGATCCACCGTGCGTCCCGCTGACGGTGGCGATGCGCTTGTCGGCCAGATGCGACGACACCTTGTCGGCCGACGCGCCTTCGACAGTGAAACTGACCGTGGGGACACGGCTCGGTGAACGACCGATCACCATCACCTGCGGCAGTCGCTGCAGGTGTGCCATGAGCCGGTCGAACAGCGCGTCCTGGTAATTCTGCAACGAGCTGATCGATGCCTCGAGCTTCTCGCGGCGCGTGCCGTTCGCGGATTCGTCGAGGCCTGCGAGGAAGTCGATGGAGGTGGTGAGACCGGCCAGCAGGGCGAACTGGTGCGCACCCACCTCGAGCCGCTCCGCGCCGCGGGCGTACGGGTTCAACGACACCGCCGGAATCCGGTCCAGCAACGTCGGGTCGCGGAAGACCAGGGCACCCACCTGCGGGCCGCCCCACGAGGTCGCGTCGAGGGCGATGACGTCCGCACCCAACTCCTCCAAGTTCACGTGCGCGTACGGGGCTGCACCGTTGGCGTCGACAACGATGAGACCGCCGACCTCGTGCACCCGATCAGCCGCCACCCGAACATCCGGGGCCGATCCCGCGATCGAGGATGCCGCCGTCAGCGCGACGAGTCGTGTGGTACCGGTGATCAGCTCGTTGAACTGCCACGCAGGCAGTTCGCACGTCTCGATCTCGACTTCCGCCCACTTGACCTGTGCGCCGTAGCGGCCCGCCACCCGCAGCCAGGGGGCCACGTTCGCCTCTTCGTCCAACCGGGACAGCACCAGTCCGGTCCCCAGTCCCAGCCGCGTGCTGAGCGACTCGGCCAACCAGGCGAGCAGGACCGCACGGTCGGAACCGAGCACCACTCCGGCAGGGTCTCCGCCCACCAGATCGGCGACGGCGACGCGCGCGGCGTCGAGCACCGCAGCACTGCGCCGGTTCGAAACATGTCGGCCGGTCGACGACGATGCAGACGCACGGAACGCGGTGGACACGGTGCGTGACACAGCATCCGGGATCTGCATTCCGGCTTGCGGGTCCAAATGGATCCAACCGTCGCCGAGCGACGGGATCAGTCCCCGTACACGGGCAACGTCGTAAGCCATGACGGACACTCTAGGACGCTGAGCCGATACGGTCTAAGCCAGATGCCGATTGCGGCACCGAGGTCAGCACAACTGCGACAGAACAGACAAGATGGAGTCATGGCGAACCGGGACAGCGACGACGAAGTCGTGGAGAAGGTGAACGACGACGCATCGGACGTGGCCGATCTGGTCGAACAACCTGCAAAGGTGATGCGGATAGGCACGATGATCAAACAGCTTCTCGAAGAGGTGCGCGCGGCGCCGCTCGACGATGCCGGTCGCAACCGGATGAAGGAGATTCACCGCTCCTCCATTCGTGAGCTGGAACAAGGATTGGCTCCCGAGCTCCAGGAAGAACTCGAGCGCCTCACCCTCCCGTTCACCGAGGAGCACACGCCGTCCGATGCCGAACTGCGAGTGGCGCAAGCTCAGCTCGTCGGATGGCTCGAGGGCGTGTTCCACGGAATTCAGACCGCCCTGTTCGCCCAGCAGATGGCGGCCCGCAACCAGCTCGAGCACATGCGCCAGGGCGCACTCCCGCCAGGAGCGACCTTCGGCACACCGGCCGAGCAGGCAGACCAGAAGCACACCCCCGGTACCGGCCAGTACCTCTAGCGACAGGCCGGACAGACGTTGCGGGCGGTGGCGGTAGGCTCGGTCTCCGTGTCAGCATCCGCAATCGCATCCGAGGCAACGGGCGACGCCGCTCCGGTGTCCGACTCGCAGACGTTCCGCCGCGCGTTCAAGGACCTCAAGGACGGCCTTGCTCACCGGGAACTGTGGTTGAGTCTGGGCTGGCAGGACATCAAGCAGCGCTACCGCCGCTCGGTCATCGGCCCGTTCTGGATCACCATCGCCACAGGCGTGCAGGCCTCCGCGATCGGTGTGCTGTATTCGGCTCTGCTGGACATTCCGCTCACCGAGTTCCTGCCGTACGTGACGGTCGGCCTCATCGTCTGGAACCTCATCAACGCGAGCATCACCGAGGGCTCCGAGGTGTTCATCGCCAACGAGGGGCTGATCAAACAGCTGCCGTCGCCACTGAGCGTGCACGTGTATCGGCTGGTGTGGCGACAGATGTTGTTCTTTGCCCACAACCTGGTGATCTACGTGATCATGATGGTGGCATTCGGGGTGTGGCGGGAGCTGACCTGGGCGTCTCTCGCCGCCATCCCGGCGCTGGGGCTGATGGTTCTCAACGCCCTGTGGGTGTCGATCGTGTTCGGCGTCTTCGCGACGCGGTACCGCGACATCGGCCCCATCCTGAGCAGCCTCACCCTGCTGCTGTTCGTGCTGACGCCGATCATGTGGACGACGCAGAGCCTCGAGGCCCAGGGCGGCGCGGCAGCCGAACGCGTGAAGCTCGCCGAGATCAACCCGCTGTTCCACTTCCTCGACATCGTCCGGGCGCCCATGATCGGTCAGGACCAAGAGGCCTACCACTGGTACATCGTGATCGCCTTCACCGTTGTCGGCTGGGCCGTGGCACTGCTGGCGCTCCGCAAATATCGGGCCCGCGTGCCCTACTGGGTTTAGAGGTAGCAGCACATGACGAAACATGTCGGCATCGAGACGCACAACGCGTGCGTCGACTTCCCCATCTTCGACGCGAAATCGCGCTCACTGAAGAAGGCATTCCTCGGCAAGGCCGGCGGCTCGATCGGCCGCAACGACTCGGACGTCGTGGTCGTCGAGGCGCTCAAAGACATCACCCTGTCCCTGAAAGAAGGCGACCGCATCGGGCTCGTCGGGCACAACGGTGCCGGCAAGTCGACGCTCCTGCGCCTGCTGTCCGGCATCTACGAACCCTCCCGCGGCAGCGCCCGCATCCGCGGCCGCGTGGCACCGGTGTTCGACCTCGGTGTGGGCATGGACCCGGAGATCTCCGGCTACGAGAACATCATCATCCGGGGTCTGTTCCTCGGCCAGACCCGCAAGCAGATGCTGGCCAAGATGGACGAGATCGCAGAGTTCACCGAGCTGGGCGATTACCTCGACATGCCGCTGCGCACCTACTCGACCGGTATGCGCGTGCGCGTGGCGATGGGCGTCGTCACCAGCATCGACCCGGAAATACTGCTGCTGGACGAGGGCATCGGGGCTGTCGACGCCGAGTTCATGAAGAAGGCCCGGGTCCGGTTGCAGGCGCTCGTGGAGCGCTCCGGCATCCTGGTGTTCGCCAGCCACTCCAACGAGTTCCTCGCACAACTGTGTGACACCGCGATGTGGATCGATCACGGCCAGATCCGTCAGCACGGTGAGATCGAAGACGTCGTCCGTGCCTACGAAGGTGACGACGCCGCGGATCACGTTCGCCGCACCATCGAGGAGATGGAACGCGACGAGAAGGCCGCACAGTGACCGAGGGGGCAACGACGGACGGTCGCATCGTCGGCGTCGTGGTCACCCACAAGCGACGCGAGCTTCTGGCCGAGTCGCTGAAGGTGCTGGAATCGCAGTCACGGCCCCTCGACCACCTCGTGGTCGTCGACAACGCCAACGAGCCGGCCGTGCGTGACCTCGTCGAATCTGCGGCAGTGCCCACCTCGTACCTGGGGTCAGAGCACAATCTGGGCGGCGCGGGCGGATTCGCACTGGGCATGTTGTACGCGCTGTCGCTGGGCGCGGACTGGGTATGGCTCGCCGACGACGACGGCCGCCCCGAGGGTCCGGACGTGCTCGAAACTCTGCTCGCCTGCGCCCAGCGCCACGGTTTGTCCGAGGTGTCGCCGGTGGTGTGCGACATCGACGATCCCGATCGCTTGGCGTTCCCGCTGCGTCGCGGTGTCGAATGGCGGCGGCTGCGGTCCGAACTCGGTGGCAGTGACGAGGACGGCGGGGACCTGCTGCCCGGCATCGCCTCACTGTTCAACGGCGCACTGTTCTCGGCGGCGACCATCGACGCTGTCGGTGTGCCGGATCTGCGGCTGTTCGTGCGCGGTGACGAGGTGGAGGTGCATCGCCGTCTGGTGCGCTCGGGCCTGAGGTTCGGGACGTGCCTGCAGACTGCGTACGTGCACCCCAACGGGGCCGAGGAGTTCAAACCGATCCTCGGTGGCCGGATGCACACGCAGTACCCGGACAACGAGACGAAGCGCTTCTTCACCTACCGCAATCGCGGCTATCTGCTGTCGCAGCCGGGAATGCGCAAGCTGCTCCCACAGGAGTGGGTGCGCTTCGGCTGGTACTTCCTGATCACCCGACGCGACCCCGCCGGCCTGCGTGAGTGGATGCGGCTGCGCAAGCTGGGACGTCAGGAGAGGTTCGAGCGGCCCACCGGCTGAACACGGTGGTGGTGATCATCAGCCACAAGGTCCCGAGCAGGAATCCGGCGAGCACGTCGGAGGGGAAGTGCACTCCGAGCCCCACACGGGTGGCCGCGATCGTCACGACGAACACCACCGCGGCCGCTACCGCGAGTTTGCGCAAACGTGCAGCAATGGCGGGGAGGAAGACGACCAGCAGCACGCCGCACATGACTGTCGAACCCATGGTGTGCCCGCTGGGAAAGCTCAGACTCGTCTCCGCGGACACCGGGGACTCCACCACCGGGCGGGCACGCCCGACCAGCGCCTTCACCCCGGAAATCAGTGCCGCCGCACCTAGACCCGTCACTGCCGCGTACGCAGCGAGCAGGTACTCACGGCGGACGAGGAGCCACACCACCGCCGCCGACATGACGACCCACACTGCGACGGTCCCGCCCAGATTGGTGATCGCGGTCAGCACCGTCGACAGCCATGACGTATCCGCGACCACGGAATTCGCTGCGTCGACGACCGCTTGATCGAAGCGCAGCAGCGGTGACCACTCGAGCACGACCAACGTCACGACGAGAGCGAACAGCGCCCCGACCACCACCGCACCGAGGAGCGCCCGATGCATGGGAACGGTTCGCGTGCGAACGAGTGAACTTCGGCCGTACTCCATGACCCATTAGTACACGGGCCCCGGAACGCGATACCGGGCCTACACTCGACGATTGTGTCTTCGCCCACCGAATACGCGGAACTCGAACTGCTTCGTGGTCCGCTCACCGCCTACTGCTACCGAATGCTCGGCGGATCGGGTGAGACGGATGACGCCGTTCAGGAGACGTTGGTCCGCGCGTGGCGCAACCTGGATGGGTTCGAGCCACATCGAGGCCGACTCTCGACCTGGACGCACCGGATCGCCCACAACGTCTGCGTGGACATGCTGCGCGGCGCCCAGCGTCGAGCCCTGTCGATGGATATGGCTCCCGCTTCCCAGGTCGGCGACCCGCTGGGCGCTCCCGTGTCCGGCGACCGTTTCGTCGAGCCGATGCCCGACGGGCGCCTCCTCACGGCCACCGACCCCGGCGACATCATCGCCGAACGCCAGACGGTCCGGTTGGCGTTCGTGGCGGCACTACAACACCTGACCCCGTACCAGCGGTCGGCGCTGATTCTGCGGGACGTGTTGCATTTCAGTGCCGCCGAAACCGCCGCGATGCTGGAGTGCTCGGTCGTCGCGGTGAACAGTGCCGTGCAGCGGGCCCGGCGTCAATTGGCGACCGTGAATCCGACCCCGACGGACCTGTACGACCCGGCCGATTCCGATCAGCGCGATCTCCTCGACCGCTATGTTCGCGCTTTCGAGTCGCACGACGTCGACGGGCTGATCGGCGTACTCCGTGACGATGCGACGACGACGATGCCGCCATTCGTGTGGTGGCTGCGCGGTGGTCGCACGATCGCCGAGTTGATGGCGTTCAGCGACAGCTGTGCCGGGGCGCGATTGATCCCGACTGTCATCAACAGCTCGCCCGGGTTCGGCCAGTACCGACCGGACGACGACGGCGGCCACAGCCCGTTCGCCCTGGTTCAGGTCGACATCACCGACGGCACGATCTCGGGGCTCGTGACTTTCCTGGGGACGGCCGACCGATTCGCCGAGTTCGGACTGCCCGCCCAACTCCCGGAAGGTTGCGCACCGACCGCGCGATGAATTCGCGGCCGCCGATACGTACAACAATCATGACTCTTCCGACAGCACCCGACCCACTCGCGACCGCAACCTTCGCCCAACGCCGGTACCTCGCCGAAATCCTCGAAACACTCACCACGCAGCAGTGGTCGCACCCCTCACTGTGCAGCGGCTGGCGTGTCCGGGAGGTCGTTGCCCACATCACCCTGCCGTATCGCCACTCAGCACTTCGAGTGCTCGGCGGCATCGTCGCAGCCGGCGGCCGCTTCAACGTCTTCTCCGATCGGATCGCGCGTCGCGACACTCGGCACCTCACCGATGCGCAGTTGCTGGACAGCCTCGTTCGAGCCATCGAGCATCCGTGGCGCCCGCCCGGCGGCGGTCAGGTGGGGGCTTTGAGTCACGACGTGATTCACGGTCTGGACATCACCGAACCGCTCGCATTACCCGGGCCACCCACCGATCGAGTTCACACCGTGCTCGCACACACGAAACCACGCCAACTCGACTACTTCGGCGTCGATCTGTCCGGTGTGCGCCTGCAGGCCACCGACTGCGACATCGCTCTCGGGGAGGGAAAGGTCGTGCAGTTGCCCGCGAAGGACATCTTGCTGATCGTCACCGGTCGGCGGGGCGTCCCGGCGCGCGACACCGAAGGAGCGTGAAATGCGGATCGAAGTGAACGGGGTGGAGCTGTGGGTGGAAACGTCGGGAAACCCGGTCGATCCGCCAGTGCTGCTGATCGGTGTCACAACGACGGCCTGGCAGGACGATCTGTGCGCGGCATTGACCGGCCGGCATGTGGTGCGCTACGACCTGCGTGACGCCGGGAAGTCGACGTTCGCCGACCCGGACGCTCCTGGCTACGGGCTGCGCGATCTGGTGAGCGACGCCTCCGAGTTGATCGTGTCACTGGGTTTGGGCCGCACGCACGTGGTGGGGATGGGCGTCGGCGGTTTCATCGCGCAACTGCTGACACTCGACCACCCCGAGCAGGTTGCGTCGCTGACGTTGATCTCCACTCGCCCGGTCGCACCCGGCCCCGTCGATTCCGATCTACCCGACCACGATCCGGCGGTGATGAAACAGATGTTCGGGCGACCTGAGCCGGACTGGTCCGATCGTGCCGGCGTAGTCGATTACATGGCCGATTCCGCGAAGTTGCTGGCCGGGTCGCGGGGATTCGACGAGCAGGATGTGCGACTGGCAGCGGGAGCGGTATTCGACAGATCCGCACCGACGGCGAAGGCACAGAAAGCGAGCCACCTCGGGACGATGTTCGCCGCAATCGATTGCCGGCCGCGATGGCGCGAGCGGCTCGGCGCCATCACCGTGCCGACTCTGGTGGTCCATGGCGACGAGGACCCGTTCTTTCCGCACGGAAACGGGGAGGCTCTGGCTGCGGAAATCCCGAATGCCGTGTTGCGCCACACCCGCTGATATCTCGGTGCGTCCAGAAACAGAAGGGAACGAGCGTGCATCGCACTGCCCCGAACCGGTACTTCGGTGCCTCGGGGTCAGCTCGCGATCTCGCCGGTCACCCGCGCCAGCGCCTGACTGGTCTGCTCGTCGGTGGTCAGTGATTCAGCGATCTGGGCGCGCCGTAGTCGCAGACGTCGCACATGGCGATCCGCCATCGGGCAGTCCTGTAGTGCGCTCACGAACGTCTAGTCGGCAGTTAGCAGCAAGAATGGAGGCCGAAGGCGGGCACAGCGTGGCCCGCCGCACTCGTCGGTGAGGTCGACGTCCGCGATGATTCGTCGACTCGCCTTGGCTGGAGTGACCAAGGGTGCCAGGTCGGCAAGCATTAGCTTGGCGCGACGAAACATTGCAAAAGTGCCATCATCGGCCACATCACCCCAGGTCAGATAGACAAACCGGCTTCCGGGGCGGCCTTGCACTGCAGGGCCCCGGAAGTCGAACCTTCCGTCCCGCTCGGTCACCACGATCTCGGTAGTCCAGGTCGCCGATTCGGAGTCGCCGGGTACCAAATCGTGTGGATCACGGCCGAGCTGAATCCCGACATGCACGTTGGTGCAAAGCTGCCCATCTAGATGCCAAGATCGGCCGGGGAAGTGGTGTCCGCGGATCTCCAGGAACATGGCGCCCAGAGTGCCACACGGTGGTCGGTCTATGGGGGTATACGTCGCGGGCGGGCATCCACCGGGGCGGATATTTCCCAGTGCGCCGAAGCCTGGCCACACACCAACTGCCTCACCGTCCCCACCGCGGCAAACGCCAACCCGACATTCGGGATACCCGGCGCATCGCCCACGGAAAATGACCAACACCTCCGAACCCATCATCTTGTCGACCCCAGGCAGCGAGCTGGATGTCAGGCTGGCTGCGGGAGCAGTGTTCGACAGATCCGCACCGACGGCGAAGGCACAGAAAGCGAGCCACCTCGGGACGATGTTCGCCGCAATCGATTGCCGGCCGCGATGGCGCGAGCGGCTCGGCGCCATCACCGTGCCGACTCTGGTGGTCCATGGCGACGAGGACCCGTTCTTTCCGCACGGAAACGGGGAGGCTCTGGCTGCGGAAATCCCGAATGCCGTGTTGCTCACGCTGACCGGAATCGGCCAGGGTGTGCCGCGCGTGACCTGGCCGACCGTCGCGGACGCCCTGTTGCGGCACACCCGCTGATATCTCGGTGCGTCCAGAAACAGAAGGGAACGAGCGTGCATCGCACTGCCCCGAACCGGTACTTCGGTGCCTCGGGGTCAGCTCGCGATCTCGCCGGTCACCCGCGCCAGCGCCTGACTGGTCTGCTCGTCGGTGGTCAGTGCGTCGGCGATCTGGGCGCCCACCGTGTCGTGAATCGCCCTCAAGCACAGGATGTGGTCGTCGATGCGGTCGATGAACTGCTGGGTCACCTCGGTGAGGATCTTCGACAGGTCATCGCCACACGTGAAGTTCCCCAACGGCGGAGTGATGGCGCGTTGCGACATGTTCTTGCGGAGTTCCTCGAGGGAGGCAATCGCTTCTGTGCACGCGTTCGCGCAATCCTGTGCCACGCTGGGATCGAGAACGAGTTCCCCCACCTTCGCCCGCGCCGCGTTCGCCATCAACACATCCATGAGAGATGCTTCGTTGCTCATCGTCGTTTCCCCCTCGTGAATCGCCGGATTTGCCTGAATCGCCACGAAACCTTAACCGGCGTCACGGTATTTCGGCAACAAGTGCCTCGCCGATCCGCACGGCCACCTCGCACATCGGGGTGGTTTCCTTGGTGAACGTCGACCTAGCGGCCTGCATCAGCACCAGCCCCTCACCCCGAAACGGCACCACCAAAAAGCAAGCTTCTCCGTTGTCGTCCCATACAGCACGGAATGTCAACGCTGAACGGTCTCCGACTGTCACGGTCCGAAAATCGGTGTTGGTTGAGCGGTCACGGAACTGATCGACCGTCGTCGTGGACAGGGCGCTCATGCTCACCCCGATATTGTCGTAGGTCTTCCATCCGCAATTCTCTTCGCCGGCAGCCTCGGCAGCCAGCGCTTGCCCTCCGGTTGTCGGATCCACGCCCGCGCTGCGAAGTATTTCGTCGGATAACGTGCACGGGTCCCACGGCTGCGGGATGGTCGTGGTACTCAGAGATTCTGAGGTGCCATCACCGCTGCACCCGGCGGCGCCCAACGTCACTACTGCCAACAGTGCCGCCGCGCACGCGGCCACTCGCTTCGAGGTCATGCACTCATCCTGTCGTATTGCCCGAAGCGGTGCTGAACTGGTTCGGGCACGAACCTGGTCGATGCCCGTCTCCCGCCACAGCTCCTGAGAGCCTGGTCATCCCGAGTCGCACGCGGCACCATGGGGACATGTTGGATCGTGTGCGAGACGGTGCCCGGCGCAAGCTTCAACGCGCACTCTCCGAAGTGGTCCGAGAGGAGGTCGGAGCCTCCGACGTGCGTATTCGCGATCTTGCCGAGGCGCAGCATCGTCGTCTTCTCGAGGAGTTGGACGGTCTCAGCACCCAGCTGAGCGACACCCGCGCCCGGATCGACCACCTCGAACAGCAGGTGCGGCGCGACCTCACCCACGTCATGGACGTCGATGCGGCGCGCACGAGCGGTGAATTCGTGCTCGAGCACATGCCGAAGGTGCCGCACTTCTGGAGCCCGCACGACACGCTGCGTCACGGACTGTCCAAGGTCACCGCGCCCGGCCTGGCGCTCGAGTTCGGCGTGGCGACGGGGTCCACTCTGCGGATCATCGCCGAGGAACTGCGCGGCCGGCACGAGGTCTACGGCTTCGACGTCTTCACCGGGCTGCCGCAGACCTGGAGAACCGGCTTTCCGGCAGGGGAATTCGCACAAGCAGCGCTACCGGAAGTGCCCGGCACCGAGTTGATTCCGGGACTCTTCGAGGACACGCTTCCCGGATTTCTCGCCGAACACCCCGAGCCGGTGTCGTTCCTGCACCTCGACGCCGACCTGTATTCGTCGACCGCCACCGTGCTCGACCTGATCTGGCACCGGCTCGTCCCTGGGACCGTGATCGTGTTCGACGAATTCTTCAACTACCCCGGCTGGCAACGTCACGAAGCCCGCGCATGGCGCGAGTGCGTGGACCGCACCGGAATCCGCTTCGAATACCTCGGCTACACGGCGAATCATGAGCAGGTGGTCGCACGGGTGCTCGCCGGAGCGCACCGGTAAACACTGTACGAATGGAACATCCGTCCAGTCAGGACGGACTGATGTCCCACCCGTCCGGAGGTTACTTCGAGTAGAGCCGCTCCCAGTTCGCCCGGCTCGTCAGCTCCGGCACCGCATCCCGGTACCGCTGCGTAACCGAGTCGCCTTCTTCTTCGAGCCGCTTCAGCAGTTCGAACGTGCGCCTTAGCAACTTCTCGGCGGTCTTCTTGTCGCGGCGACGAATCCGGACACCCGACTGCGACGCATCCGTGACGATCACGTGGTCGAACAGGGATACGTGCCACCAGTGTGCGTCCTCGCGCGGAACAGCCACCGGACCGCCCTGGGTGCGGCTGAACCACTGGTTCACCGCACGCTTGAACAGCACCAACAGCGGCCGGCTCGGCTCGCCGCCGGTGGCGCGCCGGGAAGTCACGTCCGCATCGCGAACAGGGGCAGTGGCAGCGGGATGCGCCACCGTTTCCGGGTACTCTCCACGCTCACGGCGGATGGCCGCCATCGCCTCGATCCCGCCGTCACGCAGCACATCCGGGCCCGACAGGAAGTCTTCGATACCGGTCAGGGTGGTGGCGGCGAGCCCGTACTGCATCGCCACCAGGTATTCGCTGATCTGCCGCAGGAACTGACGCCGAATGGCCTTGGTGGTGACATCACCGTGGAGAGCTCCGACGATCAACGAGTTGCGCGTGCTGAAGTAGCGCGCCCAATCGTCGAAGTCCTTCCAGTAGAAGTCCGCATGCCACACCGCCGCGTTCGGCAGGGTGACGGTGACGAATCCTGCTTTGCGGGCACGGACCCCGTACTCGACGTCGTCCCACTGGAAGAAGATCGGAATGGGCAGGCCGATCTCCTTCACCACCTCGGCGGGGATCAGGCACGTCCACCAGGCGTTGTATCCGGCGTCGACGCGCCGCTCCTGGTTCTTCTTCAGCATGCTGGTGTTGGACAGGGCTTTCTCGACCTTCTGACCGTGCGCCAGACGATCGAGGTGCACCTCTTCTGCGCCGACATTGAGGTAGTCGGGGTTGAGCAGATACATCATCTGAGCGCCGACGAGCGTCGGCTGCACCGTCACATTCGCGAATGCGCTCAGCCGCAGCACCGTTTCGGGTTCGCACAGAATGTCGTCGTCCATCAAGATGACATCGGTGTGCTCGCTCGTCGACGACACCTCGTACAGTCCGCGGGTGAATCCGCCCGCACCACCGAGGTTCGGTTGGCGCAGGTAGTGCAGCTTGTCGCCGAAGCGCGGAGCAACTTCCCGGTACACCTCGCGCCCCTCGACGAGGTCCGTGCCCTGATCGACCACGTAGACACCCTCGAGTGCGTCGAGGACCCGGTCGTCGGAGGCAAGGGCTGCGACCGTGTTCGCGCAGTCGTCCGCGCGGTTGAACGTGCAGATCGCGATGGCGACGGGGCGTGGGGTCGAGGGCCCCGCAACGGTCCACTCGACCTCGGAGATGTCGGCGGCACCGCCGACGGCATCGAACTCGAGCCACAGCGCGCCACCGTCGACGAACTTGTCGAGCGCAGCGGTCAGGGACACGGTGTCGGCTCCGCGCGCCACGGCGGACGAGACGATTCGGCGGTGCCCCGCGATATCGGATGCCACCAACCGCACCTTGCACTTCGACTGCGCATTCACGCGGGCACCGACGACGACCTCCGTGACCGTGGTCCACCGCTGCCAGTAGCTGGCAGCGAATCGGCCGAAATAGGTGTTCGTGTGGGCGCGGGCATCGCGGTCGAGGTGCAACTCGAAACGGGTGTGCTCGTGGCCGCCCTTCACGACCGCGTACAGCCGGTCGTTGACGATCGGTGACGTACCGGCGAACAGCCCACGCTGAGCCAGAAGGCGACCGGTCTCCGATTGATCCGACACCATCAGTTCTGCGTCCGTCTTCTCGGGCACGCGCACCCCATCCACAACTCGTTCGATTCCCACATCATTCTCCCGAAGCGTAGCGCGAACCCTCGAAGGTGGCCGAATATCTGCTTGCCGTTCGGTTATGGTCTGAGCACATCCTCAGCCACCCGGGAGGTTTCGTGACGATCGGCCCCGCGCGCTCCGGACACACGGAACGTCTGGTGTGGGGTGCGCTCGTCGCATTGATCGTCAGCTGTGGATTCGCGGTGATCAGGACGGTCGACCCGCGCTATTTCTACGTCGACGACACGGAGTCCGGTGCCGTCGGAAACTGGATACAGCTCGGTCACCTCATGCGGGAAGGGCAATGGTTCCCCACGCTGGTGCTGGATCAGTGGATGGCCGGCAACTATCCGGTGGAGGGCCAAGGCGGGCTGTTCAACCCCGTCCAGATGGGCATCAATTTCATCGCCCCCTCGATCGACGACATGGCGATGCTGGCGATGTTCGTCAAACTGGGATTCTCGATCGTCCTCGCCTGGGGTGTGTACCGCGTGGCCCTCGAGTACGGGGCGCGGCCCGGGTGGGCTGCGGTAGCCGCGGCCAGCGCACCGTTCACCGGTTTCACCCTGTACTTCGAGCAGACATCCTGGGTGACGTCGTTGATCGGCATGGCCTGGGTGGTGCAGGCATGGGCTTCGGGTATCCGGTATGCGCGGGGGCGGTCGGGGCCACTGCCCACCTTCGTGTTCCTGTATCTCGCGATCAGCGTCGGGTACGCGCACGCCGCCCTGCTCGCCGGGGTGACCATCGGATCGCTGATGATCGGCGAGTACGTGTTCCACAAAAAGTGGCGCGACGTCGCCCGCTTGGCAGCCGTGGGCATCGCCGCCGCATCCGCGGGCGCCATCACCTTCCTGCCGGCGATCCTGTCGTCGGACGTCACCTGGCGCACCGGCGAGGCGGGCACACTCAACGACAATTTCCTGACCGCACCCTGGTCGGAGACGCTGACGGCGAGCATCCCGTCGTCGGTGTCGAGCATCGAATCGTGGACCGGTGAGACCACGACCGCCCCCATCACCTACATCTCGTGGTTCGTGATTCCGGCACTGGCGTTCATCGGCTGGAGCGCCGCCAGGCGCTCTCTGCGCGAACTGACGACGCCGGTGCTGCTGCTCGTATTGGCACTGCTCTTCACCGCCGGCCCCAGTGACATCGGACAGATCCGCTGGCCGGCCCGCCTCTTGCCTTTCGTCGCAGTGATCGTGCTGATTCTCGTGGTGGTCCTGGTCAGCCGATTCGGAACGACCAGACCACTGCGCCCACGATTGATCGCGGCAGGGCTGCTGATCGTGGTGCTGGTGCTGCGAGCCAGTTCGTCGGGGCCCCAGTACTTCGGGCGGCACGTGGTGTGGGGCGCGGCGATCGCCGCTTTCGGCGCGCTGACCATCTATCTCGGGCGGAGGTACGGCACGAACACACTGGTGGCGCTGTTGCTGGTGACGATCGTCCCGGTGGTGCTGTACCAGGTGTCGACGTATCCGAAAGCGCTCGACAAGCTGTACCTGCCGACCAGCCAGTCCGAGGCGAAGGCCGAGTTCCCCGACTGGGAGGGCACCACGCTGCAGTTGGGTACCCGTGGCCTCATGGAGATCGATCAGAACGCGCCCCGCCTGCCCTGGCACTCCCTGGTTTCCGGGAACTACGCGAAAATGCTCGACCTCGACTACGTCAATGCGTACACACCGGTCGGTCATCGCGCCTTCAGCAAGCTGCTGTGCATGAGCTTCGAAGGCTCCACCTGCGACGAGGCCTACGCCAACCTGTTCACCGTCGACCCGTACACGCAGGCCACGTTCGCGGATCTGATGCGACTCGACCGTGTCGTTCTGCAACGCGAGCAGTACCCGCACATCGACGAAACACCGCCGCCTCCCGGCTGGCACTGGGTCGAACCACCGCCCGTCACCAAAGGTGAGATCGCCGTTCTCGAACGCGACGGTGGTCTCGTGTCCACCGCACCGGGCCGGGTGTCCGCGACGGTCGGCGTCGAGGTCCGCCCGATCGAGGCGAGCGCCGACCACGAACGCCTCGAGGTGACCTCACCGAACGGCGGTTCCGTCGTGTTCGCCCGCCTGGCCTGGCCCGGCTATACCGCCACCCTCGACGGCGATCCGCTGCAGACCAAGGGACTCGGCGACATGTTCCTGTACGTGGACATTCCGCCCGGCACCCTGGGCGCCGATCTCGAAATCCACTTCGACCCTCCCGGGTGGCGGCTCGGCCAGGCCGGAATGGGCTTCGGCTTGCTCGTACTCCTGGTGCTGATGGCACTGCACTATCGGAGCAAATTCCGCCGACACCGGTCGCAACGGGTATACACTCCGGCCCTGTGACGACCGACACCGAATCGTCAGCTGCTGCACCGCCGGTGGCCCCCCACCGGCTGTCCGTCGTCGTGCCGGTTTACCAGGGCGAGAAGACCCTCGAGGCTTTGGTGACGGAGATTCTGCCGTGGACCACCGAGGGTTCCACACCGTCCGGACGGCCGATGATCGTCGAAGAAGTTCTCCTCGTCTTCGATCACGGCCCCGACAACTCGGCCGCCGTCATCCGCAAGCTCGCCGCGACCTATGACTTCGTCCGCCCCATCTGGCTGAGCCGCAATTTCGGCCAGCATCCCGCAACCCTCGCCGGTATGGCGTCCAGCGGCGGCGAGTGGGTTGTGACGATCGACGAGGACGGCCAACACGATCCCGCCGCTATCGGCGGACTCCTCGACACGGCAATCGACGAGCAGGCAACCCTCGTGTACGCCCGGCCGACCAATGCCGCACCGCACGGCGGATTCCGCAATACGGCGTCGCGGTCTTCGAAATGGTTGCTGATGCACCTCCTCTCGGGCGAGAATTCGTCCAACTACCAAAGTTTCCGACTGGTCCTCGGTGAGGTCGGTCGGTCGGTCGCCGCCTACGCAGGGTCCGAGGCCTACCTCGACGTCGCACTGGGCTGGGTTGCCGGATCGTCCACCACCAGCCCGGTTCGGCTTCGGGAAGAAAGCGACCGCAGATCCGGGTACCGCCTGAGGTCGCTGCTGTCGCATTTCTGGCGGATGGTGCTCTCGAGCGGCACGAAAGGGCTTCGCCTCGTCAGCTTCATCGGATTCCTGTTCGCGGTCGGCGGCGTCGCAGTTCTGATCTACGTGTTGGTGTCGTACGTCTGGTTCGACGCCGGAATAGAAGTGCGCGGCTGGGCATCGACCATGGTGGTGATGCTCCTCGGTTTCGGATCGACCTTGTTCTCACTGGGAGTGATCGCCGAATACGTGGGTGTCAACGTGAAGACTGCGATGGGCAAACCGCCGTACCTCATCGTGAGCGATCCGGCGGACGGTCCACTCGGCCGTGGTGAAACCAGGCGCGAGGCATAGCCCATGTCGGTTCCCACGTGGGTCGTCGGTAGCGGAGGTCTCCTCGGCAAGACACTCACGGCGGAACTGCGACGCCGCGGCGACGATGTTCGGACGTCGAACGTGCACTGGCACGACCACAATGCGGCGCGTGAAGTGCTACTGGCCGATGCACGCCGACTCGCTGCCGACTCGATCGGCGGTCCCTGGCGCATCGCCTGGTGTGCGGGTGTCGGTGTCAACGGCACCAGCATGGACATGTTCGCCGCGGAGAATGCGCTGTTCGGTGCGGTACTGGACGAACTGTCCGCCGCTGCGGGCCCGGGCACCGTCTTCTATGCGTCTTCTGCCGGTGGCGTGTACGCGGGGTCGTCTGCGCCGCCGTTCACCGAATCGAGCCCGGTCGCCCCGCTCGGTGACTACGGGACGGCCAAGCTCACCGCCGAACGGCTTGTTGCCGACTTCGCCGAGCGCACCGGATCCACCGCGATCGTGGGACGGCTCGCGAATCTGTACGGTCCGGGCCAGAATCTCGCCAAACCGCAAGGCCTGATCTCACATCTGTGCCGCGGGTATCTCCTGTCGTCCCCGGTGTCGATCTACGTGTCGATGGACACCCTGCGCGACTACCTCTACGTCACGGACGCCGCAGAAATGGTCGCGGACAGCCTCGACCACGCACGGTTCGCGCCCGCCGGTGTCACCACCAAGATCTACGGCTCCGGTCACAGCGTGACCATCGGCGCGATCCTCAGCGCCTGCAGTGCGGTGTTCAAACGCAAGCCGAACGTGGTGCTGGCGTCGTCGCCGCTGGCAGCCGTCCAGGCGCGGGATCTGCGGCTGCGCTCCGTGGTGTGGCCGCAGATCGACGAGCGCACTCACCGCCCGCTTCCCGCCGGCATCGCCGCCACTCTGGAGTCGATACGACACCGTGTGACCGTCGCGCATTAGTGCGTGTTTCCCACCACCCGACAACATCGCCTCGCCCGTGGCCGCCACGACGATCGGATACAGACTCGACTGAGGCACGTCAGCTGGTGCTTCGCCCTCGAACAACCGCCGCCCGCGCCCCGCTACCCTCGTGGCTCCGTGGTCGCGAGCGCCGGCACCGTGAAGTGCATCGGTTCGGCATTGACCTTCTTCACAACGCCTGCGGGCGCGTACCGCAGGAACACGTCGCGGATACCGCGAGCGATCGGACTCTCGAGCTGTTCGCTCTTGCTCAACCGGCGGGAGCCTTCGACGAGCTTACGGGTACGCGGAATCCGCGCCTGCTCGTAGTTGCGAAGCGCGGCAATGTGATCGTCGGTCGTGGCCAGGTGATGCGCCAACACATACCCGTCCTCGATGGAGGAACCGGCACCCTGACTCAGGCTGGTCAGCATCGGGTGTGCGGCGTCGCCGACCAGAGTCACCGGCCCCTCACCCCACGTTTCCGAGAAAGGGCGGTCCTGTGCGGGTACCGCGACGATATCCGATTCATCGGTCTGTTCGATCGCCTGCACGACCTCGGGTGCCCAGCCTGCGTACGCGGCGAGGATGTCGTCCTTGCCGCCCTGCCAATCACGTGCCTGATGCGGCGGCATGTTCGCAGTTCCCCACCAATAGGCGTTGCCACCGCCGATATCGATGAGTCCAAAGCGTCGCCCGGAACCCCAATAGTGCCTGGCGTATCCGGTCGTCAACTGCGGATGTGTGAACGGGATGGTGGCAAGCCAGCAGATGTATCCGTACTCGGTCACCGGCGCAGCACCTTGCAGTTGGGCGCGCACCGCGGACCGGATACCGTCCGCGCCGATCAGCAGGTCGGCCTCGGCCGTGCGATCATCACTGAACTGCACGGTGACACGATCACCGTCGATCGTGTAAGCCGTTGCCTGCGCACCGTAATGGATCGGCGTATCGCCCACGGCCTCGTGCAGCGCGTCGGCCAGTTCACTGCGGTGAATACTGACGACCGGCGCACCGAGTTCGGCGGCGATCTCGGGGATCGGCAACTCACGCATCAGCTTTCCTGCGGTGGTGAGCAGTTCGAACTTGTGCACCTCCTGCCCGCGCGGTCGTATGTCGATACCGAGCGCATCGAGCACCGCGGTGGCGTTGGATGCGATACCGAGCCCCGTCCCACTGTTGCGGCGCTGATCGGCCGCCTCGTAGATCTCGACCTCGACGCCGACCTTGCGCAGCGCTGCGGCCGTGGTCAACCCACCTATTCCTGCACCGACGACTATCGCTTTCCTGATTCCCATTTCGTCTACCGTCCTGTCGTCTTGGAAGTGAGTTCGGAACGCGACAACGCAGCCGCCAGCTTCGCTGTGAGAAGTTCGACGAACGGTTCCGTCATCATCCGGAGATGATCGCCCGGCACCGCTTGCACGTCGAGTGCACCCTGAACGTAGGAATCCCAGCCGTTGGTCTCGCTGTCGAACATCGTGCCGATCACCTCGTGCGCGAAATCCACCCCCGGAGGCAACCCCTCCTCCGCGCGCAGCAGCGTTACGTCCATCGCCAATGGCGACGGTTGATACTCGAGCGTCGCCACGTAATTCGCGTGAAAGATGTCGTAGAGTCTGCGGATCGACTGCCTCGAGCTGTCGGCCGGTAAGATGCCCGCTTCGACAGCTTCACCGAGCATCCTGGCGAACAACTCGTCGCTGCCACGCACTTCGTCGTCGAACTCGAAGGTCGCAGCACTTTCACCGCGTGCGTACCACAGCAATTCCATGAAGAACCATCGCATCAGGTCCTTTTCCGGGATCGATGCGCGTGGGCCCGGGCGCAGCGCGATGGTGTCCAGCAGCGTGATACTCGCGACATCGGACTCCGGTAGCTGACTTGCCATTTCGAACGCTACGTATCCACCGAAGGACCACCCACCGATGTGATACGGACCATTCGGCCGAACCCGCCGGATGGCCTCCACGTACGACTTCGCCATCGCCGAAACGGACTGTTCCGGCTCACTGCCGGCATCCGCGCCTGCCGCCTGCAACGCATACACCGGCCGGTCTTTGGGCAGGTAACGCACCAACGGCAGATAGCACAATACGTTTCCGCCGATCGGGTGTACGAGGAACAACGGAACACCGTCCCCCTCCGCCTGCAAGGTCACGACGGGATCGAAGACCCGACGCTCACCGCCCGCGCGGACAAGGGCCGCGAGCTCCGCGGCAGTAGGTGCGCCGAGGAAGGCGTCGAGGGGGACGTCCACATCCCAGCGGCGATTGAGGCTCAACACGACACGCATCGCGCCGACCGACGTACCACCGACGTCGAAGAAGTGCTCGTCCACACCGATCTCGGCGACCCCCGCGAACTCGGCCATGATCGCGGCGATGACACTCTCGTACTCATCGCGTGGGGGCGTCTTCTCCACCGAGCTGGCCACGTTGCCGAGTGGTATCTCGCGCAATGCTTTGTCATCGCGTTTTCCGCTCGGAGTACGCGGCATCGAGTCCAGCCACACGAAATGCGCCGGCACCATGTGCGCCGGCAGATCCGCCCTGAGCAGGTCAACCAGCCGACGAACATCGGTGCTCGACTCTTCGCCGACCACGAAGGCCGTGAGAACGCCGTCCGTGCCGCCGAACGTCCTGGCGAGTACGGCCGACTCGCGAACACCCGGGAACTGTGCAGCCGCCGCTGCCAACGTCAGCTCGACCTCGGCCGGTTCGACCCGGAACCCGCGGATCTTCACCTGAGCGTCGGCGCGACCACGGCACACGATGTCACCGGACTCCAACTGGATACCCAGATCACCTGTGCGATACAGCAGGCCACCCTTCGGCCCGGCTGGGACGAAGCGCTGCGCGGTGAGCGAGCCGCGTCCCTCGTAGCCGAGCGCCAGCGCCTGCCCACCGAGGTAGATCTCGCCCTCCACACCTGCCGGAACCGGGCGCAACCTCTCGTCGAGAACGTGTGCCGAAGCGCCGGTGATCGGCCGTCCGATCGGCGGTAGCGCCGGATAATGTTGCGCACCGCCGGTCATCGCATAGCTCAGTGCCACATGAGTTTCCGTCGGTCCGTACTGGTTTTCGAGCAACAGATTCGGGACGGCGTCACACAGCTCTCGAATCTCCGGAGTGATCCGTAGCTGCTCACCCGAGGAGATCAACACCTTCATCGAGGTGGGATACACACCCGTCGACACGGCAGCCTCGGCGAACGACTGCAGGGCGACAAACGGAAGGAACAGGCGCTCGATCCCTTCGTCGACCACCGTGCGTAGCAGCGCCACAACGTCGGAACGATGATGGGATCCGGCAAGCCGGAGCGTCGCACCCGAGGCGAGCGTTGCGAATATTTCCTGGAACGACACATCGAAGCTCAGCGGTGCGAACTGCATCGTGCTTCCCACGTTCGATCCCGAGGCGGTGCGGTTCTGCCATTGCACGAGATTCGTCAACGCCGAGTGTGGCATCGCGACCCCCTTGGGCTCGCCCGTCGAACCCGAGGTGAACAGGACGTATGCCGGCGCGGACGGAGAGATCACGGGATGCATCACACCGTGATCGTCCGCGTGCGCGGGCCCGTCGAGATCGCCGGTGAACTCGCGCGCATCCAGTAGCAGAGAACGGTCGGAAACCACTTCCGCGTACTCGACGTCGGCGATCACCGCGCCGGGTCGCGATCGCTCGATCATCAAGGCGATCCGACGGGCCGGGTAGGTGGTGTCGAGTGGGACGCACACGGCACCGACCTTCGCGATGGCCACGACCGTGGCAATCAGTTCCGCGCGGCGGTCCATCAGTACCGCCACCCGTGCTTGCGGCCGAAGCTGCAGCGCGGCGAGCCGGGCGGCGATCACATCGATCCGGCGGGTCAAGTCGTCGTAGGTCCAGCTGGCGTCGTCGGACACGACGGCAACCGCGTCCGGCGTGCGGGTGGCCTGATCATCGATCAATTGCGCGACATCACATGCGTTGGCTCTGTTCGACCCCGTGTCGACAACCGCAGTCGGCTGGTCGACGATGCAGTTCAGCATCCGAACACATGCTGCTGCAAGCGATTCACACTGCTGAGGGCTGATCGTCTCGTCACCGTCGACTCGAATCGACATTCGCCCGCTACGTGGATCGGTCAGTGCGGTGACCAACGCCGAGAAGTTCGTCTCCTCGCGCACGTCGAGGCCCAGGAACTCGATCCCCTCCAAGTCGATGAGCTGACCGAACACGTGATAGTTCACGAAGTTGAACGCGGTACCGAACGCCGTCGCGCCTCGCGCCGATGTCCGGTCGTCAGCTGAGAGGTCGTTGAGCATCGACCGGAGCGGGTACCGCCGGTGCGGGTAGCTCTCCCGCTCCCGTAGCGCGACCTGCCGGACGGCGTCGACCCAGGTCAGCGCCGAGGAGTCGAGTCGCATCGGCACAGTGTTCAGGAAGAGGCCCGCCGTCGACTCCGCGTCACCGCGTCCTGGCCGGCCGTGTCCGATCACGCCGGTGGTGACGTCGTCCAGACCGGTGACCGTGCGCAACGCAAGGCAGTGCGCTGCGAGGAACACCGCTTTGAGCGGGACATCGTATGTGGCGCTGAACTGCGTTACCCGCGCCTGCAAGGCACGCGGCAACAGGCGAGTGCTCTGCGTCCGCTCAGGTTCTTCCGGCGGTAGGTGCGGTGCGAGCGAGGCGAGTACGGTCGGATTCGCGCCTGCCAGCATCTGTTGCCAGTAGCGCGAATGAGCCTGATCCGCATCGGCGTTTCGTTCGGCGTTTGCGTACTCGGCCAGCACGGTGGACGAGCGTGGCTGCTCGTCGACCGCGGGAAGTGCGAAGCCCAGGCGCACCAGATAGCTCTGGATCAACTCCCGCATCACGTTCGCGACGCTCCAGCCGTCGAGGATCGCATGATGGAAGCTCAGCACCAGATCCACTCGCGACCCCACGAGGTACGCGCGCAGGTGGAACAGGGGCGCGTCGGTTATCGCATACGGGTGGTGACGGCGTTGCTCGATGAACTGGCCGATAGCCGATTCTGCTGACGGAACATCGCTATCGGTGAGGTCGACGATCGACAGTGCCTCGTCGATGCGCTCGTGCACGATCTGCAGTGGCGCCGAATATTTGGTGAGGTCGAACGAGGTGCGCAGGGCCGGCTGTCGGGCAACCAGATCGGCGAATGCATCACGAAACGCGCTCTCGTTCCACGGCATCGCGATTCGATAGCGGAACACATCCTTGTACAGAGTCGAATCCGACCGTTCGCTGCTGTGGAACAGCATGCCCAGTTGCAGCGAGGTGATGGGGAACGCATCCTGCGCGGCGTGCAACGCAGCCTTGTCGACCAGCGGGAGCAACTCGAACGGTGCCGACACCCGATTGGGATCAGCGTTGGGATGATCGGAAACATGTTGGGCGAGTTCGGCGATGGTCGGGCGCATGAACAGCTCGTCGATGTCGATATAGAGCCCACGCGCCTCGGCTGCGGTACGTAACGCCAACGCCAGGATGGAGTCGCCACCGTGTGTGAAGAAGTTGTCGTGCACGCCGATCGTATCGATACCGAGCACCTGCGCGCACACTTCCACCAGCGCGGACTCCGTCGCGTTCCGTGCTCCGCCCCCCGCCGACTCGGTGACCTGGATGCGCGCGAGCGCGCGGCGGTCCAGCTTGCCGTTCGCCGTCAACGGAATCTCGTCGACCGGGACGAACCTGCTGGGCACCATGTAAGCCGGTAGTCGATTACCGAGATGGCTCGACATGGTGTCGTCCCCTACACCGGTGCCGACGAAGTAGCCGACCAGGTAGGTTCCGTGGGTCTCGGACGGCAAGTCGATGACTGCCGCGCCCCGCACTCCGGGGCACGTGAGCATCTCGTTCTGGATCTCGCCCAGCGTGACGCGGTTGCCCCGCACCTTGACCTGGTCGTCACGCCTGCCGAGGTACTCGATGTTGCTGTCGGAGAGCCACCGTGCGATATCGCCGGTGCGGTAACGACGTCCGCCGGGCACGTTCGCATCCTGCACGAACGATTCGGCAGTCTGCTCGGGGCGATCGAGATAACCGCGGGCGACGCCGACCCCGGCGATATTGAGTTCCCCGGCCACGCCTCGCGGAACCCTCCGACCGTCCCGGTCGAGAATCAACAGCGAGATGTTGTCGATGGGTTTACCGATCGGAACCACATCGAGTTCGGTATCGCCTGCCGGACAATCGAAGTAGGAGACATCGACCGTGGCTTCGGTCGGTCCGTAGAGATTGACCAATTGCGGCGGATTCGGAACTTTCGAGAACACGTTGTGGAACCGTCGAACCACCGCTGCCGGGAGCGCTTCGCCACTGCAGAACACGCGCCGCAGCGATGAGATCGTCGGCAACACAGCGTCATCGCGTTCGATCTCGTCGAGGAACGGGCCGAGCATGGACGGTACGAAGTGCATCACGGTGACGGCGTCGGTGCCGATCGTGTCGATGATCCGGCGCGGATCCCGTTCGGCCCCGGGCGTGAGAAGGCTGACTCGGGCCCCCACCCCCGACCACCACAGCAGCTCCCACACGGAGACATCGAACGTCACCGGAGTCTTCTGCAGGATCACGTCGGTCTCGTCGAGCGGATAGCGATGTTGCATCCAGGTCAGACGGTTGACGACCGAGCGGTGCTCGACCATCACTCCCTTCGGCTTTCCCGTCGAACCCGATGTGAAGATGACGTAGGCTAGATCGCTCGGCCCTGCCGCAGAGGGGACGGGCGTGATGGGATCTGCCGCATCCGGGTTCACCGGAACCCGCTCGACATGCGCGCCGATAGCCGACTCGGACACTTCCGGAGCGACGATCGCGAACCGGGCACCGCTCTCACCCACCACTGCCGCGACCCGTTCGTCCGGGTATCCGGGGTCGATCGGGACATAGGCGGCGCCCGCGCGGAGAACACCGTAGATGGCGATCATCATGTCGACCGAGCGGGGCAACACGACCGGGACACGTTCGTCCGGCCGTACACCCCGGCGGGTCAATTCGGCGGCGAGTCGGCATGCACGACGGTGGAGTTGCCGATACGTCAACGACTCTTCGCCGAACACCACCGCGACGGCCTCGGGTGTGTCGGCGACCTGCCGCTCGAACATCCGGTCCAGTCCGGATTCGGGAAATTCGGAATCGGGTCCGCGCTCCCAGGATTCGAGGGCCAGCCGCTCCCGCCCGGAAATCCCGCCGATCTCACGTATCCGGCGGTCCGGCTCGTCCAGAGCGCGGCGTAGCAGTCCGACGAACCCGCGTACCGCCGATTCCATCGTAAAGCTCGCGTCGAAGACGTCTGCGGAATAGAAGATGTGCACATCGAGCGAACCGTCACGCTCGTGTTCGATCGCAACAATGTTGACGGCATCCATCGACGAACCCGCCGAGAAGATGTGTGACTTCTCGAGCAGTCGTTCGAGATGGTCGGCGTCAGGCAGTCGATTGTAGGAATAGGTGACATCGAACAATGCGGTCGATGCGCGCCCCCCATCCTGCAGAGTCCGGACGATGTCGCCGTAGGCGAAGCCTTGTCTGCGCTTCAACTGGCGGATATCCGCGGCGATGCCCGTCGCAACGTCGAGTGTGGTCGAACCCTCGTCCATGCGAACGCGCAGTGGAATCAAGTTGGTGAAGTCACCGCACGTGATCAACTCTTCGGGTGTGTTGCGGTTGAGCATCGGGACGCCGAGCACGATCTCGTCCGCTGCATGCACGAACGAGAGATAGGACGACAATGCGGCAGATGTGAACGAGAAGATCGACAGCCCGGTTTCGCGGATACGGTCCACCAGCTGCGGATCGACCTGCAGCGTGTATTCGCGGCGCTCCACCTTGTCCAAGGTGGCCTTTCGCGTGAACAACGCGGGCGTCACATCGCTGAGGTAGTCCGCCAACCAGTCCCGGTCGGACTCCCAACGTGACGACTCACGATATTCGATGTCCCGCTCGACGAACTCCAGATATGACGGCATCTGGTATTCGGCCAGTCGGTCGGCCGGCCCCGGACTCTCGTAATCGGTGATGACCTGTCCGACGATCAGATTGATCGCCCAGGCATCAGCCACGGTGTGGTGAACGCGTGCGTAGAGGTAGAAGGAGTCGGCAGAGTCGATCAGGACGGCGAAGCGGAACATCGCCGTATCGGTGCTCAGGGCATCTCGGTTGGCTGCCTCCATGAAGGCCATGGCCGCGGCTGTCGGATCGGCATCCGCCGAGAAGTCCTGCACCTCGAGCTCGGCGGACTCGCCGATGAGCCACTGTCGAAACTCCCCATCGATCAGACCGATGCGCAAGCGAGGTGCATCGTTGCGGACGAACACCATCCGCACACACTCGGCCATCCGCTCGGCGTCCACCGCGGTGTCGAGGTGGCTGTAGGCCGACTGCTGGACGAGCGGCAGATCGGGGTGGCGAGATGCGACACCCATCAGATCTCGCTGGTACGCGGTGAGCGACCAAGTGTCGTTCGATGAATGATCGGTCATATCTCCCCCAATTGGCACGACATCTGACTACGCGCGGGAGCTTACTGGGTTCTTTTCCGCGGCAGCGGCCTCCAAATTTTCGCAGGCCCGATGGGCAGGTGCACTCGCGGCGGCGACTGCCCCCTCGGTGGCCCGCACCCGGATACCCGGATGACGGTGGCACTCTCGTGCCGCCGGTCGGGCTTCGTGTTCGAAAAGTGCTGTTCGGCCGGGTGGTCCTGCGGAAACATCGTCGCCACCTACCTCGTCCAGCAGCGCAGACCCCACACCGAATCCACTGTTCGAATCCGCCGTCGGCGACCCGACCGTCCGTGTCGAGACGAACGATTCACGACCATCACCGTGACCGATTTCACGGTCGGTGAACGACAGAACGCACCCGTGCGACCGTCACACGAGGCCGGTCTTGTTCTCCCCTGCCTCTGCGTACTTTTGCTCCGTCGCGTCTTTCTGCCCACGCCACCACGATTCGTTGTCCCGGTACCAGGCAACCGTCGCCTCGAGACCGCTTCGGAAGTCCCGATAGCGGGGACGCCAGCCGAGTTCGGTGCGCAAGCGTGTGGCATCGATGGCGTAGCGGCGATCATGACCCGGACGATCGGTCACGAAGTCGAAGTCGTGCGGACTCTTGCCGAGAACTTCGAGTACCGATTCGACGACGGTGCGGTTGTTCACCTCACCGTCCGCGCCGATCAGGTACGTCTGACCGATCTCCCCCTTGTCGATGACAGCCCACACCGCACTGTTGTGGTCGTCCACGTGAATCCAGTCGCGCACGTTCAGTCCGTCGCCGTACAGCTTGGGCCTGATCCCACACAGAACGTTGGTGATCTGGCGCGGGATGAACTTCTCGATGTGCTGGTAGGGGCCGTAGTTGTTGGAGCAGTTCGACAGCGTGGCGCGCACACCGAACGAACGCGTCCACGCCCGCACCAGCATGTCGCTCGAGGCCTTCGTCGACGAATACGGGCTCGACGGGTTGTACGCCGTCGACTCGGAGAAGCGGCCCGGGTCGTCGAGTTCGAGGTCGCCGTACACCTCGTCCGTGGAAATGTGGTGATACCGCACGTCGTGGCGCCGCACCGACTCGAGCAGCGTGTAGGTGCCGACGATATTGGTGCGGACGAACGGCCAGGGGTCGCCGAGCGAGTTGTCGTTGTGCGACTCGGCAGCGAAATGCACCACCACATCGGACGCCGCCACCAACCGGTCCACCACATCCGCATCGGTGATGTCGCCGTGAACGAACTCGATCTGCTCTGCCACCTGGTCCAACGACGCCCGATTTCCGGCATAGGTGAGCGCATCCAGCACCGTGACCTGCACATCTGGCCGATCATTTACGGTTTGACGCACGAAGTTGGCACCGATGAACCCCGCCCCACCTGTGACCAGAACTCGCACGATGCCTCCAAGACAGCGGTTGTCGACTACGAAACCGCACGATACAGGCCCGTGGTGATTTGATTTGGCCTCGAACACTGGAACACTCCAGATCATGCGCGGAATCATTCTGGCGGGCGGGACCGGGTCGCGTCTGCACCCCATCACGCTCGGGGTCAGCAAACAGTTGGTGCCGGTGTTCGACAAGCCGATGATCTACTACCCGCTGTCGACCCTGATGCTGGCCGGTATCCGCGACATTCTGATCATCACGACCGCAGCGGACGCGCCCCAGTTTCAGCGGCTACTGGGCGACGGGTCGCAGTACGGCGTCACTCTTTCCTACCGGGTTCAGCACGAGCCGAACGGGCTCGCGCAGGCGTTCGTTCTCGGTCGGGACCACATCGGCAACGACTCGGCAGCCCTCGTGCTCGGCGACAACATCTTCTACGGTCCCGGTCTCGGCACGAAACTGAGCAGGTTCGACGGGATCGACGGTGGCGCAGTGTTCGCGTATTGGGTATCGGACCCGAGCGCCTACGGGGTCATCGAGTTCGACAACACCGGACGGGCCGTCTCCCTCGAGGAGAAGCCCGCGAATCCCCGGTCCAATTACGCGGTGCCCGGCCTGTACTTCTACGACAGCGACGTGGTCTCGATCGCCGAAGACCTCGAACCGTCCGATCGGGGTGAGTACGAGATCACCGACGTCAACCGCGCCTACCTCGAAGCCGGGAAACTGCAGGTGGAGGTCCTCCCTCGCGGTACCGCCTGGCTCGACACCGGAACCTTCGACTCGCTACTCGACGCCTCGAACTTCGTGCGCACCATCGAAGAACGTCAGGGCCTGAAGATCGGCGCCCCCGAGGAAGTGGCGTGGCGATGTGGATACATTTCGGACGACGAACTATGCGAGCGCGCGGAACGACTGGTCAAATCCGGTTACGGCAGCTACCTTCTCGGTTTGCTCGAACGCGGCAAGGAATGGTGAGGGAGTCGATGGAGTATCGAGAGCTGAAGGTCGAAGGCGCCTGGGAGTTCACACCGAAGCAGTTCGGAGACGACCGTGGGGTCTTTCTCGAATGGTTCCGTGAATCGGACACCACCGGCTTCTCGGCGACCACCGGCCGCACCTTGGATCTCGCGCAAGCCAACTGCTCCGTATCCGCAGCCGGAGTCCTGCGCGGAATTCACTTCGCCGACGTCCCGCCCGGACAGGCCAAGTACGTGACGTGTGTGCGCGGTGCCATTCTCGACGTGGTCGTCGACCTGCGAGAAGGCTCCCCCACCTTCGGGCAGTGGGATTCGGTGCTGCTCGACGACGTGGATCGTCGCACGGTGTTCCTGTCCGAGGGCCTCGGGCACGGATTCCTGAGCCTCGAGGACTTCTCGACCGTGGTCTATCTGTGTTCCTCCGGCTACGACCCCACTCGCGAACACGGGATTCACCCCCTCGATTCGCGTATCGGCATCGAGTGGCCGGTACTCGGCCGCGACGGCCGGCCCCTCGATTTCCAGCTCTCCGAAAAGGACGCCGCTGCACCGTCGTTGGTGCAGGCCCGCCATTCGGGTGTGCTCCCCGCGTACCCGGGTCGGACCCGGAGCTGATGGCCACGGTGAACGAACCGCAGGATCCCTCGGTCACCCCGCCCGCGGGAATGAGCGGGCGTCCCGGTCCGCTCCTGCGGATCGTGGGCAACCAGGGCCTCGCGTTCGTACTCGTCGGTGGCTTCAACACCGTGCTCGGCACGCTCTGGTTCATCGTCTGGCAACTCGCACTCGGCGACGAGCTGGGGTATCACTTTGCGATCGTGGCCGGCTACGTCTGCAATGTCGCGTGCGCGTTCTCCCTGTACCGCTACCTGGTGTTCGAGGTTCGGGGACACTTCTTGCGCGACCTGTGGAGGTTCGTAGTCGTCAACTTCGGAGCTTTCGTACTCAACCTGGCACTCATGACTCTTGCTGTTTCCGTGTTGAGTTTCCCCCCGATCCTGTCGCAGATCGTGATCACCGCCGCCACCGCGACGGCCAGCTTCTTCGGATACCGCGACTTCTCGTTTCGCCGTGGAACGATTCGATAAATGACAGGGACAGGAGCGTCATGACCCCTCGCGTATCAGTGGTCGTACCCGCATACAACAACGCCGAATACATCGCTGAAACCGTCGATTCGATCCTGAATCAAACCTTCCAGGACTTCGAGCTCGTCATCGCCGACCATTCGTCGACCGACTCGACCATGGACGTGCTACGCGGGTACGACGCAGATCCCCGAGTGCAGATCTTGACCACACCTGCAGGCGGCGGCGCCAAGGCGAACTGGAATCGGGTGAGCGAGGCTGCCAACGGAGAACTCCTCAAACTCGTCTGCGGCGACGACACGATCTTTCCGACCTGCCTCGCCGAGCAGGTTGGAGCGTTCGACGAGCACCCGTCCGCCGTGCTCGTCGCCTCGCAGCGCACACTCGTCGATGCCAAGGGCAAGCCGATCGTCGCGGCGCGCGGTCTGGCAGGCCTGTCCGGTCTGGTTTCCGGGAGGGTGGCCGCTCGGCGTACCGTGCGGGCCGGCACCAACATCTTCGGCGAGCCGGGCGCCGTGATGATGAAGCGTTCCGCCCTGAAGGAGAACGGCTGGTGGGACGATCGCCACCCGTATCTCATCGACGAGGCCACGTACGTCGGTGTGGTATTGCAGGGAGACATGGTCGCCATTGCGCATCCCCTCGCCACGTTCCGCGTCAATGCCGGCCAGTGGAGTGTGCGATTGGCGAAACAGCAGGCCGGTCAGGCCGCGGCGTTCCATCGCTCCTTGCACGACACCGACCCGACTCTCGCG
This sequence comes from Rhodococcus quanlei, assembly GCF_055231015.1. Classification (NCBI taxonomy): domain Bacteria; kingdom Bacillati; phylum Actinomycetota; class Actinomycetes; order Mycobacteriales; family Nocardiaceae; genus Rhodococcus; species Rhodococcus quanlei. Next base: position 21,287 of record NZ_JBUYWD010000006.1, on the reverse strand, counting down.
TCCACGAGCGATGTCCGGATCGGCAACACGAAAGCCCTGGCCACGTCGTTCTTGCGTCGCGGGGTGTACTTCTTTCTTCGCCACCGCATGTCCTGAACCAGGGCATGCGGGCCACACGCCGGACGGGCCCGAACCGTTCAGCGATCGGCCTTGGCCAGCCTGCGCGCAACGAGGGCGGCCTGCAAAGGACGCAATCCCGACAGGCGACCCGGATCGAGGCCGGTGAGGTCGGCGATCCGTTTGAGCCGATAGTCGACCGTGTTGGCGTGCACGTGCAACTGCCGCGCCGTACGTTGACGATTCAAGTCGTTGCCCAGGTGCACTTCGAGGGTGCTGATGAGGTCGGGGGTGCGCTCGAGCGGCTCGAGCAAGCCGACGAGGTACTCGCGGCCCGCGCCGGGACGCATCATCTGGTATTCGAACACCAGATCCGCCATCCGGTAGACGCTCGGGGCACGGTGCAGCATCTGCGCCAGATCGAGTAGTTCATGGGACCGCTCCGAGGCGTGCGGAACCTCCGCGGTCTCCGCCTGCACGGCGGCGGCAGTGATCTCGACCTCGGCCGCGACACTCAACTGCGCCACCAGTGAATCCACCCACTCGTTCGACGGGCGGCCGGGCAGAAGGATCGTTCCTCCCTCGGGACTGAGCAGCGACAGAGCCGAGCGCCCACACGAAGTGGCGAGTTCGGCTTGCAGCCTTCGCAGCTTCCGTCGAGCAGAAACCGCGGGGTTGATGCCGGGATTGTTCTCGTCTTCGTGCGGCGGCAGATACAGGGCGAGCACCACGTACTCCGCGACGATGTCGATACCGGACTGGCGTTGCATGGCCGTGGCGGCTCTTCCCGCCAGCAGCGCGGTCACCAGAGTGTGCGCTGCCGTGTGGTGCTCGCTCGCCACCGTCTTCAGTTCCGAGATATACGACTCGGTGGCAGCTACCGTGACTCGCGCCAGCATCGCGATCAACAGCTCGCCACCCTGTGCGACGTCCCCGACGTCACCGCTCCCGGCATCGTCGACGACATGCAACCATCCCAGACGAAAGCCCTCGTGCAGTACCTCGAGGATGGTTTCGAGGGGGATCCCTTCACGTGCCCACTGTGCCGTTGCCTCGCGAAACCCGGTCAGGTCCTCGTCGGTGGGCATTCGGCGCCAGTCGAGCATCTTCATCGCCAACTGCAGACAACTCATCGTCACATTCGTGACATCGCCACTGAGTTCTTCGCGTGGCAAGTTGCCGCACGGAATCACATTCGCAGCGAAGTGACCGACCAGATTCCCTGCGACGGCCTCCATATTGCTGAGATGCAAGGACGCCGGCATTCCGGCCACCATGATCCGCTGGCCCGCATCGTCACTCGTCATACCGATCCTCCCCCTACCCTGGACGCACACCTACCACCCGTGTGGCTGTGGGCGCGCGTCCGGCGATTCTCTCACGATCGGGGGCCTGCTCGGTCCGTTTTCGGTGGGTTGCCATGCGATGGGCTTGCCGAGCCGATCCTCGACGCTCAACCCTCGGACGAACCCGAAGAACCGGACGCACCGTTCGCGGGTCCGGTGTCGAACGTTCTCGGCCCGAGGGGGCCACCGTCGGAACTGCCACCGATCGGCGCATTACCCACGCAACGAACGTCTTCCTCGGTGAAGTTCTCCGGATCGAGTGCGTGCTCGACCCAGTCGATCGCTCGTGGCGAATAGCTCAAGCTCAGATGATCGGATACATCGACCTCGCATCCGTCCTGCAACGTGATGTTGTGCACCGTGGCGCCTGGGCCTGCCTCGAGGAAACTCCACCAGTACGGGTTGGAGACCTCGTCGTAGCGGGTGGCGATCACCGTGTAGTCGATTCCGGGGACCGTGTCACCACCCTCGTTGAGCTTGACCAGCAGCGGTGAACCGAACACCTGTTGGATAGGCGCCTTGCCCGCGACGTGGTCGAGCAGCGGGTCGAGGTCGATACCGGTGAGGTCGCGGATCCCCCGATCGAGGGTGGCGATTCCACTCAGCCCCGTGCCGTGATTGGTGGCGCCGAGCATGGCTATGTCGTCCACCTTGTTCTCGGCGGGATCGTCCGGGTTGGCCCCACCCTCGAACTTCAGATATTGACGGGTGACCAGTCCGCCCTGCGAGTAGGCGACCACATCGACCTTGTCGGCCCCGGTTGCGGCGAGCACTTCGTCGACGAAGACCGCGAGTTCCTTGGCCGACTCCTCGATCGGACCGACTCCGTAGAGGTCCGGCAGAAGCGTGCCGACGCCTCCCTGGTCCAGGATGCCCGCCTCACCGTAGTTCAGTGCGAAGACGCAGTATCCCTCTTCCTTCAAGATCGGAGACACACCCGACCAGTTGTTGTACGCGCTGTTCCAGGTTCCATGCACGAGCACCACCGGCTGCGGGTGCGCGTCACCAGGGGTGCAGTCCCAGTCGTTCGCTCCGACCGGCGCCATGCGCGGGGCGACCATCGCCTTAAGCATCGCGTCGGGATAGTTGGTGCTCGGCAGACCGACCCCGACCGTAGTATCGCGCGGGTTGGGCGCCGGAGCCGCCGGGGCAGCCGCAGCCGGCGACGCGAGAGCGGCCGATGCCGCTATCAATACCGCCGAAGTCGCCACCGAGACAGCGGAACTCTTCCGCAACGATATGGTCCAAGTCATAGCCGGTGAACCTACCTCGAGTTCGTCACCTCGTTTTCCCACGATATGAACGCCCTCCGGGAAGTTTCACACCCCGGTCACACACCACCGGGAGCCGTTCGCGTCACCGTCGGGACGGTTCGACAAGTACCACTCCTGGAGATCGAACCGGCCCCGTCGGATGGGCCGTCACCTACGAAATCCCTTGCAACGCTGCATATTTCGACGAAAACGGCACCGCGCAAATGATGCGGGGGTCCGATTCGCGATACCGCGCCAGGCCCCGACACACCGGTCGGCCGACACCCGATTACGCACCGAACAGGCTGCCCTGCCCAGCCCGTACCGTTCTCGATGTCTGGGCAGCTTCACAGTGCGCAAGCCGCCAAGTCTCTCAACAGTCACAGTGCGACCAGCTGCTCGCGGGCTGCGCCGCTGGGCCGGTTGCGCCGACTCAGGCCTTCTTCCTCGACTTCTCGAGCTTCCCGGCAACCAACGCGGCTTGAAGCGGACGCAGCCCGCTTGGTCGGGCCGGGTCCAGTCCCGTCAACTCGGCGATACGTTTGAGCCGGTAATCCACAGTATTGGCGTGGACATGAAGCTGCCGCGCGGTCCGCTGCCGATTCAAGTCGTTGTGCACATGAACATCGAGTGTCGTGATCAGATCCGGTGACTTCTCCAGCGGATCGAGCAACCCCGTCAGATGCTCGCGGCCCGGTCCGGGCCGCATCATCTGATACTCGAAGACCAGGTCCGCCATGCGGTACACGCCCGGCTCACGCCGAATCCGTCGTGCCAGATCCAGCAATTCGTGCGCACGCTCGGCGGCCGATGGAACGTCCTCGGTCCGAGCCTGCACGACCGCCGCAGTCGGCAGGACCTGCCCCGCCGTGGCCAACTTCTCGATCAGGGAGTTCACCCACACGTCACCGAGCGAGTCCGGAACGAGCACCGTGCCCCCCTCCGCACTGAGCAGCGACAATGCCGTACGCCCACATACCTTCGCGAGTTCTGCCTGTACTCGTCGTAGCTTGCGCCGCGCAACAACCGCGGTATCGCTCGGCGAACCGTGCTCGTCCGTATGCGCAGGAAGGTGCAGAGCAATCACCGTGTACTCGGACGCGATCTCGATCCCGGACTGGCGCACCGACGCCGGCGTCACCCGTCCGGCAAGCAGGGCGGTGACCAAGGTATGCGAAGCGTTGTGATGTTCACTTGCGATGAATTTCAACTCGCAGATGTACGACTGCGTGGCTGCGACGGTGGCGCGGGAGAGCATCGCGATCCACAGTTCTCCGCCCTGCGCCAAGCCGGGAAGATCTCCCGCCCCCGCGCCGTCGACCAGACGCAACCAGCCCAAACGAAACCCCTCGTGCAGCACTTCGAGAATCACCTGCAACCCGATACCGTCACGTGCCCACTGCGTCGTCGCCTCTGCGACGGCGGCCAGATCGTCCTCCGTCGGCACGCGACGCGTGTCGAGCATCTCCGCGGCCAGTCGCAGACATTTCATCGTGACATCCGTGACGTCACCACAGGATTGCTCGCGACCGCAGGGTTGCTCGCGCGGCAGACTGTCGCACGGAACCACAGCCTGGAAATGCCCGACCAGATCCGCGGCGATGGAGTGGAGATTCTCGAGGGCCGAGGACGCGGGGGCGCCGGCCATCATGACCCGCGGAGTCGATTCGCCGATAGCAGTCACCGTTGTGCGTCCTTACCTCGAGATCGAATGGGCAAATGGGAGGTCATCCGTGGTGATCTCTTCGCCCGTCACCGATGCGACGACGTCGGGCACCACCGGAATCGTCGACCCCGACCATGGGGCGGAGCAGCGTCCGGCCACTCGTTCGGATCCGCCGACAATTCGGCCGTGCTCTTGGACGACATCTTCAGGAATTCCTCCTTGTGCCACCACACGGCACAGAAGTCGTGTCGGCACGACGTTCTGCAGTTCGCCGCGGCACACACACGGGATGCGCCGGACGGTGCGGACTGCAATGATCCACGCGACGCGAGGATCGTACGTCGACCGTCTTGCGACTTCCACAACCTGCGGCCAACCCTGGAAACTTCCCGGAACGACTGCCCCAAGACTGTGAACCATCACAGGCAGCTGAACCCACACGATGCCGGGTAGGAACCGAGTAACTTCTGAACGGTGACGGGATCGAGGGCCCTGCGATCGACGGCAGTCGCGGCCATGGCTGCCGCGACACTACTCGTCGGCGCGCCCACCCTCGAACCCGGATCGCTGCCCCCGCCTTCCGCCCCGCAGCCGTCCACCCAACAGCCGTCCGCCCCGATGCCGGCAACCGTCGACACGCAGCGTTCGAACGCACCACCCGCCGAGGCACGGACGCGTCCAGCCCTGACCCCCGAACAACTCGAACGCACCGTTGTCCCCACAATCGTTGCGATCACCTCGGAATCGGCGACGACATCGACAGCCGGCACGGGAATCGTCTTGAGCACGGACGGTCTGATCGTGACCAATCATCATGTGATCGTCGGCGCCGCCGACGTTTCGGCACGATCGTTCGACACCGGCACCTCCTACGCGGCGGAGATTCTCGGGTACGACGCAGGTACGGACATCGCTGTCCTGCGCCTCGCCGGCGCCTCGAACCTGACCCCCGCACTGCTCGACGACCATACGGACATACGTATCGGCGATCCGATCCTCGCAATCGGGAACGCGGAAGGCGACGGCGCAGCAGTCTCCGCACCTGGCATCGTGACCGGACTCGAGCAGACACTCACCGCGCGAAGTACAGCAGACGGGTCCCGCAATCGACTCGACGGAATGATCGAGGTGAACGCCGCCGTACGACCAGGCGATTCGGGTGGCCCCCTGGTCGACGAGACAGGTGCCGTCATCGGCATCAACACGGCAGGCAACGCCGAAGAAGATCCTGCGGACACGATCGGACCGCCACGCTCGTATGCGGTCCCCATCGACGTCGCGATGAGCGTCGTGGACCAGGTTCTCTCCGGCACCAGTTCGGACACCGTTCGAGTAGGCCCCACGCCTGTCCTCGGCGTGACGGTGACCGATCACGAACACGGCGCCGAGGTCCTGTGGGTGTCGCTGTGGAGTCCCGCCGAGGACGCGGGCATGGAGGTGGGCGACGTGATCACCACCATGGACGGTCGACGGATCTCGTCCGCACAGGAAATCACAGCGATGATGATGCACCGCGGCCCCGGGGACACGATCGAACTCGGGTGGATCGACCAGGAAGGTGCGATGCACCAGGGTCGAATCATGTTGGAGGAGGGACCACCAAACTGAACTGTCCTCAGGCCGTCTTGCGCCCGAGTCGATCGTCCGGCGAGGTGTGTGTGAGGACGAACCTCGCCACGGTCCGCAACACCACCCGGCTTTCCGGCATCGCGGGGACCACCGCCGGAAACGCATGAACCTGGCCGTCCCAGATCTGCAGGCGACACGGCACCCCGGCCGCATCGAGACGACGTGCCATCAGTTCGGAATCACACCGCAGGACCTCGGACTCCGCAGCGAACAGCAGCGTCGGCGGCAACGCAGCCAGATCCCCGTTGACCGGCGACAACGCCGTATCGAGCTCCCCGTCCTTCTGTGCTCCGAGCCGCGCAACCGCCTCCAACTGGTCGACCGTCGCGAACGCATCCCGTTCCGCGTTCACATGCGCCGACTTGCCAGCGCAGTCCAAATCGAGAAACGGCGAGAAGCCCACCAGCCCTGCCGGACCCGGCAGGTTCTCCTCCACCGCCTTCAGCGCGGTTGCGAAAACAAGGAAACCCCCGGCCGAATCGCCGGCGAACACGGTCCCATCGGGGCGTGCTCCGTTGTCCAGGAGCCACCGATATGCGGTCAGGCAATCGTCGACCGACCCACCGATGTTCGTGTCCGGGAGCTGCCGATAGCCGACGTGCATCACCGGCAACCGAGTGAGCCTTGCGAGCGCCGCGACCACCGGACGATGCGTGTTGAGCCCGCAGCACATGAACCCCCCGCCGTGCATGTACATGATCACCCCGTGCCCGAGATCCGGTGACGCTCCCGGTGCACGGACGATCTCGGCGTCGAATCCCGGCAGCGTAACCGGGGTGCGAGAGACGCCTTTGGTGTGTCGAACGCCGGCGGCGACGTCGAGCAGCGCCGCCCTCCGCAGAGCGTTTCGGTTTATCGGCGCTGCCTTCACAACAGGCCGAACGAACCACCGAAACGCCTGGTAGAGAACCTGCGACTCGATACTCGGTCCGGCAAGGTTCGCGCCCGTCCGGTACCGGACGACGCCCTCCTGCGTATGTGGAGTTTTCGCCATGTCAGCGCTCCCGTCACCATGGCTGTGAAACATAGATTTAACAAACGCTAGACGTCCGGCATTCACCTTGTCTCGAAGTAGTCCGATTCGTTACGAATTCATTGACAAGTGATGCGCTACCGAATCTTGAAGATGACGACGCGCTGGACCACGAAATTGATCACCGTCGCCGTGCCCTGCGCGATCACGAAGGCCAGCGGGAAACGCCACCAGTCGTCGGGCATGACGTGATTGAGCCACCCGTTGAGACCGACCTGGACCGCGAATGTCAGCGCATACAGCGCCACGACGGCCACGAAGCGAGCACGGCTGGGTTCGGCCTTGAACGTCCACCGACGGTTGATCAGATACGCGGTGGTCGTGCCGGCGACGAAGCTGATGGACTTCGACACTCCGATCGGCAGACCGAACCCGAACACCAGAATCGCGTACAGCCCGAAGTCGGCGACGGCCGACAGCCCACCCGTCAGCACGAAACGGACAATCTGCGTTTTCAGGTCAGGAGCGTCGTCCGCGATGCTCTCGGTGACCGGGATCTCGACGGGCAGCGGAACATGCGGCTCGTCGTGGTGAGCTCCATGTTCGTGAGCGATGTCTTCGTGACTTTCGGGTGTTGCGGGCACGCGGACGAGCCTAACCGTCTCTACCGCCAGGTAACCTCTTCCACGATGTCCGAGACAGCAGACGAGACGCCGAACGAGGCGCTCCCCACACAGACCCGCACCCTCGCAGGATGGGGCCGCACCGCGCCGACCACGGCGCACGTGCTCTCCACCCCGGACGTGGAAGTGATCGCGAAAGCCGTCACCCAGGTAGCGGAACAGAACGAGTCCAAGCCGTCCTACCTGCAGCGCGGGGTGATCGCCCGCGGCCTCGGCCGCTCCTACGGCGACCCGGCGCAGAACGCGGGCGGACTGGTCGTCGACATGACTGCGCTCAATCGCATTCATCGAATCGACCGCGACACCCACCTCGTCGAGGTGGACGGCGGAGTCAGCCTCGACCAGCTGATGAAGGCGGCCCTGCCGTTCGGCCTGTGGGTTCCGGTACTGCCGGGCACCCGCCAGGTCACCGTCGGCGGCGCCATCGCCTCGGACATTCACGGCAAGAACCATCACAGCGAGGGCAGCTTCGGCAACCACGTCCGCTCGATGGACCTGCTCACCGCGGACGGCCAGGTTCGCCACCTGACGCCGGGCGGCGAGAACTCCGACATCTTCTGGGCGACGGTCGGCGGTAACGGCCTGACCGGCATCATCGTGCGCGCCGTCATCGAGATGATCCCCACCGAGACCGCCTACTTCATCAACGACGGCATCCAGACCGACAGCCTCGACGAAACCGTCGCGGCGCACCAGGACGGTACCGAGGACAACTACACGTACTCGAGCGCCTGGTTCGACATCGTGAGCGCACCCCCGAAGCTCGGCCGCGCGGCCATCACCCGCGGCTCGCTCGCCACGTTCGACCAGCTCCCGAAGAAGCTGCAGAAGGACCCGCTCAAGTTCGACGCCCCGCAGCTCATGACCATGCCGGACGTCTTCCCGAACGGCCTGATGAACAAGCTCTCGGCCAGCGCCATCGGCGAGCTGTACTGGCGCAGAGGCAAGGACTACACGGGCAAGGTCCAGAACCTGACGCAGTTCTATCACCCGCTCGACCTACTGGGCGAGTGGAATCGCGCGTACGGCTCCAAGGGCTTTTTGCAGTACCAGTTCCTGGTTCCCACGGACGCGCTCGAAGAGTTCAAGAAGATCATCCGGTTCATCCAGGGCTCCGGGCACTACTCCGCTCTCAACGTGTTCAAGCTGTTCGGTCCCGGCAACGAGGCGCCCCTGAGCTTCCCGATGGCCGGGTGGAACGTCGCGATGGACTTCCCGATCAAGGATGGCCTGAACGAGATGGTCACCGAACTCGACAAGCGCGTCCTCGAGTTCGGCGGCCGGCTCTACACAGCCAAGGATTCGCGCACCACCGCGGAGAACTTCCACGCGATGTACCCCCGGATCGACGAATGGATCAAGGTTCGCCGCTCCGTAGACCCCACAGGCGTCTTCGCCTCCGATATGGCCAGAAGGTTGGAATTGTTGTGACGATCGACGCAGTCGGTAACCCCAAGACGATCCTCGTACTCGGCGGAACCAGCGAGATCGGTCTCGCGATCACCGAGGTCTACCTGTCGCGATCGCCTGCACGCGTCGTCCTCGCGGCGCTTCCCGGCGATCCCGGCCGTGACAACGCGGTGGCGCAACTGAAGGCCAAGGGTGCCACCGGGGTCGAGATCGTCGACTTCGATGCCCTGGACACCGATTCCCACCCGAAGGTCATCGACGAAGCGTGGACCGCAGCGCAAGGTGACGTCGACGTCGCCATCGTCGCCTTCGCTCTCGACAGCGACTCCGAGGAGTTGTGGCAGAACCAGCGCAAGGCCGTTCTCACAGCACAGGTCAACTACACCGCAGCAGTGTCCGTCGGTGTGCTCGTCGGCGAGAAGATGAAGGCACAGGGCTCCGGACGCATCATCGCCATGTCGTCGGTTGCTGGAGAGCGCGTCAAGCGCGCCAACTTCGTCTACGGCTCCACCAAGGCCGGCCTCGACGGCTTCTACCTCGGCCTCGGCGAGGCTCTCGCACCGTTCGGCCCGCGCGTGACGGTGGTTCGTCCGGGCATGGTGCGCACCCAGTTCAGCGCGCACGTGAAGGAAGCCCCGCTCACGGTCAACAAGGAAGAGGTGGCCGCGCTCGCCGTCGCGGCCGCTGACAAGGGCAAGGAGATCGTCTGGACTCCCGGTCTGTGGCGATTCGTCATGATGGGCCTGCGGCACGTGCCGCGTCCGATCTTCCGGAAACTGCCCATCTAGGCTTCCCTTTCGTGACGAGTGCAGAGGTAGCCCCGGTCAGGCGGACGCTGTCGGCGGCAGGCGAAATGCTGTCGGCGGCGGTCGTCGCGGCCGTGGTCGCAGCCGTGGGCCTGTTCGCCATCGGCCGGGTCCAGTGGCCGGCGTTCAACTCGTCCAACGTCACCCAGGCGGTGACGACGGTCGGCCAGGTGGTGGCGATCGTCGGTATCGCCGTCTCGGTGATCCTGGTCCGACGGACGACTGCACGCCCCTTCGCGAAGGTGTTGTCCTGGGCAAGCCTGTCCGGGTTCGTCACGGTCACATTGGGGTTGCCGCTCGGTGGGACGAAGCTGTACCTCCACGGAGTCTCCGTCGACCAGGAGTTCCGCACCGCGTACCTCACGCGTCTCACCGATTCCGCGGCGCTGCACGACATGACGTACGCGGACCTGCCGCCCTACTACCCGGCCGGCTGGTTCTGGATCGGCGGACGCGTCGCCAACATCCTCGGGATGGACGGCTGGGAAGCCTTCAAGCCGTATGCGATCGGATCACTCGCCGTCGCCGCCGTGGTTGCGCTGGCGTTGTGGAGCAATCTGATCCGGCAGGACTGGGCGATCGTGGTTGCCCTCGCGACAACCGCCACCGTCCTCGCCTACGCCTCCGCAGAGGTGTACGGAGCGGTGATCGTCTTGCTGATGGCGCCCGCCCTCGTGATGGCCTGGGGCGCACTGCATCGCAACGGGAAGGGCGGGGGCGGGTGGACCGCCGTAAAGGGTGGGGGCGGCTGGGGAGCTGTGGTGGGCACCGGACTGTTCCTCGGACTCGCTGCCACGTTCTACACGCTGTACCTCGGCTTCGCGGCATTCACCGTCACCGTCATGGCCCTGATCACGGCAGGTTTGGCGGTGCGTGAACACAAGACGTGGCGCGCGGCGGCGGCGCCGCTCGTGCGTCTCGTCGTCATCGCCGTCATCTCCGGTGCTCTCGCGCTGACCGTCTGGCTGCCCTTTCTCCTCGAATTCCTGAGCGGAACGCCCGCCTCGTCCGGGACCGCCTTGCACTACCTCCCCGAAAGCAGTGCCAGGCTCCCCTTCCCGATGATCGACTTCTCCCTCGTCGGTGCACTGTGTCTGCTCGGGACGGTGTGGTTGATCAGCCGGGCGACCAGTTCCAGACGCGCGCAAGCCCTCGGTATCGGCGTGGCAACCATCTACTTGTGGTTCCTGCTGTCCATGACCGCAGCCGTCGCGGGCACCACGTTGCTGGCCTTCCGCCTCGAGCCCGTGCTGTTGACTCTGCTGGCTGCCGCAGGCACCTTCGGCTTCATCGAGTTCTCGGGGTGGATCGTCCGCGCCACCAGCGACAGCCCCAAGGTGAAGGGCTCTCTCCTCGCGATCGGCGTGCTCGGCGGTCTCTCGTTCGTTCAGAACATTCCGCAGGTCCTGGCGTCGGACATCGCTGTCGCGTACTCGGATACCGACGGAAACGGTGAACGCGCCGATATGCGCCCGCCGGGAGCCGCCTCGCACTACGCGAACGTCGACGAGCTGATCCAGGAGCGGCGCCCGAGCGAACGTCACGACACCGTGGTCCTCACCACCGATACCGGATTCCTCAGCTTCTACCCGTACTACGGTTTCCAAGGGCATACCTCGCATTACGCCAACCCCCTGGCCGACTACGCGGGCAGGAATGCGGCCATCGCCGAGTGGAGCGAACTCGAGACGACGGACCAGTTGATCGCCGCGATGGACGAAGCGCCGTGGCGGGCACCGGACGTGTTCCTCTTCCGAGAGGGACCGGACGGCTACACCCTCCGACTCACCGAGGACGTCTACCCCAACGATCCGAACGTTCGCCGCTACACGGTCACCTTCCCGAAGGAACTGTTCGACGACCCCAGGTTCACGGTGGCAGAGACCGGCCCGTACGTAGTGGTGACGCGCAACCAGTAATCGCTCCCGTTAGGTCAACGGGTGGAGACGATCCGGGTTCGTAGCCCTTCGGCGAACATGCGTGCCGCCTCCAGATCGGTGGTGTTCGGTCGCCCCTTGCGGACACCACCGACGATTTTGAGCGGCAGGAAGGTGTCGTACCCGTAGCAGGAAAAGGTGTCGACCACCTCGAAACCCTTCTTCTCGAGCAGCGACACGAAATTGCGCTGGTAGCGGCGGAACGGCGGCTCCGGGAAACCGCTGGTGTTGAACACGAACGCCTTGCTTCGCTGCCCCTCGGGCAGCGAGCCGGCGAATTCACGCAGCTCTCGGTAGAAGTCCATGTTGCGCACTCCCGAGCCGAATCCCACGCAATCGTAGGAGGAGAGCTCTGCCGCTTCGATCTCCGCTGGATCGACCACACGCGCCCCCAACACCTCGCCGATGACCTCGGCAACCTTCCTGGTGTTGCCGTGGGATACCGACTTGCACACGATGATGCTCTTCATGCTGTGCTCCTGCGTTCTCGGCTACGGGTTCTCGTGCACGCGCTGCGACCGAAATCTTCTGACATTACCCAGCACACGCTCGTTATCGACGCTAAACTATACCGACTGGTCGGCGTCAGGAGCGGTAATGCACGATGCACAACCTTCCGACGACGAGTTCCTGGTCGGAACGACCGTCGGGGTCAATCTCGTCCATATCGGTCTCGCCTGGACAGTAGCGGGCGTGATCGCCATCTACGGTGGCCACTGGCTCGCCCTCGCACTGCCCGCGGTGGCGGGTGTGCTGTGGCTTGCCGGCCTGCCCATCACTCGGTGGATGCAAGCACACAAGCAGAAGCTGTCGGCGCCGCCGGAGTTCGCGGCGACGCCGGATCACAGCGTCGGACAAGCTGTCTGATCTTCCGCTACTTCACCGCCGAGCGGAACTAAAGCCTCTGCGGCACACCGTAAGTCACCACGGTGTCGCCATTCTCGGTGGTCGCCATCGCGTACGGCCGAATGGTCACCGGACCGATCGCACCACTCACGTGTCCATGCAAGCCCGCCAATCGCACACTGGCGATGGGGCCGTCGAACTCCTGATTCTCGAGGATCGGCACCGTGGTGATACCTCCCGGCTCGAGTTCCGTTTCGAGTGACTGCGAGGGAATGATCGAACCGCCGAGAGTCCCGAAATTGCCGGCCTCGAGACCGAGTTCGAAATCCGGTACCAGGCCGAGGAGAATCGCGTTCTCCGTCCCCACCTCCCAATCGAGGTTGGGCGTGTTGAGAACGACCAGCGCCCCGGCAAGCGCAATCGGATACCCGATCTGATAGCCGACCGTGAGCCTCGTATTCTCGAACTCGGCGGCGTCGGGCCCGGTGATGTTCACCGATGCGACCCCGTCATGGAAGAACTCGACGGTCAGAGGTGAACTGTCCAGCGGAGGCACCGTCCGGATGTGGGTGTCCGCTTGCAGAACCTCGATCCGATTACCGCGAACATCGGTGATCGCGCTGGCATTGTCCACACCCGCAGACGCCGTGCCGTTCCCCATCACCATCGACAGTGCCGCAACAGCAGCCACAGCGACGGTGCGTATGAAAACTCTCGAGCCGAGCCGTCCTGATACACCAACCACCATGTCTCCCCAGTTTCGAGTGTGTCGATGAAAACGCCGAGCGTTCGTGACGCCCTCAGGCTAGACCTGCAAGGTCGAGGCTGTGGCCGAATCGACCACATATGGACGTGGCCTACCATCTTTGTCTGTGCCGTCTGATGCCCCTGTGACCGCGACCGAGCGAAAATCGGAAGCCCGCCGTGTCCGCCTGTCCCGGACGATCGCCATCGTCACGGGCTTGCTCGGGTTCGCCCTGGCCCTCGCGACCCCCTTCCTTCCGGTCAACCAGATGGCGGCATCGGTCAGCTGGCCGCAAGACCAGTCGACCGAAAGTGTGACCGCCCCCCTCGTCTCCTACTCGCCGACCGAACTCGACGTCACGATCCCGTGCACCGCGCTGACCCCGGACGCCGGCACGGTCGTTGCCACCCTGCCCGAGGGTGCAGACCGCCCCACAGCGGGGCTTACGGCCGCCGTCACCGACGACACCTTCGAAGTCCGGGTCCGCAACCACGTGCTGGCCTCGGGCACACTCGCTGAACTGCAGGGCTGCGACTCGGTACACGTCACCTCCACAGCCGAGCGAACCGCCGCCGAGATCGTCGGTACACCCAGCGAACCCGAAGCCGTCGGCACCGATTCCCTGACCGGCGACTTCCGTCCGCAGATGGTGGGAATCTTCACCGACCTGCAGGGGCCGCCACCCGAAGGACTGAACGTCCACGCCGATCTCGACTCCCGATTCTCGTCGACACCGACACTCCTCAAATTCTTCGCGATGATCGTGTGCGTTCTCGCCACACTGACCTCGCTGTACGCCCTGCACCGCATCGACGGCGTCGACGGACGCCGTGCGCGCCGCTTCCTGCCCGCCCGCTGGTGGAAGATCACCGGGGTCGACGGGATCGTCGTCGGAGTGCTGCTGCTGTGGCACGTGATCGGCGCCAACACGTCCGACGACGGATACCTGCTCGGCATGGCCCGCGTATCCGAGCACGCGGGCTACATGGCCAACTACTTCCGGTGGTTCGGCGTCCCCGAAGCCCCGTTCGGCTGGTATTACGAAGTACTCGCGGCCTTCGCGAAGGTCAGCACGATGAGCATGTGGATGCGGCTGCCGGCGCTGATCGCCGGAATCCTGTGCTGGATGGTGATCAGCCGTGAGGTGATCCCCCGGCTCGGTGTCGCGGTGCGCCGCAACAGGGTGGCCCTGTGGACCGGCGGATTCGTGTTCCTTGCCTTCTGGCTTCCCTACGACAACGGCTTGCGCCCCGAACCGATCATTGCCCTCGGCGCGCTGCTCACCTGGTGCTCCATCGAGCGCGCCATCGCCACTGGCCGACTTCTGCCTGCCGCGATGGCGGTATTGATCGCCGCCTTCTCCCTTGCTGCGGGACCGTCCGGGCTCATCTGTATCGCCGCCCTGATCGCCGGCGCCCGCCCAGCATTCCAGATCCTCGTCGCGCGCGGACGGCGCGTCGGTTTCGTTTCGCAGATCGCTCCGATCCTCGCCGCAGGCACCGTGGTGCTGGTAGCCGTATTCGCGGACCAGACCCTGGCGAGCGTGCTCGAATCGACGCGGGTTCGAACCGCGCTGGGCCCCAACCAGACCTGGTTCGAGGAACGGATCCGCTGGGACGCGCTCCTCTCGATCACTCCCGACGGGTCGCTGGGACGACGGTTCGCCGTATTCGTCATGCTGCTGTGCGTCGTCGTGTGTGTGATGCTGATCCTGAAGAAGGGCAAAGTGCCCGGCACGGCGATCGGACCGTCGCGCCGAATCCTGGGAATCGTCTTCGCATCCCTGCTGCTCATGATGTTCACCCCCACCAAGTGGACGCACCACTTCGGTGTGTACGCAGGCCTCGCCGGATCGGTGGCCGTGCTCGCCGCCGTAGGCGTGGGCGCCGCGAGCATCCGGTCCAAACGCAACCGAACCCTGTTCGCCGCAGGCATTCTGTTCATCCTCGCCGTGGCGTTCACCGGCTCCAACGGCTGGTGGTACGTCTCGAGCTACGGCATCCCCTGGTGGGACAAACCGCCCAGCATCGCGGGCAAGGGCTTCTCGACCGTGTTGCTCGGGCTCACCGTGCTGACGCTGCTCCTGGCCGCCTGGTTCCACCTCCGCGAACCGTACGAGAAGGCCAAGCCGCCCAACGGTAAGCGAGCCCGCTTCCTCGCACCGTCACCGCTCACCTTGGCGGCCGCGGGCATCGTCGCGTTCGAGGTTCTCTCGTTCGTCAAGGGAGCCGTGGACCAGTACCCGGCGTACTCGATCGCGAAGGCCAATCTCGAGTCGGTAGACGGGACCTGCGCACTCGCCGACGAAGTCCTCGTCGAAACCGACCCCACCGCCGCCGTGTTGCCGTTGCGCACACCGCCCGCCGACAACTCGGGTGCGAACGCGTTCGGAGCCACCGAGTCGACCGGATTCGACCCCAACGGGGTGGCGGCCGACCTCACCGCCGACACCGAAAAAACGTCGACCACCGGTGGCGCCAACACCGTGCAAACCGACGACAGAGACAACGACTCCGACGAGACGACGAGCCAGACCCGGTCCGGTACCGGCGGCGGCTCCGCCGACATCACCGGCGTCAACGGCAGCGACGTCGCCCTGCCCTTCGGCCTCGACCCTGCCCGTGTTCCCGTTCTCGGCAGCTACCAGCAAGGCCGCCAGGAGGCCGCCGCCCTGACCACCGGTTGGTACGCGCTCCCCGAACGCACCGCCGACGCACCACTGCTCACCATCGCTGCGGCCGGCCGTATCCATTCGGTGGACTCGGACGGCGTGGTCACCCCCGGCGCCCGACTCCAGGTCGAATACGGACGGGCCGAACCGGGCGGCGACGTCACCGTCCTCGGAGTGGCTGCGCCGATCGACATCGGACCTGCACCGTCGTGGCGCAACCTCCGGGTGCCACTCGACCAACTGGCAGACGACGCCGATTCCGTACGCCTGATCGCCGCGGACAACAACCTCGACCCCTCCCGGTGGCTCGCGGTCACGCCGCCGCGGGTGCCGAAAACCGCAACCCTGCAGAGCGTCGTCGGATCCCGGACTCCGGTGCTGCTCGACTGGGCCGTCGGACTGGCATTCCCCTGCCAGCGCCCGTTCGACCACCGCTACGGGGTGGCCGAGGTACCCGAATACCGGGTGCTCCCCGACCGTGGCGGCGCCGAGGCAACCAACGCCTGGCAGGACCGATTCGGTGGTGGACCGCTCGGCTGGACCGGTCAACTTCTCCAGGCCCGCACCCTGGCGACCTATCTGTCCGACGACTGGGACCGTGACTGGGGATCGCTCGAGCAGTACACCCCGCTCGACCCCGCGGCAACCCCGGCCCGGATCGACACGGAGGAAGTGACGAGATCAGGCACGTGGACGCCGGGACCGATACGGCTCCCATAGGCGGCAGATTCTCGTCGCGTGACGGCCCGAAAACGCGTTGACATACGATCGACAACCGTGCCCGACGTCTCACATGCTCCGCCTGCCGCTTCCAACCTCCGCTCGGAGTATCGGACCGTACGACTGATTGCAGTCGTCACGGGACTGATCGGGTTCCTGCTCGCACTCGCGACCCCGTTCCTGCCCGTCACACAGACCACCGCAACAGTGCAGTGGCCGCAGAACGGTTCGGTCGGCGACATCGAAGCGCCGCTGATGTCGCAGGCGCCCGTCGACCTCCACGCGTCCATCCCGTGCACCGTGGTGTCCGATATCGACGAACGCGGCGGAATCCTGCTGTCCACGGCACCGCCGCAAGGCGAAGGTGCGGCCCTGAACGCGATGTTCGTGCGCGTCTCCGCCGACACCGTCGACGTCCTCGACCGCAACGTCACGATCGCCACCGCGCCCCGCGAGGACGTCGAGTCCGGGCAATGCTCGAACATCGTCATCGACTCCGATATCGACAGCACGACCGCCGAGTTCATCGGGCTCACCGACGACGAAGGCAACCCCGTCGCCGGCGAACTCACCGGTGATCTTCGCCCACAGGTGGTGGGTGTCTTCACCGATCTCCCCGAGGGCACGTCCACCGACGGCCTCTCGCTCACCATCGACGTCGACTCACGATTCTCGTCCAGCCCGACGCTCGTCAAGACGGTCGCCATGATCGTCGCCGTTCTCGCCACCATCGTCTCGGTGGTCGCCCTCGGCCGACTCGACGGCACCGACGGCCGCCGGCACCGCCGGTTCCTGCCCGCCCACTGGGCGAAACCGACCGGCCTCGATGCCGTCATCGTGGGCACGCTCGTCGTCTGGCACTTCATCGGCGCGAACACCGCCGACGACGGCTACCTGCTCACCATGGCCCGCGTCTCCGAAGGCGCCGGATACATGGCCAACTACTTCCGCTGGTTCGGTGTCCCCGAAGCCCCGTTCGGCTGGTACTACGAAGTACTGGCCGCGATGACCAACATCTCCACGGCCAGCGTGTTCATGCGCCTGCCCGCCTTGCTCGCCGGAATCCTCTGCTGGATGGTGATCAGCCGCGAGGTGGCACCCCGACTGGGCCGGGCCGTCCGGAACAACAAGGTCGCCCTGTGGACCGGCGGACTCGTGTTCCTCGCCTTCTGGCTGCCTTACAACAACGGACTGCGCCCGGAACCGATCGTCGCCCTCGGCGCACTGCTCACCTGGTGCTCCATCGAACGCGCCATCGCCACCGGTCGACTGCTTCCGGCAGCCGTGGCCGTGTTCATCGGCGCATTCACACTCGCCGCCGCCCCCACCGGTCTGATGTGTGTCGCAGCGCTACTCGCGGGTGCGCGGCCACTCATGCGCATCATCATCAAACGGCACCGCGTAGTCGGCACCTGGCCGCTCATCGCACCGATCCTCGCCGCCGGAACCATCGTTCTCGTCGCCGTGTTCGCGGATCAGACGTTCGCCTCCGTCATGGAAGCCACCCGCGTACGCACCCTCATCGGACCGAACCTCGAGTGGTACAAGGATTTCCTGCGCTACTACTACCTGTTCGTGCAGACCGTGGACGGATCGGTGGCACGCAGGTTCGCGTTCCTGACGATGATCCTGTGCCTCTTCACCGCACTGTTCGTGCTGTTGCGCCGCAGAAAGATTCCCGGCACCGGCATCGGCCCGTCGTGGCGATTGCTCGGTGTCATCGTCGGAACCATCTTCTTCATGATGTTCAACCCCACCAAGTGGACCCATCACTTCGGTGCCTACGCGGGCATCGCGGGTTCGTTGGCTGCGCTGACCGCCGTCGCGGTATCCGCTTCCGCGCTCCGATCGCGGCGCAACCGCACAACGTTCTTGGCCGGGCTCCTGCTCATGCTGGCGCTCACCTTCGCCGGCATCAACGGCTACTGGTACGTCTCGAGCTATGGGGTTCCGTGGTTCGACAAGTCGGTGTCACTGAGCGGATTCGAATCGAACACACTGTTCCTGATCCTGTTCGCCGTCGCCGCAGCCGTGGGAGCGTGGCAGTACATGCGTGAGGGCTATGCGCCGTCCCCGCCGACGTCCAATACCAAAAAGGGCAGGCGCATCCGCAAGTTCGCAGCAGCCCCACTGACCGTTGTTGCCGGTGCGATGGTGCTGTTCGAAGTGCTCTCCATGGCGAAGGGTGCAGTGTCTCAGTACCCCGCATACTCGTTGGCCCGCTCCAACATCGAGTCCCTGACGGGCGAAACCTGCGGTCTCGCAAAGGACGTCCTGGTCGAGTACGACACCAATGGCGGCAATCTCACCCCGTTCACCGAACCCGGCCAGGAACTGGCCAACGGTCCGCTGGGCGGCGCGGCTCCACGAGGGTTCTCGCCCAACGGAGTGCCCACCGACCTCACCGCCGACTACATTTCGGTCGACCAGGGCATGGGTAACACCGACACCCAGACTGTCGGCCCCACCTTCCGAACCGGCTCCAACGCGGGAACCAGCGGCGGCACCGGAGCCATCGGCATCAACGGCAGCCGGGCGAAGCTGCCCTTCGGCCTCGACCCCGCGACCACCCCGGTCATGGGCAGCTACCAGGAAGGCGTCCAGGAACCCGCGCAATTGACGTCGAGTTGGTACGCGTTGCCCGAGCGCAGCGAGGACCGGCCACTGGTGGTGCTGTCCGCGGCAGGACGCATCTGGTCCGTCGACATGACCGGCGCCACCACCTACGGGCAGTCGCTGCTGCTCGAGTACGGCAAGCGCCAACCCGACGGCACCGTCGTCTCGCAGGGAACCTATCTGCCCAAGGACATCGGTCCCGCCCCGTCGTGGCGCAACCTGCGCATCCCGATCGACGAGCTGGCACCCGACACCGACACCGTTCGGATCGTTGCCAACGACCCGAACCTCACGGGCGATCAGTGGCTCGCGTTCACACCGCCGCGCGTTCCGCATTTGCGGACCCTCGACTCGGTCATCGGCAGGGAGCAGCCGGTGCTGCTGGACTGGGCTGTCGGACTGCAGTTCCCGTGCCAGCGACCGTTCTCGCACGAGTACGGGGTCGCCGAGATGCCCAACTACCGCATCCTCCCCGACCGCCCGCTCGCCGTCAGTTCCACCGACACGTGGCAGGCCCGCGAGAACGGCGGCCCCTTGGGCTTCACCGAATCGCTCGCCGGCGCCACCACCGTCCCGACCTACCTGCGTGACGACTGGGGCCGTGACTGGGGATCGCTGGAGCGATACGACCGCCACTACCCCGGCGCCACACCGGTGGAGCTCGAGACCGGAGAGCAAACCCGTTGGGGCTGGTGGAAACCCGGAACTCTCCGCGTCTACTGACCTCTCCCTTCCCCGACCGATGTCACACGCGTTCAGCTCACGCGAACGGGTGTGACATCGGTCGGTGGGGTCAGCGGGTGGGAAGCAGACGGACGGCGGGCGGCCGGGGCCGGGACATCGCCAACTCGCAGCCCGCACGCAGATCCGCCAGCACCGTCGCCTGGTCCGATCGAAGCTGCTTCGGCAGATGCGTCACCACCACGATCCCCGCTCGCTGCATGCGCGCCCGGCGCACCAACGTCGCCTCGTGCTGTTGCGCCGACAGGTGATACCGCAGTGAATCGATTTCCCACGCCAGCGCCACCTCGTCGAGCCATCCGTCGGGCCTCGCGATCCAGGTGCCGTCTACCGCAATGTCGCGATTGTGAACCATCGCAGGCAGTCCGCTCGTCGCATACAACTTCTGCGCCTGCACCTCCGCGACGGAGTGAGCATCGTCCGTCAACTCCCGCAGGACGGACCGGGGGACGCGGCTGCCACGATCGCTACCGGCGGCAAGCTCCCGGACCAATTCTCCGACCGTGACGTCGCCTCGCTGAATGCCCTGGGTGAGTAGCGCACGGCACGTATCCGGATTCGACGTCCGACGAGCCGCGTCGAGCAGGCACCGCACCGGTGGCGCCATCCGCAGCGGACCCTGGCGCACCGGTTCCGGTAGGCGCCACGTCCGCTCGACCCGCACGTACGCGACGTCACGGCGATGCTGCGCCGACGGCACCAACAACAGCACGTCGTTCATGGACGCCGACTGCGGATGACCGAGTGCGGCAAGCGCGGCATGGCCGGTCAGTAGGGCGTTCGGTCCCCCGTATTCCAGCGCCGCCAGCACGCGCTGATTCCAGGACGGTGGGCCGTTGTGCAACAGAATCACCCCTGGAAGCATCCGCTGCCACGGACCACCCGGTCGGCAGCGCGACGATACGGTCGCTCGACCTACCCCGAATTGCTCGAGCGCCGCCGAACGGACCACCCCGTCACGGCTGGCAGCGATCAGTTCGTGATGATTATGTATCCATGTTCCCCTCAACATGGGGCAAGGATCCACCTTGCCGGTGCCACATCCGACCCGAAAATTCGCCGTAGAACCGGCCCGTGGATAGCCGACTGCCTGTGGACAACCTCCCACGACCCCCGGCGAATGTCACACAGGTTCGCGTGAGCTGAACCGGTGTGGACTTAGCCGGGGAGGGGGTAGAAATGGGTGTG